>CAVRNH010000056.1:0-48774 GCA_963722085.1 uncultured Methanosarcinaceae archaeon | reverse complement strand
AGTGATTTTACGTTATCCTGCGGCTTTGTTTGTGTATGCCTAAGAAATGAATAATCCTTCCATTAACGATTTTTTAAGATGGAAGGTATTTTTCCATGTTCAGAAAAGAAAATAAAGATGCTTGTTTTGTGTCCATTTCCTCAACAATGATTTTGCTTTTTTTGGATTCTCTTTCCTGAATTACCGCAATCTTAATCTCTGACAGTTTTTCAATGAGCTGTTTCATAGAAAAACCATATATTTTGGTTTCCCAGGCCAAATATCTGTAGAAAAGTAGGCCAATCATAGCCAAAAATACATGAACTCTAATGTTTTCATCCTTGTGGTGATATACTGGTCCTACAGGAACAAGCAAGTGATCATTCAACAGTTTAAAATCATCTTCAACAAGGCTTTTACTGTTATATGTTTTCACTATCTTTTTAGTGTGCCACTTTTGCTTATCCGTAAATAGGATATTCTTCCCAAATGTTTTTTCACACTTTTTTTCATTCTCCTCATCAATCCAGAATCTCAACTGAGGTTTTTTCTTACCTTCTGGAGCTTCAATTATTTCATATTTTATGACGCTCCTGAACTTTTTCAAAATAATTCCTGCAACCTCATTTTCTACGCTGCTCCTGTTTCTTTCTTTTCCTTTACTGCTTTCTAATCTTCTCCGCAGATCCTCCAGTTGATCAATTATTCTTGATTTATTTGATTCATAAGTGCTCTTTTGAAGTTTGTAAGTTCCTTCGTTGTAAGTAATCACAGTTGTAAATTCTGTTCCGTAGAACTGGTGTTTTGTCCTGTATCCAAAGATTTCGTTACCTTTCGAATTCTTATATAAACACTCATATTTGGAAAGCGGAACATCAAGGAGCTCCTCAGCCTGATTTGCTTTCACAGCTCCTACAAAACTCATTTTTGAAGCTACCTTTTTAATGTTATCCTTTGAGTTGTTCCCTTTATCAAAAACAAGAACAAGATCTTCCGAACATATGTTTAATTCAGTCAGCCGAGTTATGATTTTATCTACAATGCCTGAGAATTCTTCCGAATCAGGAACATTTCCAGGATATGTTTCGTGAATAAAAGGTATGTTGTCCTCATTTACAGCTAGCGAAACACATATTTGATTTTTGTCTTTTCGATGCTTTTTGTTATATCCTTTATGTAGCAGTTCGCTCTCATTATCATAATTGTTGGCATATGTAAACCAATTTGATTCATCAAAAAACATTATTGATGGTGTAAATCCCTTTCCTACTAGAACCCTGCAAAGGTCATCTTCAATCTTTTTCATCGTATCTAAGTCAACATAATTCATCTGATTCAAAAAATTCTGACAATTTAATTTATGTGGGAAGTTCCACATAAAAGCTAAAGGAGATTTTTTGAACCAGTCTTCAATCCCATTTTCACTTAAAATGCCGTGACTTTTTCCGATCACATCAAGTAAGAGGTATTCTCCAACACTCAATCCATCTATTGATTTTTTGTCAGTATGCTTGTTAACAATGTCAATAAATCCAAGTTCTTCATTCACATGAAGAAGTGCGGCAAGCTTGCCGTACTCAAAGGACCTAAGTTTATCATAGGGCAATGATTCACATTGCCTTTTCATCTCAAGTATTTTTTCTGCGCTACCCAGATAAACCTGAAAAATGGCTTTTACCTTTCCATCAACTCTGGCGGACTCTACTATGTACCAGTAAGGTTTGCCATTGACCAGTTTCTTTCTCAAAAATACCATATGTTGATTATGATCTACATATATAAATAGTTTTTTTAAGTAATTGATAGCAATAGACTTTTTAAAGTGAATTTTAGACTTAGGATCTACAATGAAAGAATAATCAAAGGGTCGGCTGATGATGGTTTTTGAGGAAAATCAAGACAAAAATCGCGTTTCTTTGAAACTAAAGTTAAAACAATTGTAAAATGTGATTCAAAATAAGGAGATTGATATATGAATACATTTTACAGAAAATCCCTTATGTTGTGCTTTTTTCTGGTAGTTATGTTTATGATTGTAGGAACAGCCACAGCGGCTTGTGTCAGTCCTAAACTCCAGGCGACAGATACCGGGTTAAAGCAAGTACCATATAATATCACCGGCACTTTTACAACCGTGTCAGGTATCACCTCTAACTCTGCGTCCGGCGGATTTGATGCAAACAACTCAGGAATAGTTTACAACGTCACTCAGCATGACCGACTGTTTACAATCGGGGAGGATATCTTCGACTCTCCTTTGTTCTTTGCCATTGACGATAAACACGGTACACATTTCTTTAGCTATGGAAATGATGGGAATACTACATTCTTCCGAAGTGGTACCATCAAGTCAGATGACGTTTTCTCAACGAGGATGCTCACCAGTTCAGGGGGAGTTGTCACTGCCCAGACAGCTCTCGCAGTTCGTAACGGAACGACAGCTCAAAATTACAGAACGGCTAGCCCTAATCTTACAGGGACGTGGATAACTGCCCAGAATAGTATTTATCAGATAAATAACCAGGAAGGAAATGTGTTTTCTGGTAGAATCACCGCAAGCGGGAAAACAACATCCACACGATTTCTTGGATACATAGACAAGGTTGACGAGGACGGTACAGCTAAGATTGTTATACTTTGTGAGAAACGTAACCTCATGTTAGGTAATATCAACCTAAGCACGCATAATATAACCATTCCCTATGTTCTCTATGCTGATGGCAGAGTCGCATCTTCACCCCTTACGACAGGCGAGGTTGAGTGGGCGGGAACTAACATGTCTTACAACGTGACCCAGAAATACGCCACCGTTCTGAATAGTGACGGGATTACCGAAGATACTTCGAAACAGGTCTGGTTGCTATCTGTTTCTAATGCAAATACAGGCCGGTATACTCTGACCTCCGACTTCGACAACACCACAATCATTGGCATTGCCCAAGGAGAAAATTCATTTTTCGAGTATTCTCCAAAGACGGGACTCTTCGACGGTTTCATTACAGGTAAAACAAAATATGATTTTCGGGGAGGACCTGACTTAGCAGAAGCCTCAGTCCATTGTTTAAATCCGAAGGAAAGAGAAGAATTAGGGGAACTCTAGATTAAACAACAAAGCTGAAAAATTAATTTAAGAAATTCCCTTGAAAAAGAAGTTCTGTGTAATCTATTGGGGATGTGATAAATATTCGATAACCTCCTAAGTCATTAAGGAAGTCGAACCCCGTCAAATACACAGAACCTCCAGCTGAACTATCATTCAAACTTTACCCATTAATGGATAGTATAGAAAAGAAACTATGTTTTTTCTGATTATTTTCTTGAATTTCTCAGTATATATGCTAAACATACCGAGTACATAAATATAAAAATAAAAGTAGCACAATTATCTGGATAAAAATTAATTTTTTACATTATTATATTAAAAATTTTATAAGCAAATTTTGAGTATTTCTGCGAATTTTGTTTTCTCATCAAAAATAAACGCCATCAGTAAAGCGTTCCTATGTGTATTCGTTTATAATCATTCCATAGACTATGTAACACTTTTAAAAAATCGCTATCGGATAACCCTATATTTTGAAGACCATATTTTTCCTATCGATAACCCCACGATTAAATGCAAAAAAATACTAAGAAACACATACCCTATTTTCTTAATGTCTTCAGATATTGAAAAATACCATAGTTTTAGATTTTATAAAAATTGAATTATAAGTCACCTCAGAAAAACATATTTTTTTGAAACTGAACCAAAATAGGTAGTCAATTTGTATTTGATTGCAGCTATATAATATGACAAGTAATTATTGATAGGATGAGTTCGATGATCTGTACTGAGAGTAATGATATTCAAGATTACATCAAAAAGACTGAAATTATAGATTATGACAATAAATTAATTGTTGATAAGTGTCTTGAATTAGAGAAAGGCACGGAAGATAAAATTTCCTTGATTAAAAAAATTTATGAATTTGTTCGAGACGATATTCATCACTCAGGGGATATAGGGGAACAGAAAGTTACCTGTAAGGCATCAGAGGTTTTAGAGTTTGGTCATGGAATTTGCTGCGCCAAATCTCATCTGCTTGCAGCCATGCTTCGGTTTTTTGGGATCCCAACTGGGTTCTGTTATCAGAAACTTTTTTCAAGCCAAGAAGATTTCGCACTGGGTATAGTTGACAAGAGAGTCTTACACGGCTTAAACGCTGTATATTTAATAGATTTAAATAGATGGGTAAGATTAGATGCAAGAGGCAATAAACCAGGTGTAGATGCCCAGTTTAGCATAGACAAAGAAAAAATCGCCTGGCCGGTAAATAAAGAGCTTGGAGAAGAGGATTATCCAATAATATTCAAAGAGCCTAATCCGACTGTTGTTGAAATATTAAAGAAAAGCAGTAATAGGAGAGAGATGTGGATGCAGTGGGACCTTGGACTAAAAGACGTGTTTAGAACCTAAAGGGCTCTGTTGCAAAAAATCCAAATATTGAAGCAAAATTTTAGTTTCACATCAAGGGGTAATGCCAGCGTCGCTTAAACCAGACGCAAAGTAATTAGCTTATTCTCGAATCCATCAAGCTATCCATCGTTTGATACTGTTTATTCTTTAGATCGGTAATCGTAAGAATCATTTTATTTTTTCCTCGATTGCATTTTTCTCAAAAATTTAGAATTAAATTTGATCGGATAACTTCTGAATATTAATGATAATTAGATCTGCTGATACTGATTTCATGATTTCTACCCTTAATAAGTTTTATACATTGCGTCTCATTTTAGCGACGCTGGTATTACCCCTGACTGTGGATATATTTTAAATCTGATGATCTAAATATGTTAATACATGCATAGTAAGTTTAATTACTACTGCTATAACAATTACAATAATAACGTGTTTTAAAAATTCTATTATATTTTTTTCCATAACATTCCTCTAAATTATATTATTTATACTATCAAATGTTAATCCTACTTCCGCTCTATCTATCATAGGGTCACCGGTTCCGTTACGAAAAATCTGGCTATTTTACAAAACAAGTGAAAAACATCACAAATGGGATATTTATGTGACATAAACAGGTCGACTCTGTTCCAAAATCTAGTGATTTTTGCATTTTCTGATTAAAAGTCTGAATTCGTAAGAAGAATTTAGTCTCAAATCAAAATTAACATTCGGTATCTAAAGACTTCAACCCAGAAGTATAAGCTCAAGAATTGCAACCAAATACAAAATCTAGTGATTTTTCATTTTACGTTCATCACTGGATTTTAGTACTGATCCATTTAAAGTATGGTTAGATATGAATCCACAAATATTTAATAATTTAGAGTCCAGTATAAATACTTATGATAATACAGGTTTTTTTTCAATCGGATTTAAAATGTTTTTATTTGGTTTTGCTTTAGTGTTTCTGGTTCTTTTCTACTCAAATTTTGAATACAACAATGAATCTAGTCCACTAAATCTAGCAAGTAATGCTGAACAGACACTTTTTAGTATGGGTGTAATTGTAGCTATCTTAGGTTTAATTACTTCGATAGTAAGTACCCACCGCGAAATAACTTAATGACATTTTTACACTGTACTTGAACATTTTCATAAACGGCTAAACCTATTTTGTTCAAAAATGAAAATGTATTACTTAAGTTATTTCGTGACAGATCCTAAGTGTATGGATGAACATCTAAACTAGAAGTGAATAAGCAGTGTTGCAATTTTTCTATAAATTCCAATTATTTAGTACTCGTTTCTTCGGTAGTGTATCTAAAGTTCTGTAAAATCAATAATATCAAAAAATTATTGTACAAAAATTTGACATTCCGCTAAGACCATAGAATAGCTACATATATTGATAAAAAGGTAGCCATTTCTTTGATTTTTGGCTAATTTTTAGGGCAAATTACTAACATTTTCTTCAAAAATAGCTACCTTTATTACTTTGTAGCTATTGTCTTTTTTATGGAAAATAGGGTTTTATGCACTAATCGTCCAAAAGTTCAGGATCTATTGAGCCAAGAATTCTCTTGATCTGGCAGGTTAGCTTGAATTTTCCTTCAATATTGGGGTAATACCAGCGAAGCTGTCACCACCCGCAAAGTAGGCCAACACTATCTGTGAAATTTTCATGAAAGAAGAAGGATACGAGCTGAGATATTCAGAAAATCCTGTTTTTTTGTGGTTGAAAACAAGGGGTATAGAGTCGATTCAAATTTGGTACCATTTACTTTGCCCCTGGTGACAGCTTCGCTGGTACCAGGCCTTATTTCATATCGTCAGCCTGTTTAGTATCCGATTGTGGAAAAAGTTAAAGTATAGAATACAACAATAGCAAAATAAAAGCCCTTGAAAAACGTTCTTTTTTACTGCCTTTTCTCCCATTATTGAAACTATAATTACAAACTCATAACTTTCTAATTATATCTATCAGCCAACTTACGCTTTAAATGCTTTTACACCCAGTATTATATAGACTTCATGGAAGTGGGAGGTGAAATTGTGATCCAGATTGATAGTTCAACTATAATATCTGTTTTAGAACGGCTGTTAGATATTTTAAAGTCTATGTTCTGAATTCAGAAACATATTATTCGTTTCCTTACTTTTTCCTGTTTAGAAGAAGTCGCAGCATATTGAAAGACGGCCTGTTGTGTGTCAGGCCTGCAGCTGCCAGGGCAGTGTAGCGAAAGTTATGTTAAATCATAAATCTAAGAAAATTTAAGTAGGAGTAGCCCATCAATGATGCTTTTAAAATACCTCTAATGTAATTAGTTTAGTCGTATTCTAAACGTTTAACAGAGAGCCTTAGAATGAGCCCAAACTGTCCAAACTGAATTTTAAGGCTCTTCGCTGTTTCATGTGGGTAGCTCAAATTTAAGTTTTCCTAATTTTAGATAGATCATGTTAATAAAATATTGGACGTTTTTAAATCCCCTTGCATTTCTTTTTTGCAACTGTACAATACTGTTAATTCCTTCGAGGATTCCATTAGTTATCTTGGAATCGAAATAATTCAGTATTCCGTCCCAATGCTTTTTAACAGTATTTGCTGCTTCAGTTATCGGAGTTAGCCTGCTATGAGTCGCCCGGAAATACCATTTTTTGAGATATTGTGCGGCTTTTTTCCGATTTTGTGAATTCCAAAACTCTTGAAGACTTAACTTTATATTATATGCCCTTACAGTCTTCAGGTTTTGATTTTTAAGGTTTTGAAACCTTTCACTTTGCTTTTCACTCAAGTTCTCTTCATTATTAAGCCATAAGTACTTACTATTCTTCAGTTCTTTTATCGTTGACTGTTCCTGTTTTCTGACTTCATCAACTGCTTCATTCATCATTTTCATTACATGGAACTTATCAAACGTAATCTTTGCATCTGGAAATTCACTTGAAATCCCACTTATAAATGAAGGAGACATATCACAACTAATGGATTGAATCATGGTGGGCTCCCCATCATGATTTATTAAATCTTCGCTAAATTTGGTAAGAGTCGAAGAATCCTTTCCCTCACAAACGTATATAACCTTTGAATTCTCGATATCGGCTGCTATAGTAACATATTTATGTCCTTTTTTAAACGAAGTTTCATCTACACCAATTATTGAAACGTTTGAAAAATCTTCTTTTGCTCTTGATTTTTTGACATAGTAAATCACAACTCGCCAAATCCTAGTATCATGTTCATCGAACATCTTGGCAATTTTCAATATTGGCATACTCTGTGCCATCGTTAATATTATGGAATCCATAAGGAAAGTAAATCCACTTTGTTTACGAGCCCAAGGAACTTCGATTTGATGAACTCCACAATTTCCACATTTTACTCTTGGAACCCTGCAGTGTATGTAGGTTTTGTATTCAAAAAAGTTGAGATGACGCCATTCTTTTTCAACCGTATCATGGACGGAACAGTTTGGGCCACTACATTTGGGGCAAGGAAATTTAGATCCTTTATTGAAATTTATCAAAATGTCAAGTTGCTTTAATTCTGGATCAAAATTGATATCTTTAACATACCAGGGATCTTCAATGTTCAAAGCTTTCTGAAAAAGTTCTTTGTAAATGGCAGATCAAACTCCTGTAATTATATGGGTGAAATGGATGATTACTATTTTATATTTAAGTGATTTTATATTAAAGCACCCATACAAAACAGCGAAGAGCCGATAATCTAACTGAAAAACAAAGAGAAAAGCTGTTAGAGTTCCGAAATCAAAAACTGGGGACATTAAGAGCATACAATATAAAAGAAAGCCTTAAAGAGTTTTGGAAATGCAAAACCAGAGAGGAAGCTGAACAATATCTCAAAAAGTGGTATTTTTGGGCAACTCATAGCAGGTTAGAAGCAGTAATTGAAGTCGGTAAAACCATTAAAAGCCATTGGGATGGAATTTTGAACTACTTTGATTCCAGAATCACTAACGGCATTTTGGAAGGTATTAACTGTATTGCACAGTTAATAAAAAGAAATGCTAGAGGATATCGAAACACTCAATACTTTATTAATATGATCTATCTTAAAATAGGAAAGTTAGATTTCAAACTACCCACGTGAAACGACGAGGAGCCAGATTATCCTTGTTTGTAATCCATATAAATTTGGTATTTTTGAGATTCTTGTTTTTTTTGTTCTTGTATCCTTACTTCATTAACTGCTTCATTCATCGCTTTCATCACATGAAATTTATCGAATGTAATTTTTGCTTGTGTAAGCTCTTTTGAAATCCCACTGATATACGAAGGAGACATGTCACAACATACCGATTTAATGTTGCTTGGGTTTCCATTATGATTTAGAAAATCTTCACTAAAACTGGTAATAGTTGAAGAGTCCTTTCCTTTACAAGCAAATATCACTTTAGAATCTTTGATATCCACAACAAGCGTTATGTATTCGTGTCCTTTCTTGCATGAAGTTTCATCTACACCAATCACAAATACATCAGAAAAGTCTTCTTTTGACCTTGCTTTGCCAACGTAATGGTGTATGACTCTCCAAAGCTTCTTGTCATTCTCTCCAAATAATTTCCCGATTTGTAATACTGGCATTTCTTTCGCCAGTTCTAGAATCAGAGCTTCCATTTGAAGGGTAAAACCGCTTTGCTCGCGAGCCCATGGAACTTCTATTTGGAGAACCCCACAATTACTACATTTTACTCGTGGAACCCTACAGTGCAAATAGGTAGCATATTGAAAGTAGTTAATATGCCGCAACACTTTTTCCTTTGTATCGTAAGCTGAACAACCTGGTTTACCGCACTTAGGACACGGAAACTTTGAACCGCGTCCAAAATCAAGCCAAATACCAAGGTTTTTAGATATTGGATCAAGTTCAAAATTTGTTATGTGCCATGGTTCTTCAACATTCAAAGGTATTTCGAACGTTTTTTCGCAAATGGGTAATCAAACTCCTGTAGATATTTACATAAAATATTGTACTACTTATTTATATTATTATTTTATTATAAAAAATTACCCATATTATGTGACGAAGAGCCATATTTGACAGAAAGGAAAGGTCATATTCCTATAGTGTATGTAACGATTGAGAAAACAAAACATACCCTCTAAAAAAGAGGTAAATTTACCACTTATTTTTATTCACAGTTAACGTTAGAAATTGTAAACAAGCACAAGAGGAAGTAAATAGTCTTTTTTATTGTAGTTAACTAGAAGGTAAAATATAAGACATATAATATATAATTCAATCTTATTGGTGTACAAACCTGCGTATTTTGACCAAAAATAGAGTTTTTGACCTGCTCTATAAGTGTTCGAAGATGTACACCAATGCATAAATTTTGCACATGGCCCAATACTGAAACAAAAAATTCATAAATCTTGTTTTCTCCATACTCCCATATGCCCGAAGAAAAGAAAAGATCTGGACGAAAGGTAAACGCCTGGATCCCGGATGACTTGTACTCTAAAGTGGATAATTTGAATTGCAGGACCTAGGACCTGGACCGAGGCCATAGTCACCGGGCTTGAACTCTTAGTAAAAAGTCCAGAAAAAGTACAACCGGACCAAAATAAAGTATAATTTAGCTCCCGATCGTTCTCATGACTTCAGCAAACTTTGGATATATTGATAAGCATGCGTCGACTGGATCGAATCATGCAAAGTTGATTGTAAGAAAATTACTGGATGCAGGGTGGAAGCCATAAGAGCGAGCAACTTCATTCTTTTTGGATGGAAAGTAATTGAGAAAATGAGCAAGCTTTTCTCTTCTTTACTCAATAAAAGAGTGCAGAGTCAATAATTATACTGATAAAGTTTCTGTTTTTCTTGTTTCATTGATACATAGTTGTTCTGGTAAAACCTATGCATAAACGACAAGACTCATTTTTCTTTGGTTTCGCTATCCTCCTCTTCCAATTCGAATTCCTTCCTCAATTGAGCTTCCTTTTCCTCCAATATCTTCATAACGGTAGAAACAGGGACAATAAGCCCATTGATCATTACGAACTCATTCAAAGGATTTTCCTTTAGCATCCTTTCTGTTGAGAATTCCTCATCGAAATATCTCATTTTGAACATATCACGAATTTTCTTTGCTTTCTGGGAGGTTGTGCTCTGGCTTGTCCCAAAATAAGTGCAGAGATCAGTAGCACTTACGTAGGGCTCAAAACTTTTATCAAAAAGAAAATTGATCTGCCCAAGCGCATAAACTACTGCAGCCGCCCACGTCTCCAGTCTTCCGGAAAGAAAGGGCACCTGCCTTTTTCGGCTCATTTTATCGATCAGCTTTCGGCACAGCATTTTATAGTCTTCATCAAGATAGAGGTCCGCAAAGCTGTCTGTCATCTCAATGAGAGCATCTTTCTTCTGCTTTACAAGTTCTCGATCGCTCACAGTTTGTCTCCTGAATATCTAATATAAGTACTTCGCTAAAAATCCTTTTCTATATTTTCCCTATTCATTTACCTCAGACACTCCACCACTAACCTAACCCTTAGGTTTTAGGATACATAAAGCTGTGAAAAAACGAAAATTATGTATAAAATGTTGTTTCTTTAAGGTCCTTTCAGTGTGGAAGTCTCTACTTAATCACTTTTAAGTGAGTTGCAATTTTACAGGAAACTTTGCATACTGCCCAAATTCCCGATACATCTACGGAAAAGTCATAAGAACCATTATTTAAGTGAAATACAATATTTTCGGTACGAGCGATTTATCCGAGGATGATTTAGTGAAGACTATAGAAACAGTACTCAAAGAATTTCTAGTTGAACAGCGCCAGCTCCTCGAAACAGAGAATCAAGAAGAATATAGAGACTATGAAGAGGTAATTAACCTTTTCGCTCAGTTCCTTAACAGCTATGCTTATCTAAACCTTGGAATTGAAGATGCAGAGCTATTCGATGACCTTTACAATAATGCAGACAAGGAATATTGTGATATTTTTGGTCCAGAATATATAGGGGATTCTGAAGTGGAAGAATTTTGTTTTATCCCGAAATTATTTCGCGTTAACTATGTTGGTTGTAATCCCTCATCAATTGTGAAACTTAATGGGAAAAAAATTCGTTGGATCATTGCTCAAAAGCTTAAAGGAGAATCTACCTCGACGATAGCTGAGATCCAAGGGATCTCAGCTCGTCGTGTTCAACAGATTTGTAAAGAATACACTGTAACTGGTCAGGTTCCAGAAGTTGGTCATAATGTCGGCAGACCAGGGAAACCACTATTATCTGACGATAAAGAGTTAATCGACCAAGCTTACGCAGACTATAAGTTTGGAGCCTGTTACCTTGAGATCATACTAAGAGCCTATCCGAAAAGTCCTGCTGCTCTGAATGTTATGCATGCGCATGCGAAATGTAGCATAGCAAGGTAATTTTCAATTTTCTTTTCCCACCTTATCAGCAGCCTTCGAAATCTGTTTAACCAAGAATGTGTCCTCTCTACAACCCACCTTCTTGCCGTAAAACCAGGTATCTTTATGTTTTCTTCTCCCCGGCTCCGAATGTGAGCAGTATAACCATATTCTTTAACTAATTCTCTGATATCAGGATAATCATATCCCTTATCCATACACATATTTTGAATTACGTCATCTGGAGAAGGTCTTTCAAAGATTAAGGCATCAAACGTCTTTTTTACTAGCATTTTATCGTGACGATTAGCTCCATCCACGACAACAGAAATTGGTATGCCTTTAGCATCAGTTAAAAGACTCCTTTTTGTACCTTTTTTCCCTCGATCAGTAGGATTAGCACCTGTTCCAGCTCCACCTAATGGTGCTTTTGTCATAGCACCATCCATTGCTTGCCACTCCCACTCTAACCCATTTTCATTATCATAATCCAGCAGACCGGCTTGCCACATTCTTTCAAATAATCCATCTTCCCGCCACTCTTGGAATCGATCATGGACGGTACTTGGCGCTCCATAACATCTTGGTAATGCTTTCCATTGGCAGCCTGTATGAAGAACATAAAAAATACCGCTCAATATATTCCAATCATCTGCTCGAGGTCTTCCAGCTTTCTTTTTAGGTTTAGGTAGTGTTAGTAATGGTTTTATTCTATTCCAGAATTCAATGGATATCTTGTAGTCTTGTCCCGTTTTTCGTTTTGTCACTAATATAAAATGCAACAGATAATAGTTAATCTACTTTTCGGATAAGCTCTAAGAAGCAAATACAAGCATAAGATATCTCATAATCGAATCCACAAATATCTACTCAGTATGAACCTTGCTCGTCAAGAAAGTAAAAAGAAAAAGAGGAGAAAGTGGTGCAGATATGAACGTAAACATAGCATGTCTGCAGCCCATATCGATTGGACTGAAAATCCTTTGTTAGGGCTGCAAGCCTGTGTCATTCTTGATGACTCATCAAGGATGATTATTGCTGGTAGAGAATATGTTCATTGCAATACGGAAAACTCGATTGAAGTAATTGATGAGCTTGTCAGGGAGTACTGGGACATATGTCCTCTTAGGGAACTCATATTGGATCACGGCAGCGAATTCGGTGCACATAAGATTAATGAAGATGGATCATGGAATAGTGAGTTCAAAAGACATGTTGAAGCATTAGAAATAAAGCTGATTCTTGCAGCAGTAAGGCATCCACAAACGAATGGAAAAGTAGAGAAATGGTTCCACACATACAAGAGGTTTAGAGGCGAGTTTGAAACGTTTGATGAGTTCGTTAAATGGTATAACAGAAGGCCTCATGGAGCTCTTGAACTTGAAGAACTGGAATCACCAGAAGATGCTTTCTGGAAAAGATTGCCAATTGAAGCGAAATTCAGAATCGGAGTGAGACTTTTTGGGTTGTGAAAATATGAAAAAATTGAAGCGAGTTTCAAAGCGAAATAATTTCAGGATAAAACAGAGTGGAAGAATTTATAATTAATTATATGCTTCGGGAAGTGCTTACATACGTGGATTTCCTGAAAGCCTCTGTAAAAGTAATTAGCGAACTGGTTAATTGGTTGCACGCAAATGGCTACATGGACGATGAAGATTATGATGAAGCGGTAAAAATTTTAAGTGAACTTAAATCTGATGTTCCAGGAGCCAGAGAACTTGCTATTCTCATTTTAGAATATATCAAATCTCACCCTGTTAATAAATATACAGAAGAACTTTCCGGTGAGTTCCTGATTGATGAAATCGAACCCGGAAAAATCAGCCTACATTCGGCAGCAAGCACATTCTAATATCTAAATATCCTTGATTGTTATTTTTTGTAGGTTCAATGAAAACCAGTGTCTTGAGGGCTATATATCAAATTCGATTTGTCATTTCTCTCATTTGTTGTAAATATATATTATTAATGTTATGGTTAACATTTAGTAATTTTTAATTTAAATTGAATTTAAAATGTTCTGAAAAAAACGATATCAATAGAAAAATTAAATGGATTTTTATGTCGACCTGCCGAAAGGAGGTTAAATCTATCGACGATTCCGAAAAATCTACTCATCGTTCTGTAACCGCAGGAAACCCGGAAGGAGATCCGATTGAGGCAGTTTTTTGCTTTTCCCGTGGCTATAGAGTGTAGAAACAGTTTTCCTTGCCCTCCTGTGTTCCCTTTCTCATAGAACCTCGAACGTATTTAAATTAAATATCTGTTTCCGGAACCGCAATTAGCTCCTGAGTATGTTTCTATTTTGGAGTCGGTGAACCAGTAAAAAGAGACAATTACCTGAAGCAGGTAAATTGCCAAACATTAAAAAGAAGTTATCAAGAACTGAAGAATCAGGAACTTATCTTATGTTTATGAAGCCAAAAACTTACCGTTCTATAACCCTTATCCTGAAACCTCTTTTTGAGCCCACCAATTTATTATACAGGCTACCTGCAATCCGCCCTATCAGATAACCCGAGATTCCATAAAATACAGGCAGGCTAAACACAGCCCACTCCCCGAAAATCAAGGAGAAAATTCCAAATCTCTTGGGCATTTTAATTCCCATAAAAGCAGCGAGCGTCGTGAATAACCCGAAAACTAAACCTGCTGTCCCATAAAGTATTAGAAAGATTTTTCCCAATACAAACGAGTCGATTTCTTTTATGACTATCATAATATCCCCCAAACCTCATTTCTGCATTTAGCATACTTTTGAATATACTTCTGCCTTTAGCGTATATTTCTGCTTTTAGCGTATATCTCTGCCTTAGCGTATATAATTATACTATTATTATCCTTATTCTATTATTATTCTTGAGATATATTTGAATTATAAATGCTGACAAAGGCACATGTGCTCAGAAACTTATTAAGGGAAAGTCAGGAAAACCTGAGAAAAAGCCAAAACCTTTTAAAGGGGGAGACCTCTCAATCTGCTTGACATGTCAAAACCAGCATATCTCGGCAAGATGCTTCTGCACTGGTGCGAGGCCTGTAATGTGCCTGTGCTTGGAAAACAGTGCGGATGCGGCAAAAAAACAAAAAAAGTTGAGGTTACCCCCCCAGGGGATATCCGCCCGGCTTTTGACTATGATATCAAACGCATAAATTCTGTTTCTGAAAAACAGTTTAATGCTCCTCTAATACCCGATGGCCATCTTGTGGTGCTGAATAAAGCTCCGTATGAAGACAGGATGGATGAGGTTATAGTTGACGGAGAAGTCGTTGCATCTCTCAGGTTCGAACTCGAGAGCTGTGAATGGGTTTTGCTTCCAAGGCTTGAGGGGGCAAGACGGCTTTTCCAAAACAGAGACCTGAAAAGCCTGAAAAAATGGGTTGTTATCGAGCAGACAGTTGTACCTTTCATCCTGGATAAAGGGGCAAGTATCCTGGCACCGGGCGTTGTGGATGCCGATCCAGAAATCAGAGCGGAAGATGAGGTCATTGTCCTGAATCCTGCAGGAGAGGTAATTTGCTGTGGGCGCGCTCGAATGACAGGAAAGCAAATGTGTGAAGAAAAACATGGGGCTGCAGTAAAACCGCGCTGGAGCGGAAAGCCTGAACCTCAAAAAGTCAGTCCTGGAGGACAGACCTGGGAAGATGCCGTAAAAGCCAACGAGAAAATCCTGGGCTTTATGGTAGTAAACGCTCACGCTTTCATTAAAAATGTTGCAGGGAGCATGAACATGAAGGTAAGCGTATCCTATTCAGGGGGTAAGGATAGCCTTGCAGTGCTCCAGCTAGTTGATGAAACCCTGGACGATTACGAGATAATGTTTGCAGATACGGGACTTGAGTTTCCGGAGACCCTTGAGAACGTCAAAATAGTTTCCGAATACTATGGGAAAGAACTCAAGACCGCAAGTGCAGGAGACTCTTTCTGGGAATCAATAAATATTTTTGGCCCTCCTACTCTGGATACCCGCTGGTGCTGCAAAATTTGTAAACTTGGGCCCATTACCCGATTGATTGATGAGAACTACGAAGGCGGCTGCTTGAGCTTCATAGGGCAGCGCCAGTACGAGTCTCATGCGCGTTCCATTAGTAAGAAAGTCTGGAGAAACCCGTGGGTAGGGAATCAGGTGGGAGCTTCCCCTATACAGGAATGGACAGCCCTTCATATCTGGCTCTATCTTTTCAAAACAAAAGCTCTCTATAATCCGGCTTATGAAAAGGGGTACGACCGGTTGGGATGCTGGCTCTGCCCTTCTTCATCCCTTGCTGACTTTTACCAGCTTGAAGAAAGCCATCCTGAGCTTGCAAAAAAACTCAACACTTACCTCCTTGCCTATGCAGAAAAAATGGGCCTTTCTCCTGAATGGGTAAAGTACGGTTTATGGCGTTTCAAACGATATCCAAAGGTCCTCCAGGTCCTTGCGGAGAAAAAAGGAATTTGCCTGCTGCCGTCCCAGGAAGCCCCAGAGGAACTCCATTTTGAAGTCGCAACCGGATACAGGCCTTGCAAGGCTGGAGGGATAACTGCAGATGGAAGTTTTGGGCAGGCAGTAGATATGGAAACTCTTAAAGAAAGTGGAATGCTTTCTCCGATTGGAAAGGTTTCGTTCATAGAAGGTGCTGCATCGGTCTCTTTCGGAGAATCCAGAGCACAAGTTTTTGCCTCAGGAAACGTAAACGGCAGAAGTGAAAATGAAAAAATTCTGACGAAGCTAATGAGAATTGTTGAATTTTCGGTAAGAAGAGCTTTGCTCTGCCAGGGATGCGGGATTTGTGTAGGCCATTGCGAGCACAAGGCGATTGGAATGAAGGAAAAGAAAGCGAGAATTAGAGAAAATTGTGTTCACTGCGGGGCATGTGTAGAAGTTTGTCCGCTTGTTAAATTTATTTAAGATTCTTCAGATTCTAGGCACCATTAGTATTCAATTGATGTTTATGTTGAGTAGGGCATGATTTAATAATCAAAAAGACTTTTCTGCCCTTTTCTTTTCTGAAGATCGCCTACCCTGATTCCTACGCGCCGGAAATTTACCCTGCTTTCCGAAAGGAACTCATTCATAATCTCGTGAGCCATTTCGAGAAGAATTTCCTTTGAATGAACCGGATGGTTTAATGTGCGGCTTTTAGTATACATCCTGAAGTTCGAATTTATGACCGTAACGGTCACAGTCCTGAAGGAAAGTTCCCGTGAGTTAAGCTTTGAGATTACATCTTCGGCCAGCCTGTCAAGTAACGGAGAAATAATTTGAATGTCGAGGGTATCCTGAGGTAGCGTTGCGATCCGCCCTATCTGTTCGGAACCTTCCCTTTCTTTCAGGGGAGAATCGTCGATCCCTGCCGCAGCTTGCTTAAGCCAGATTCCCCTAGTTTTCCCAAAGGCGGAGACCAGATCGGCAACATCATGCGCGGCAAGATCTTCTATCGTAATAATGCCCATCTCTTGCAATTTCCCTGCAGTAACATCTCCAATTCCCCAGAGTTTTGACACTTTAAGAGGCCAGAGAAAACTCTCAAGCTCATCAGGATTCACAACCGTAATCCCATCAGGTTTCTTAGCAGAGGAAGCCATTTTGGCTATAAGCTTATTCGGTCCGATCCCGACGGAGCAGGTAAGGTTTTCTTTTTCCTTTATCTCGTTTTTGATCTGCATTCCTATCTCAAAGGCCAGGTTAAAGTCCCCACCTGTTTTTTCCGTAATTTCCAGGAATGCCTCATCAATGCTTATCTGCTCAAAAGCATCGCCATTCTCTCGGATATCTGCATAACTCCGGAGAATTTCCATGACCCTATCTGAAACTGATGTGTAGAACTCCTTCCTGACAGGCAGGAAGACAGCTTCAGGGTTGAGCTTTTTTGCTCTCGAACAGGGCATACCTGCCCTGATCCCATATTCCCGCGCAACGTAGTTGCAGGCACTTACAGCTCCGCTGAGCTCGCTTCGTCCAGAGAGCATACAGACAACTACGGCTTTTCCTCGAAGTTCCGGATTTTCCCGTTCCTCTATGGCTGCATAAAAATAATCCATGTCCACATGGAGAACAACACGCTGCATTGAGTAAAAGAGGGTGGGAAGATTTGTATAATTATCTCTCCGCTTTAAAGCCAGAAAAGTAAAATTATATATCAAAATTAAAGCTGTTAGCCCTTTGCCGGATTATGCTGAAAATACATTATATAGTTCTGAGTGAACGCTTTCTACTTATATTCGTTTTTAGCAATTTCTCAGTAAGCTTAAAATCAGAGAATAAAAAGTAAGCTTTTCTTTATTTAATATTTTGGCACTGCGGCTTCCCACCTGGATTACAGGTGAGAAAACCAGATTTGCAGGCTCTTTATAAGATCTAGGGGGCATATCCGTTTTTGTCTGTTCGTATGACCTACTATGGTCTGACAAAGAATTATTTAATACTTTACTGAAAATTGTGTTATTTATTATGGGCTAAATTAGTATATTTAATACCTATCAAGAATATATCTGCCAAAAGGAGTATCATCTGCAAAAGGAGTTTATCTCATGAATTGCCTTTCAGGGTTAAATGTTAGAAAGAAATAAAACTCCAATACCTTCGTAAGGCTCATAATCCTTATCTGTGGATCTTTTTTCATACAGGTCTCTTTTTATACAGGCTCTCTTCATACATACTCTTTTCAAAAAGTATCTTATGGCGACTATTAAACCATCTATTCGAATTCTTCAATTCATCTTTTTCTGAGGGTACATAACATGTATTGTTTTGTTAGAGCGCAAGCAATAAGATGAACATTTAAATCATTGATGCAAAATGAAGGAAGAATTACAAACCATAACGAATAAAAAAGATAACTTCATTAGTTGTAAGACTATTTTGAAAAAAGTTAATATCGAGCAGTTAGAGGCAATCTTCATACAGGACGTTTTCAAGTATGAGCATTCAGAATTCTCCACAGAAATCCGAAGAAGCAACAAGTATCCCGAATAAAATACCAGGCAGGAAGAATCTTACGACCGATTCTGGGCTTGAAAGAGCAACTCGGGTCTCTGAAAAAAGCGGTATTCCTATCCTTGAAGCCAAAGATCTCTGCCATAGATATCCTCATCTTAATTCAAATGCCCTTGATAATATCAACTTGAAAATATTCAAAGGGGAAAGGGTTGCCGTGCTTGGAGCTAATGGGGCAGGAAAATCCACTTTATTCAAGCACCTTAATGGAATTCTGCGGCCTCTTTCAGGAGAAGTCCTGGTAAAAGGAGAACAAATTACTAAAAAGAATGCCAGGGCCTGCAGGGAAATTGTAGGAATTGTTTTTCAGGATCCGGATGACCAGGTGCTTGCTCCCAGTGTTGAGGAAGACATTGCTTTTGGGCCTATCAATATGGGTTTATCCCGAAAAGAGGTTGAGGCAAGAGTTACAGAGGCCCTGGAGATGGTTGGACTTAAGGGTTTTGAGGAGCGTGCCCCGCACCATCTTAGCGGAGGGCAGAAAAAGCTCGTAGCAATTGCAGGTATCCTTGCCATGCGCCCAGAAGTCATTGTGCTTGATGAACCCACGGCGGGTCTTGATCCTTTAAGTTCTGCCCGCATTCTGGAACTTATTATGAAAATGAACAGGGAACTGGGGATTACCCTGCTCCTTTCCACCCACGATGTAGATGTTGTCCCTTATTTCGCGGAAAGGGTCTTTGTTCTCCATCACGGAAAACTCGAGGCTGACGGAAGCCCGGAAGAGATTTTTAATGATCCCGAACTCCTGAGAAAAGCTCATCTTAGACTCCCAAGAGTAGCTGAGGTTTTTGAGATGCTCCAGCAGGAAGGAATAGATGTTGACATACAGATTACAGCTGAAGCAGCAAGAGATGAAATCCTGAGGGTTATAAGTTCGGGATCAAAAGGCCAGAATGGATTGAAAACCTAAAAAACCTTCCGAGCAGGAGAACATTTAATGGTAACCCTTACGGATATCGAACGCGAATCATACAAAAACAGCCCCATACACAAGCTTGATCCAAGAGTAAAATTGCTTTTTACACTTGCGATAATAATCTACGTAGTGAGCCTGCCCAGGATCCACGAAAAAAATATGATTCGCCTTCTTGCAATAGAAATGTATTTGCTGCTTATTGTGCTTGTTGCCGGGCTGGACTTAAGGTACTTTATCCTTCGCATTCTTGCCATTTTACCTTTCGGGCTTGGAATTGCCCTTATCCAGCCTTTCCTTAGACCCGTTTTCATTGAAAATTATACTCCATATCCTCTTGACCTCCCTTTCGGGTTAAGTATAACCTATGAGGGTCTTGCCTTCGGGGGTTCGCTACTTGCAAAATTTCTCGTCTGCATAACAGCCGTAATTCTTCTCTCTTCCACTACACGAATGAGAGATATGGTCTCAGCAGCAGACAGGTTAGGTATTCCAAGAGAATTCACCCTTCTCCTGAGTATGATGGTGCGCTATCTTTTCCTTTTCTGGTCGGTCTTGAAACGAATAAGGATTGCTCAGCAGACTCGCCTTTTCAACATATGGAACAGGAGAGTTTCCAGAAAGTGGGTTCTCAAACAGATAGGGAACAGCATAAGTTCAATTTTCGTGCGTTCCTACGAGCAGGGAGAAAAGACCTATATCAGTATGCTTTGCAGAGGTTATGGAAGCGGGCATGAGAAAGCGTATTACAGGACAAAAATCCGGGCTCAGGATATATTCTTTTTGCTTCTTAGTGCAGGAAGTATATTTTATATTCATATCTTCATCTGAATAGCTTAAAATGCAATTTTCCCATGTCAAAGTTTGATCGTGAAATTAGTTTTTGTTCAAATCTGAAAAAGAGATCAATATCGGTTACTCAATTTGACGTATATATTAATAAAGAGATACTCTATTTGATGAAAGAGGAAAATAGTCGAACAAAGTAATATCAAAACATATATATGTAATACTTGTCTATCTGCTATTACCAAGAAATTATCTACAAAATTAGCGAAAAAATTGCTAAATTTTCAATAAGTGGAGTCAGTTGTAAAGCAATTTAAAACTCCGTTTTTAAGAGTGTTTTGCTTTAAGCTTAAGTGGCGTTTTCCACATCATAAAAGATTCATACCATAAAGAATTCTCAGCCAAATAAGGCTTTCTAATTGAAAACATAGGATCTTAATAAAAGGGGTAAGAGGGTAAAAATGCATATACCAGATTCTTTTATACCTTTAAATCAGGCAATAATATACTGGGCTATTGCTCTTCCATTCATAATAATGTCAATGAGATGGGCAAAAAATGAGCTTGATGAAATGAAAGTGCCGATTTTTGCTGCCCTTGCAGCCGGGATTTTTGCAATCCAGGCCATGAATATTCCCATCGGAATGGGAACAAGCGGACATATGGTAGGGGCAGCCCTTGTAGCCATTATTTTTGGAAGCCCATGGGCAGGCGTTCTTGTACTAACACTCGTGCTGCTTGTGCAGGGTTTTGTCTTTGGTGATGGTGGAATCACTACAATGGGTGTAAATATCCTGAATATGGGTGTTATTTCAGGATTTATCGGATACTACACTTACAGTATACTTCGCAGAGGGCTCAGCGCAAGTATTTCATCTTTCGGAGGTGCCTGGTTAGGACTATTCCTTTCAGCTATCGCCTGCGCCGTTCAGCTGTGGTTTGCAGGTATTTTCCCCCTTGTTCCGGGACTAATAACCATGGGGACTTACCACCTGATAATTGGCTTTGTTGGAGAAGGGCTTATTACCTCTGTTGCAATCACAGCAATTGCAAGGTCTCGTCCTGACCTTCTTGATGACAGCCTGGATTCCAGAAAGGCAAGAGTTGAAACGGAGTCCATTGCATGAGCCGAAACTCGAATACCAAGTTCCTTTACGCTGGAATTGCTATCGCACTTCTTCTTGCAATTCTTGCCCCTTTCCTTGCCTCTAGTGATCCGGACGGACTGGAAAGTGCTGCTTCAGGGGTAGTTGACAAATCTAAACTGTCTGACCTCGAGGAGACAGAACCTGCTGTAAACTCTCCAATGGCTGATTATTCGATCGAGGGCATGGGCAAAACCGGGGAAGTTCTAGCGATTGCCCTGGGAACAGTTGCAATACTGGTAATTAGTCTTGGATTTGGAAAAATATTAAAAAAGAAAGCTTAACTTTTCAAACTGGTTCATAAATGGCTCATAAATAATATTGTCTCATAAATATAATACTGGAAGGACAGAGCTGTCTCACAACGCAGGACGGACATTTTGGCTTTCTTGCCTGGCAAATCCTTCTCCCATGATAAATCAGGGTCATGGAAATTGAATCAAGGTCTTCCTTTGGTGCAAGAGATATAAGATCCTGTTCGATTTTCTCAGGGTCGGAATTCTTTGTAAAGCCTAACCTTCTTGAGACCCTCTTCACATGTGTATCTACAGCTATGCCCTCTATTACCCCAAACCCTCTCGCAAGTACGATATTTGCTGTTTTTCTTCCAACTCCGGGTAAAGTAACCAGTTCTTCCATGGTTTCAGGGATTTTTCCATTGTAGCGTTCGACAATTAATCTGGCAGCAGCTTTAATATTTTTTGCTTTGTTTTTGTAAAAGCCTGTAGAGTAAATATCATTCTCAAGTTCCTTGATATCTGCATTTGCATAATCTTCGGCAATCCTGTATTTTTTAAATAATCTTTCAGTTACCCTGTTAATCTGGATGTCAGTAGACTGGGCCGAGAGAACGGTTGCTACAAGAAGTTCCAGAGGGTTGTTGTAGTTAAGGGACGGCTTTGCATCAGGATACTCTTCCTTAAGAAGAGTCCAGATTCTGTCAAAGTTTTGTCTGTTGTCAGGAATATCGTATTCCTGCATAGAATCCTGTGTACTCGATTTCTTTTGCTTCTTTTCGGGCATGAAAGGCTCCAGCTTTTCTTATTTTGCTTTCAGGCTTGGCAAGGAATATAATTTTTGGAGTTTCTATTTACATTTTCTGGATTAGGGTCTCAGAGAGTAATTTGGTTGCTTGCGTGGATCCTTCAGGAAGTTTACGGTATGCTTCAGAGTATTACAACATATAAGGAATATCCGAACATGTAGTAGGATAGGAAAAAACCAGCTTTTTTATATCCGATGCCTTGAGTCCAAGTCGCATTATTGCAGCGAAAACATTGATAGCTTCTCCAGCACTTGGACCCAAGATATGAGCTCCCATTATACGGTCATTTGCTTCGTCAATAATTACTTTTGAAGCTGCAAACTCTATTCCTGCTCTCCGGCTTGTAATCCAACTGCTCCTGTCCCGGAAGATTACCTTGTACTTATCGCTGTCTCTAGCGGCACTGATCCCTACTGAAGCCAGGACGGGAATGGTGAAAATTGCACTTGGAATGCCTGTATAATTAGCTTCGAGACTATTTTCATTAAGGATATTAGCTGTATCATTAAGGATATTAGCTGTATCATTAAGGATATTAGCTGCGGCAACTTCTCCCTGAAGGGTTGCTACAGGAGTAAGCTGCATCCCCTCCGATGCACAGTCTCCACCTGCATAAATTCGGGGGTTTGAGGTCCTCATATGCTTATCTACTGCAATAGCTCCTTTTTCAATCTTAACTCCAGCTTTTTCGAGATGCAGGTCTTCTATATCCGGTACACGGCCTGCCCCATGCACTACCATTTCCGCGCGGAAGCTCTGGACTTCTGATTCAAATTCAGTCTTGACAAGAAAACCATTGCCTTCTTTTTCGACCGCAATAACTGGTTTATTAATAAGGATTTTTATTCCTGCGGCTTCGGATGCTTTTGTAAGCATATCCACCATGTCAGAATCAAAAGGTCCCAGAAGGCTTTTACTCCTATGAAGAATTATGCACTCTGAGCCGGCTCTTCGCGCGACATGAGCGAACTCAAAAGATATATAACCGCCTCCAATGAAAATAATTCTTTCAGGAAGCTTCTCGGTTATCATGAACTCTTCGCTTGTGGTAACATACTTTTCCCCAGGGATATTGAGTTTTCTTGGTTTTGAGCCTGTAGCAAGGAAAAAGTACTTCCCTTTAAGTTTATCCTGCCCTACAGCCACTATATTTTCGTCCTCAAAATAAGCTCTCCCGTGATATGTATCGATCCCCATCTCAACAAGAAGCTTCTCAATTTTCCCGGGGTATTCTTCTGTAAATATCTTCTTGAACTTAATAAGTGAAGGCCAATTAATCTTTAACGAATTTTGTATTCCCACACCTTTTCCCAATAGCCGATTATTCCAGTCAGTGAGCTCGGCTGTATCTGTAAGCACTTTTTTCGGATCGCATCCTCTTAGGGGGCAGGTGCCTCCATATGCTCTCGAGTCAACGATAGCGATTTTTAACCCTGAACGCGCAACTTTGCCCGCAAGAGTTCTGCCAGCAGTCCCTGTCCCGATAATTACAATATCATAATCTCTTTCCATGATTTACCCTTCTTTATATTCACTCGCTTCCTGAAAAAAGTGGTTTTAAGATAAAAGCTGCTCCCGCATACAGTTTTTATTTACTATCTTTCTAGGAATAAGTAATTGACCTGAACTTTCTTTCTGATGGAATTCCCCTGCAAAAAAAATAGAAAAAAGGTTTTTAATTTCAACCGAAAGTTTAAAAAATCAAATTACCATGAATTAAGGGTTAGATCCTAATAAAGTGGATCAAACGTTAACATAAGTAATATTCATATGATTTATATGGTCTTTCAAAATCCAATTTTTCCCAGAAGAGAGGCTTTTTTGATAAGTTATGTGTAAACCATAAGTTTTATAGCTAATAATTCTTAAACCAAATATATTGGTGATTTTTTGGTAAAAAGGGCATTGCTCAGCGTCTCAGATAAGACAGGAATTGCAGAATTCGCACGCGGGCTTGAATCACTTGGCGTGAAGATTATTTCAACTGGCGGGACAGCGAAAACTCTTCGCGATGCAGGTATTGAAGTTACTGATGTATCGGAAGTCACTGGCTGTCCAGAGATGATGGGAGGAAGGGTCAAAACCCTCCATCCAAGAATTCATGGTGGGCTCTTATGCCTCCGGGACAACAAGGAACAGATGGCTGAAGCCTTAAAAGAGAACATTTCTCTAATTGATTTGGTAGCTGTAAACCTTTATCCCTTTGAGCTGACGGTCTCAAAAGAGGGTGTGGAGCTGGAGGAAGCCATCGAAAATATTGATATTGGAGGCCCAACTCTTCTCCGTTCGGCAGCCAAGAACTACCGTTCGGTGATAGTAATTTCCGACCCATCGGATTACGGGCGCGTCCTCAAAGAGTTACGCTCAAGTGGGATAGTTTCGGATTCAACTCGAGCTGCCCTTGCAGTTAAGGCTTTCAGGCACACTGCTAATTACGATGCAGCCATCGATATCTATATGAGCAGGACTCTGCTCGGAGAAGAAGTACTTCGCCTGAATTTTTCTAACGGCGTGAAACTTCGCTATGGTGAAAACTGGCACCAGAAAGCTTATTTCTTCAAAGACCCCCAGGTTAAAGGCCCTAGCCTGGCAAAAGCTGCCCAGCTGCATGGGAAAGAACTTTCCTATAACAATTATGTGGACGCCGATAATGCCCTCCAGACGGTCAAAGAACTCGGAAATTCGTTCCCTGCAGTGGCAATTGTAAAACATAATAACCCATGTGGACTTGCGACTGGAAGCACACTCTTAAGGTCACTTCAGGCTGCCTGGAATGGAGACCCAATTTCGGCTTACGGAAGCATAATCTGTACGAATGAAATATTTGACCTGGAAGCTGCTACTTTCTTGAATGGAAAATTTATAGAAATTATTCTTGCTCCTGACTTTAAGCCTGATGCCCTAGAATACCTGAAAAACAAAAGTGAGAACCTCAGACTCCTCAAATTGCCTGAGCTTAGAGAAGCTTTCGGGACTGAGTACACATATAGATATGTAATCGGAGGCATGCTCAAGCAGAGCCGGGATATAGGGCTTTACGAAAAATGGGAGTCAGTCACAGATATTCCTTATCCTGAAAGCAAGCGCTCTCTCTCGGAATTCTGCCTAAAAGCCTGTAAATCGACTAAATCCAATGCAGTTATTCTTGCTCATGAATATGAACCTGGACTTTTCATGGTACTGGCCATGGGTGCAGGGCAACCTAACAGGGTAGACTCAATTCGCAAACTTGCGGTCACAAAAGCAGTAGAAAACCTGAGGGTAATGTATGAGCAAGAAAAACCGGGTATTCCCTTCGAAGAGTACTGCCTGAAGATTATGTCAGTATGTGTAATGGCTTCTGATGCCTTCTTCCCATTTGATGACAGTATAGTTCATGCGGCAGAGAGCAATATCCGCTACATAGTTTCTCCTGGAGGATCAATCCGGGATGGCGAGGTTATAGCTGCGGCAAATCGTCTGGGGGTTTCCATGGTCTTTACAGGTATGCGCCACTTCCTTCATTGAGAAAATTCGTAAAATAACTAATTATTTGAAGATTTAATCTGAATTACCCTGCCATCTCAGGGCAGGGCAAACTTTTTTAAAATATATTTTTAATGCCTTTTCATTCAATTGTCAAAAGCCATAAACATCACAAAAAAAATATATTTTTACAAATTTAAAGAAAATTTAGAAACTTAACACTTTAAAACTGAAAAATCTTCAAATTTTACTTATTTTATTAATAAATTAAGATTTAGTGAGGTTTATAGTTTTCTTGAACTGACATTTTATATACTTTTTTAAATATTTCGATTTCATCAAAAGCCCGAAATTACTAAACTCTATCAATTACAGATTTCTATTTGTCCACTTTCTTTTTAATGGTCATACATAACAAATATATTTACCAAATTACTCCATATAGCCTTTTTTCCTTAGTAACTTACTTCTATAATTATTTATCGAACTTTTTATTCCTCAATACTAATTTTTTATCAAAGATCTTCTCTTTATTATCTCAAAAGCCAGTTCTAAGTTGTATATCAATAAAATAACCTTATACTATTAACATACAAATTTCTTTTAGCTTAAAAAGAGATTATTTGGGAGCCGAATCCATTTTTTTCGTCAGGCAGATATATATGCTCTCCAAATGATATATAAAATTATTAATAATAGTAAACACACTTAAAAAAGATAATATATATGGAATTCATATTGATCCAATAACATTATATTATCAGATATAACTGTCACCTTAATTCAATATAAAAACTGAAAAGAATAAAAAACTTAAATTTCTCTTGCTGTAAATTAGCATTAGAGAATTTATAAGCATGAAACTTTAATTTATCTCCAGAAACAATCATAAAAAAATAACGAGTTGATAAAAGTGAAATCTAGTGGACTTTTGAGCATTCTCACCTTTTCTGATAAACGAAAAGATATTTTATTTCTGCTTGAGGAGAGTCCAAAAACTCTTTCCGATATCAAGGATTACTTCGATGTAAGGTCACCCGAGATACTACCTCGCCTGAAAGAAATGGAAGGTGCAAATATGATTACCAGGCAGGATGGAATGTACCGGCTAACAGCCCTGGGGAGAGTCTCAGCCACATTCTACAAGCCCTTTTTAGATACCCTTACAGCTATAGAAGCAAATGATGATTTCTGGAAAACCCATGATATCGATGCTATTCCTGATACGTTATTAAATAGAATTCAGGAACTTAAAGACTGCAGGCTTGTAAAAAACGAACATGAACACATCTATGACTCTCATAAGTCATTTATGGATAATGTAACGTCTTCTACTAATTTCAGGGGTTTTGCATCCATATTCCTTCCAAGCTTTCCCAAAATGTTCCTGGAGCTGGCTCGTAAAGATATTCCAGTCTCAATTATTATTACCCCTAATGTTTTCTTCAAAGTAAAAAATGAGTACAGTGCTGAAATTGAAGAGTTCATTAAATTTAAACACACAAGTTTTCATGTATACGATAATGCGAAAGTTTCCTTTGCAGTAACAGATCGCTTCTTATCACTTTCTCTTTTTTTCAAAAATGGAACATTCGATCCCAAAAGCGATCTTGTAGGTTTTGATTCTTCTTCAATTAAATGGGGAGAAGATCTTTTTAAGCATTACAAAGAAAACTCCATTGAAATAAAGAGTCTATAAGTTTTGCTGAAAACTTTCCGGATGAGAAACTTGAAAAGCTGACAGAAATTGATGATAGAGGTATTTTTAATTTTTAAGTCTCTAAAAAGTTAACTGTGGATTGAATCACATTATCTGAACTCTTCTGTGACTTCACTTCTTTTTAATGCCTCAATACCATATCTTCTTTTTAATGCCTCAATACCATATTTCTGTTCAGTATATAGCCTCATGCCAGTAGAGTATTTGCAATTGTCCTAAGTCCAAGAATTGAAGCTGATTCTCCATGTACAAGAATCATTCTTTCGGATTTCTGTGAAGGAACTTCCTCTTCAGATTTCGTATGCTTCTGGATACAGATCAGTCCGCATATTAAACTGTAGATGATAATTAGAGGTTCGAAGGCAATAACTCCGCAGATTAGGGCAATTCCGAGTATTACGTGGGAGATCAGGTATATTCCGATAAGAAGGTTACGGGTATTCTGTTCTCCAAGACTTACAGGAAGAGTTTTGATACCTGCAAGAGTGTCTCCTTTTATGTCCTTGAAATCAAAGATGGCAGAATTGACAAAGAGTTTGACACCGAAAAAAGTAAAAATCAGAGCGATAGGAATAATCTTTCCACAATTGCTGCCAGCAAGCCCTGCAATGAATATACCCCATGTAAGGCCTACAACAAGGTTTTTAACCCCAAATCCGCCTTTGAGTTTAAAAGCAAATTTCCCGATTTTAATTCCTTTACTGTACAGATAGCATGTTACAAAAGGTATGAATGCCATTATAAGCATTTCCTGTTTTGCCAGTATGTAGCTTCCTATTAAAAAAGTAAGCAGACAAACAGCAAGTCCTACCTCTTTTCTTGAACCATTTAGTTCCTTACGGTTTACCGCATCTTCTTCAGAGCCAAGAGTCCTGTCAAGTGTATAAACCGTGTAGATTACAAGCCCTCCTGCAATACAGGTAAGCAAACTGGACTTGCCTTGAAGTAAGAGAAAAGCTAGATGGATTCTAAGTGCGCCTGAAAACGCAACTAAAACCGAACTTTTCAATAGTTCAAAAGTAGCGTTCTTTTCCCTATATTCGAGGGAATTCATTCTTCTGTGCTTAAAAAACCGTTCAAAACTTCCGATAAATACATTGGAGCCCATGAAACTAAGATTAGTTCACTTTTTAATATTATTAACTCAATATAAGATTTTAGGACCTGTATTATTTATAAGCAATTAACTAATTTTTAGTGAAGTGAGATAATAGTAGAGAGATGGACTAATGGTTATATTTGTTAAAGTATAGTATTTGATTGAGAGTCATTACTGAATGTTGCATGTAGAATAATAACTCTTGGATCTTAAATAATGTTATCCGTGCCAGTTTTTCATATTCGTTTCTTAGCTCCCAGATAAACTTGGACTTTATATTTAATAAATAATATTTATGTACTTATGACAAAAAAAATTAATGATAACCGGTTTGAAATTATGTATTACTCTGAGTTTTTGAATCATTTCTGTCTAAAACAGAACTAATTATTTAACACAGAAATAGTGATGTCATACAGGGATAACTTATTTTGGCTGTTCTTTGAAAGTAAAGGAAAATAAGAGGTTTCTGGGTTGTAGCGGTAGGAATCAAACCTTACCTGTGTTTTCCATATCTTCATAGAAGCTGCTTTCTTGCTTCTTGAATTAAGAAGGAAAATCCTGTTTCAATGCAGATCTTGAGCTATATGGAAAATACGAAAGAGGCTCTTCGCTGTTTCAAGTGGGTAGCTTACATTTAGCTCCAAATTGTTGAAGTATCATGCATAAAATGTAGGAACCTTTTTTATTGAAATCACAATCAAGCTTGATGTTTTTCTATTTAATCCGACTAGTTCCAAACTAAGCAATTATTTTTCTATCCATCCAAAACAGCGAAGAGCGAAAAAGATTGAATCTGAGCTTATTGTCTGTTCGAGAAAAAAAGTACAAACAAAACAACTTGTGAAAAAACAATTATAGAGTGTCCTGGAAGCTATATATGTAGAGGAAATCAGGGTAATAAAAATAAAGGGCAAAAATAGCCCAAATATATGCCTATTATAAATATTAAAGAGGAATAATTTTCTTTCCGTACATCTCGTTCAGTACCTGGCCCATGGCAGCGTAAAATGCTGAAAATCCTGTGAGGATTCCCTCATAGCCGGCGATCCTGAGTATTGCAGGGTTACCCAGGAAGTTCCCTGCGGCAAGCAAGAAGAACAGGATTGTTAGGGTCAGGAAAACTACCTGAAGAGCCCTTGTTGCTTTCAGTGTACCTATGAACATGTAAAGGGTGAAAAGTCCCCACATGAAGAGATATGCAGCCAAGGGAGCTGGAGCTGTAGCAAATCCTGCGAAATCTGGAGACTTAGGGATCAGGACAAGTCCTACCAGAGAGAGCCAGAAAAGCCCGTATGAGGTAAAAGCCGTTGTTCCGAAAGTATTGCCCTTTTTCCATTCCATGATTCCGGCAATAACCTGAGCTATTCCACCATAAAATATGCCCATTGCAAGGATCATCGAGTTCATAGGATAGAAACCTGCATTGTGTATATTCAAAAGTATCGTGGTCATAGCGAATCCCATCAAACCCAGGGGGGCAGGGTTTGCAGTTAGATCCGTTATTTTTACATCACGAATGTTCATAATATCTTTAACATTTTGACTCATGAAACCAAATTCTCCTTCCGTTAAACCGGATATTTAGCCTGAACTTCTAATAGATAACATAAAGACCATAGGCTGTTTTTGAGGTCTCCTTCTTACTCCTAAACTCCTATAAAAGTTACATAAAGACCATCAGCTGTTTTTGAGGTCTCTTTTTCACCTCTCGTAGACATATGTAATTGTTAATACTTATAGAATTTTCGATAAGATTCGTACTGATATACAAAAATGACTATTTTCCTTACATAATATAAATAATTGGGGAGATCGCAATTTTCAGAATTTGTTCTATTTGACACTTAATAATCGAATACAAAGTATCTTAAAGCAGGCAGGAATAAAGGATGAGCCTGGTTAACAAAGTTGAAGGAAAACCAACTAGTTATTCCTGAAAAACTGATAATGTAACAATGAATTGTTAAGTGAAAAGAGGATGAAAGTTGAAGAGTACCATAGAGGAATTAAACAGTTTTGTGAAGCAGAGAACTGTTAGACAACGAGAAATAATGTTCAAAGGGCACTATTAAAATGGCAAATAATGGCAATAAGAGATGATAGCAATAGAGCATTTTTAACATTTAAATGCAAGAATAAGAACATATTACATATTTGAAACAAATGGGGCATTACAATAAATCCAGTAACTCAATTTATAAGGAACTCGATTTATGCCTTAGTATAAAAATTGAGGAAATTTAAAATTGCCTGCTTTGCAGGCAACCGCGTAAGTCCTAAATATTAAATATACAATGAGGTCGTTTTTCAGTAATCTTCCGTGATTGATTTGATTCCAAAACCCTTCCTGCTATGTCCGGCAAATCTGAAGTATCTTTGTTTGAATCCTCTAAGGACAAAATATATAAAGTATCGATCTTGGGCTTCACTCCTCAACCTTCACAGGTTTTATTGCTTCCTCCATCTTTCGTTCCTTGTCCTTTGGAATCTCCTTCATGCCGTGCTCACTGGCCATATGGGCTCTGGCATGCTCCATAGTTTCTTCCTTTGTCTTTGCTTGAACATGGAAGCCACAGGGATGCTCTACATCCCTGCAGCAAAATAGCATGTATTCAACATCTGGCATAATTACTCCCCCTATATTTTGTGAAGATTTTGTTTTGTAGATAAGTATATGTTTCCGATTACTTTTTGCTTAGGCTTATCCTGGAAAAGCAATGCGGGATTTGCCTCAGCGATAAAACGTTTAATATTCTTTTATGTTTTTTGTGTTTTTATGCCTTTGTGATAAGTGTACCACTGAGCGTGGAAAAAAGAAAAGGAATAAAAAGTTAAGTTGAGGTCTTCTTCATTTCACTTGCTTCTGTGGTCCTGGAGGCAGCTGTTACAGGTGGTTTCAGAAGCAAGAGAGCCACGACGATGCCAAGCACCGACAGCACAGCTACATACGGGAAGACATTGACATATCCACCCAGAATATCCTTTGCTGCGCCTGCCATCAGGTTTCCTACAATTGCTCCAACACCGTAGGCTGTAAAGACAAGGCCATAGTTGCGTGCATAATCTTTGGTGCCGAAGTAGCTAGCTGTGGCCGCCGGGGCAATAGCCAGCCAGCCGCCGAGACAGAGCCAGAGCAGTGAGAATGATATCGTATACATATTAACCGATGCCGGATTCAGATATACCAGCAGCGATGCAATTATAATCAAAATGTATGAGAGTATAGCTGCTCTTGGCGGAGTGAGCTTATCCGTCAGCGTACCAAAGATAGGCCTTCCGACTGCATTACAGAATGCGAATGGCAGAATGAGGTTAGTCATCAGCACGCCTGCGGCTACTGCATCCATACCTGAATTGCCAGCTACCTCCATACCTGCAGGCTTGGCAACGCCTATGGCCATGAGTCCGGCAAGAGCGCCTATGGTATAGCAGACCCAGAGTCCTATGAAGGTCTTTGTCTTTGTCATCTCTTCTCTGGTGAACTCAGCCTTTGCAGCACCTGCAGTAGCTGCAGGCGGTGTCCAGCCCCTCGGGCACCATCCTGCGGGTGGGAAGACCAGGAACATTGAAAGAACTACTGATATTATAAGAAAACCGATACCCAGGAGGCGGAATGTATTGAATATTCCGACACTCGCGGTTAGTGTATCCGCTACCTTTCCTGTGACAAACGCAGAAAAGCCGAAGCCAAGCAAGGTAAGTCCTACTGCCAGTCCCCTTTTGTCGGGGAACCATCTTGCTGAGGTTGTGATCGGGCAGCCGTAAGCTACGCCCACGCCCACGCCTGCAACAGCGCCGTACAAAACGGCAAGGGTTATTGGCGAGGTTGCAAAAGAAGCCAGAATCCAGCCGAGACCTACGATTACGCCCCCGATCATTCCCACCTTTCTGGGCCCCATCTTTTCTATGTACTTGCCGACCAGCGGCATGGTTATCGCAAACATGGCCAGGGATACAATATACGGCAGTTGCATCTCAATTGCACTGACGGTTAGCCCGAAGCCTCCTGCTGATATAGGGTCTGTAAAAATTTTCTTCAATGGTACACTAAGTACGCTGTAAGCATAGACGGCACCCAGACAGAGTTCGATTATGGTGCCGATAATAACTAATATCCATCGTCCCGTTTCGGCGGGCATGCCTAATACTTTAACATCATCATCCATAAGTAACACCTCGGACGGAAATTATTCAATTCCTATTCGATATGGATAACAAATATTGTAGAACTTACGCAGTTTAACTGAAATGATAGCATTAAACTTTGAATGCCTAAAATGCACCTTTTAATCGCAACTTTTGCGGTATTTGGATCTTTATTTTAAGCGCGTAGTCCTAACTTGATATCTTATAACTATTCTACCTATTAGAAATCAGGTTTGATATCAATTTGGCAGGATATTGAGGCAAACGCTAGTCAATGAAAAAAGAAAAAACAAACCAATAGTACCAATTTAAGAAAACCAATTAACATGAATTTGCTTTTTTAATCTTACTATAGACGGTAACTGCCACTTTTTTGTCTAGGCTGAATAGTTACCTGTATTTATCGAGAACCTGTATATTCCTGGTTTTACCAATCCCTTACTAATCCCTCCATTATCTTCTAATGATATACTGCGTTTTATCCTAATCTGATCGGACCGTATTTAAGTTTGCCGGTGATTTATCAGTATTATTCATTATAATATTCGGCATATTTGTTAGTTGATTCTACAGGCTCACAGTGGGAGCCAAACACAGTAAATAATTATCAAATGTATCAAAAAACATATTAATACCCATGATAATCGATAATTAAGAATCATTTTCTATCAAATAACACAGATAGCACTTTTTTAGGGAGAATGGTAATTACAGGAGAGGTGGTGCTAATATGCTGAAGAGCAACCCAAAGACTTCTTGGAATAGTACAGAATGTATGCCAACTGTATCAACAACCGCCCACGTGGACGATTCAGCTATACTCATAGGAGATGTAAGGGTCGGTGATAGGGTATATGTCGCGCCTGCGGTCTCACTCAGGGCGGATGAGTGTTATCCTATCATCATAGGCGACGAATGCAATATTCAGGACGGCGTAGTGTTTCACGGCCTTGAAGGAAGCTCTATTGAGCTGGGGAAGCGCGTCTCAATAGCTCATGGCGCTGTAGTCCACGGCCCCATGAAAATCGGCGATGATAGCTTTGTGGGTTTCAACGCGGTGGTACATGCATCCACTCTCGGCGAAAAGTGTTTTGTCGCTCATGGAGCTGTGGTCATAGGCGTGAAGCTTGCCGATGGCAAGTTTGTACCGCCGGCTACTTTAGTGGATACACAGGATAAGGCCGATGCACTTGGACAAATCCCGGACAATCTCAAGCACTTCAATGAAGAGGTAGTCAAGGTAAACAAGGAGTTTGCAGCCAGCTACAGCCTGAAGTCCAAGATGTGAGAAAACCATAATTGTACCTTTCTTCTTTTTGGCTAAAAATAAAAAATGAATTAAGTAGCAGACTTCTTTGTTTTAGGTACTCCTTCTTCTATTGAAACAATAATAAGATCCAAATTTTTTTAATTCTTGAGACAAAATATCCTCCATTTTCTTCATCCCTTGGAAACATTTGATTTTTATAAAAACCAGGGTCAACAAGAAGAATCCGATCTTTGATCTAGTGACCTATTTTCAATGTTTTTATCTCAGCTGTTTTTTCAGAGTATAAAGCAATGGTTTTAGGTCCATTAGCAACTGCACTTACAATAACTCCTACTTTTACACATGCAGCTATTGTTCTGGATCTTGCTACTGTAAACTTGTCTCCTAAAGGGTAGTGAAGACGAACAACTGTGCTGTCCTCAATGAGAGTATACTGAAAGTTTTCGAGTTTCTTGCTAAGTTTCCTACCAGGTAATTTTGTAGTTTTTTTCATCTGTGAATTAAGCACTGATGAAGAACTCGAAAAGTTATGGAATAAATCTATAGTGCCAGTAGCTATCACTAATAGTTTTATAATTTTAATATGTAATTTTAATATCTTACATTTTCTGATTGTCCAACAACCACACAAAATTTTACGATTTCTTCCTCAAAGTCCAGAGTCACACGCTAAATTTAGGCATACTTTAACACTGCAGCTACACAGAACCTTTCCCGAAAAAGAAAAAAGCTTTTTTAGTAATTTCAAAACTTTTGACCACTCTTTGAGAGGACATATGTCACGAATAACAATTTTGAATTATACAATAAAATTTATAAAGTAAACCTATATAACATTAGGAAGTAATTGGCAACAACTTTCCGGGAGAAAACCTCAAATGGAGATTATGGGGGATATTAGCATAAACTGCAGAACTATACTCATTGATTCATATATAGACGACAGTTTAAATAAATTCATCCAAAGTAAAATAGTAGTTGGAGAGCTTGTACTCCCTGGCCTGACTGAGATGCCGCTTTCAGGTTCGATTTTAACCGTCTGGCTTCGGCATCCGGAGTGAGTAATTTGCTCGAGGCCCTCATTTACGGCGCTATTATCGCCCTTTTATTAGGAACTGTACTCCCTCTCCTGTATCGCAGTAAATACGCAAGAAAAGCTTCCTTCGGCCTATCTTTGGTTTCGTCAATTTTGCTCCTGGTTTTTGCAGGTACGGTCCTTTACACCGGGAAATATCCTGTCTTTCCAGCTTTCAGATTTCTTCCCGGAATTGACTTCACCTTGATTGCAGACAGACTCTCGGCAGGCTTTATCCTGCTTATGGCAGTAGTCGTGCCCGGAGTTTCAGTTTATTCCCTTGAATATGTAGAACATGCAAAAAGTGAAGCAAGAAAAGACATGCAGACAGCCCTGACAAATCTCTTTATTCTTGCCATGCTTATTGTGCTGCTTGCAGGAAATATGGTAGGTTTACTGTTTTTCTGGGAAATAATGTCTCTTTCTTCCTTACTGCTTGTGCTCCACGACTACTCTGCGGAAGAAAATAAAAAAGCAGGCTTGTTTTACTTTGTAATGACGAGTCTGAGTACAGCCTTTCTTTTCCTTGGTTTCATAAGTCTTTTCAGGTTGACTGGCTCTGCCGAATTTGGACAACTTGATTATTCCGCAAGAGACCTGAATTTGCCTTTCCTCTGCCTCTTCCTGGGATTCGGAATCAAAGCAGGAATTGTCCCCTTTCATAAATGGCTTCCCTATGCCCATCCTGCAGCCCCCTCAAGTATCTCAGCTCTTATGTCGGGAGTCATGTTGAAGGTTGCAATTTATGGCTTCCTGCGTTTTTTACTCTCTGTTTCCGCTCCTGAACTCTGGTGGGGTGTACTTATTCTTATAGGGGGCAGTCTCTCGGCAATACTGGGAGTAATTTATGCTCTCAAAGAAAGCGACATAAAAAGGCTGCTCGCCTATAGCAGCATCGAAAACATAGGGATCATTTTCATAGGAATAGGCTTGTTTGTAATATTCAAAATAGAAGGACTTGAAGCCCTCGCCCTGTTAAGCCTTGCAGGAGCCTGTTTCCACGCTTTTAACCACGCTCTTTTCAAAAGCCTCCTCTTCCTCTGTGCGGGCTCAGTAATACATGATACAGGCACGCGCAATATCGAAGCTTTCGGAGGTCTTGTAAAACGTATGCCCCATACGGCCCTTCTTTTCCTTATAGGTTCGGTCTCAATTGCCAGCCTTCCTCCCACAAACGGTTTTGTAAGTGAGTTAATGCTTTTCCAGGCCTATTTCAATTCTTCAGCCCTTCCCGACCCCCTTCTAAAGGTGCTCCTTATCATAACCCTCTCAGTTTTTGCACTTACGAGTGCGCTTGCGACAACCCTTTTTGTGAAACTTTTCGGAATAACTTTCCTTGCCCTCCCACGGACAAAACGTGCAGAGGAAGCCACTGAAGTCCCAAAATTCATGCTGGTCGGAGAAGCTGTGCCTGCAGCTCTCTGCATTCTTTCAGGACTGTTTTCCAGGAATCTGGTTCTTCTTGGCTTTAACCTTGAGATTCCGGATATGCTATTTCTCGGACTGATTCTTACCGGAACCTGCGGGCTGGTTTGGCTTGCAGTTCGCAATGCCGGCCCTTCGGGAAGCCCAAGGATAAGCAAAGAAACCTGGGGCTGCGGAATTCTAGCCCAGCACCCAACTATGGAATATACTTCTGCAGGTTTTTCCGAACCCATTGTAGTAATATTCAAAAAAATATACAGGACAGAGATTTCCAGCACCAGGGTGTACGCAGATACAAAGGAAAGCATCTTTAAAAGTGGAACTGCCACCATTCACCTAATAAAGTTCTTTGAAGAACGCCTTTATCTTCCTGTAGCCTGCGCAGTCAGCCAGGTATCCTCCCAGGTTTCCAAAATGCAGAATGGGAAGCTGGATACTTATATGCTCTATATTTTCATTGCAGTACTCACATTGATGATATTTACTAGGTGTTTCGCATGAATGCTTCATTCATCTTGTTTGCCCTGCTAAACACTGGCTTTGTCCTGCTGGTCTCACCTTTCTTTATGAGCCTGATCAAGAAGGTCAAGGCATATGCCCAGGGAAGAAAAGGCCCACGGCTCCTGCAGAGCTATTCCGATCTGCATAAGCTCATGCAAAAGGAAGTCGTATATTCCCCGAATTCCTCCGGAATTATGAGAGCTGCTCCTTACATCAACCTTGCAGTTCTTCTCGTGGCTACCCTCTTTATCCCGATTGTCTTTATCCCGGACGCGCCTGCAGGAATCGGGAACATAATAGTTTTCCTCTATCTGCTTGCAATAGAGCGTTTTTTTATGGCATTATGCGGGCTTGATGCAGGCAGCACTTTCGGGGGTATGGGCAGTTCCCGCTTAATGAGCCTCTCGGCTGTGATCGAACCTACAATGGTAATCGCCTTTGCTGCTCTTGCCTATGTATTGAAAACCTTAAACTTTCACGAGATATTTGCAATAACTGCAGGGTCTCAAATTCCAGGAAGCCCGACTCTGATACTTATTTCCATTTCCCTTTTTATTATCATTATAGTGGAAACCGGAAGGCTTCCCGTGGATAACCCGGCAACACATCTTGAACTTACGATGATCAATGAAGCCATGATCCTTGAGCAGTCAGGGAAAAATCTGGCTTTAATAGAACTTACCCACGCTGTTAAACAGATAATCCTGATGGCAGTCCTCATTAATGTCCTGGCTCCCTGGGGACTTGCAATCGGGCTTACTTTTACAGGACTTGTGGTCTCATGCCTTTATTTCCTTGTAAAAGCCAGCCTGCTGGCAGGATTAATTGGGCTTTTTGAGTCTTCTCTTGCAAAAATGCGGCTCTTCAGGCTGCCAGCATTCTACATGATGGCCTTTTTCTTTTCCGCGCTTACCATCCTGATGGAGGCTTTTAAATGATCTTCTCTTTCCTGGCAGATCTGGGATTCCTCGAGGATACAATCAGAATGCTTTTTGTTTTAGTGCTGGTCACCGCAGCTTTCATTTTATTCTCAAGGAATATAGCCTCACTGCTGACTGTCTACACAGTTCAGTCCCTTCTGTTGACCTTTATCGCAGTGTTTCTCTACCTCATCCAGGGAAGCCAAACTCTGCTTGCAATAGCAGCCCTGACGCTTGTTAGTAAGGTAATATTAATCCCACTTTTCATAAATTCGATAGAGGCAAAAATCAAAATCAGCCGTGATATGAAATTTAACTATCTGGAACCTACAGCGTCCCTTCTTGTAAGCATGGCCCTGATTCTGCTTTCCTATGTCTTCCTCTCCGGCTTTTTCAATGAAAATGTACTGGGAAAGCTGTTTTTCATCGGAGCTGTTATAGGATTATCCCTGACTCTAATGGGAATGCTTGTGATATTCAGCCGGAGAAAAGTGATTACAAAAGTCCTCGGGTATCTTACAATGGAAAACGGAGTGTTGCTCTTTGGAATTTTTGTTGCGGATCTTCCTTTCATTATAGAAATTATGATTATAATAGACCTGGTGATTCTCGTACTCTTAACAACCATCCTGGCAATAGGTCTCGATTCCACGATTGAGGAATACCACGAGCGTCTTCAAAGACTTAGTATCTGGTCAGGAGGGAAATTATAATGATAATACTCAGTTATCTGGCAGTGGGAGCCATATCCCTTGCCCTTATCCTGCTTTCAAAATCTCATAGGGCAATGAATGCTTTTTCGATTTTGCATACACTTGCATTTCTTGCAATCGGAGCTTTTGCGTTGCTAAATGCTTCTATCCCCGCTTTTGAAGAGGGAAACAGATATTTTTATGTGGATCATCTCAGCATCTACGAAGTTCTGATTGCAGCTTTGCTGTTCTTCCTGGCTTCTGTCTATGCAAACGGCTATGTGGAAAGTCTGATGCAGGCGAAGGAATTGCACAGGAATAACTTAAAAATCTTTTATATGGCTTTCAGCCTCCTGCTTACGACAACAACCTTTGCTTTCTTTTCCGATAACCTTGCTCTTTTCTGGATCTTTGCCGAACTGACAACAGTTTTCTCAGCCGCACTTGTAGCAATCCTGTCTGCAAAAGAAAACATCGATGCTGCCCTCAAATACATATTCATAGCATCAGGAGCCATGCTCTTTTCATTTCTAGGGCTGATCTTTCTGTATACGCTCTCTGGAAAGGTGCTGGGCAGCGGAACCCTTAACTGGACAGTGCTGATGGAAAATGCGACCCTTTTGTCCCCTAAAATGCTGACTGCAAGTTTTGTACTTTTATTTATAGGCTTTGCAGCAAAATCCGGGATTTTTCCTTTCCATTCCTGGCTTCCGGATGCTCATTCAAAAGCCCCTTCAGCAGTAAGCGCAATCTTATCCGGGGTCCTGTTAAATGTAGGGATGTATGGAATTCTCCGGATGTACTCAATTATCCGACAGACACAGGCTGAGCATCTGATTTCTCAATTCCTGCTGGGCTTTGGGCTACTTACGGTAGCTGTTGCGGTCCTGAATATGCTTTTGCAGAAGAATCTGAAAATGTTGATAGCCTTCTCAAGTGTGGAACATATGGGTATCCTTCTTCTCGGAATAGGAGTTGGTATGCCTGTCGCTCTCTTCTGGACTCTTTTTTACATCCTGGCCCACTCGCTCACGAAGGCCTCGCTCTTCCTTTCGGCAGGCATCCTGCACAGACAATACGAAAGCAACCTGATTCAGGATATTCGAGATGTCCTATCTCTCCAGCCAGTTGCAGGTTGGGGCTTTATTATTGGGAGTTTTGCAATCGTCGGGATGCCTCCCTTCCCGATCTTTTCTGCCAAACTTTTCATCCTGCTGGAAGCTTTCCAGTTCTCAAAACCCCTTGTTTTTACAATTCTCCTTTTGCTGGTCATTGCATCAGCTGCATTTGCAAGATTTTTAATTGAGGCCTTTACAAGGACTTCGAAAGGCACTGAATTTGGCGAAGCGGAAAGACCGCTTCCCCTTTATGTAGTCAGGCAGGGGATGAAACTTCCGATCATATCTATTATTTTCATGATTTTCGCACTTGGGATTTTCTTTCCGGAATTTCTGGAAAACCTGTTGAACGAAATCGTGCACGAGCTTGGATACATTTAAAAAAGAGGCAAAAAGATGATTAATTCAGATCAGAATATAGAATGTTCCCTTACCCCGGCAGGTCTGAGATTAACGGATAATTACCAGATTCTAATGAATCCTGCAATTTTGAGAACCCAAGATACTACGAATATATTGAATGATATTTCAGGCAAACAATCTCAAATCATAAAGATGAATAATAATGAATTTTACATCTCCCTGGGAGAAGAGGAATTTGTGGAAACTGTGCCTGTTCTTTCCCAGAAGGGTTTTGTCTTGATCAGCCTGTTCTGCGCACAGGATTTTGAGGGGAATCCTGATTTTACCCTTTTTTATGTTTTCAGATTGAAAGGTTTTACCGACCTGTTTACATTTATGCGGCATGTCCTTGCGGAAACGACTTCTATTGCTACGATTTTTCCTTCTGCTTGCTGGTATGAGCGAGAAATCCGGGATGGATTTGGGGTAGAGTTTACTGATGCCTTTGACAAGAGAAAGCTCTTTTTGCATGAGACTTATCCTGAAAACTTTCACCCTCTCCTCAAATCCTTTAAGAACGGAAAAATTCAGGCTATGGAAAGCCCGAAGGAAACATATCTTTTCAAGCAGGTGGAAGGCGAAGGTGTGTACCAGATTCCTGTAGGACCTGTACATGCAGGAATCATTGAGCCGGGACATTTCAGATTCAGCGTTATTGGAGAGCCTATTTTCAACCTGGAAATCCGCTTATTTTACAAGCACAGGGGCATAGAAAAACTGGCTGAAGGAAAAAGCCCCTTAGAGTGTGTTTCTCTTGCCGAAGCCGTGAGCGGAGACGAAAGTGCGGCAAATGCTACTGCATTTTGCATGGCTGTAGAGCAGATATACGAGATAAAGGTGCCTGATAGAGCAGAATATTTGCGGGCTATAGTGCTGGAACTCGAACGCATTTACTCGCTGCTTGGGGACCTTGCAGGCATGGCCGTAGATATTGGCTTTGCTCTTGTGGCAAGTCCTTTCTTTGTACTGAGGGAAGAAGTCCTGAGACAAAATGAAAACCTTACAGGCTCAAGGTTCCTTCGTGGAATTATGGTACCTGGCGGGCTGAAAAAAGATTTATCTGACAAATCCTTAAAAGGACTTCCTGTTTTCCTAAAAAAGTTCTCTCACATGTTTGAACAGGCCTTCGAGAGAGCTATGGCCTCATCCTCTCTTATAGACAGATTTGCAATAACTGGCAAAATAAAAAGGGAACTTATTTCTCCTCTTAAACCTCACAGGCCCCCTTGCAAAGGCTTCAGGCAGTCCTGCAGATATCAGACTTGATAAACCCTATGGAGCTTATAAAAAGTTTGCTCCGAAGCTCTCAGTCAGGAAGAAAGGGGATGTGCTTTCCCGTTTTGAGGTAAAAGCCGACGAGATAAGAACTTCAGTAAACCTTATCCTAAAGTTTCTCGAAAAAATGCCTGATGGCCCCATATGTGCCGAATTTGATTACGATTCAGGGACGCAGACCAGAGGTTACTCTCTCGCTCTTGTAGAAGCCCCAAGGGGACAGAACTTGCATTGGGTCTACTTGAAAGACGGAGTTGTTGACCGCTATAAGGTCAGAACCGCATCTTTCTGTAACTGGCAGGCCATCGAACATGCAGTAATTGAAAATATTGTCCCTGATTTTCCTCTTATCAATAAAAGTCTTAATCTTTCCTATGCAGGAACTGATCTTTGAGAGTATATTGAAAAAGAAACGTGTGAGGTCTAATTATGGTAAATCCTCTTTCCCTCTTTCTCCGTCCAAAAGTCACTGAAACCTTTGAATTTCGGGACGAAGAATTAGAAGCTATGGGGGCCGAAATTAAAAAAGAAATCCCAAAAATTTTCGGGCGCAGCCTTGCAATCCGCGAACTTGATTCAGGCAGCGACAACTCAACAGAAATTGAAATCTCAAACCTGGGAACGCCGCATTATGACGTTGAGAGGTTTGGGATCTCTTTTGTGGCTTCTCCCAGGCATGCTGATGTCTTGCTTGTCACAGGCGCAGTCACACTAAATATGGTTGAGGCTGTGAAAAAAACCTATGAGGCCATGCCCTTCCCGAAATTTGTGATAGCAGTTGGAGACGACGCATGCGATGGTGGGATCTATAAAAACTCCTATGCCGTGTTTGGCGGAGTTGACAAGGTCCTGCCAGTGGATCTGAAAATTCCAGGAAACCCTCCCTCACCAAAAGAAATCCTGCGTGGACTCTTTGCCCTGGTAAAGAAAGCCTCAAAATAATTTATGGAATTTCTTCTGCCCCAAAAAGAAAAAATCACGATTAAGTATGAAAATTGCAATCGCCTTAAGATATAATAGATTTTGTGTAGTCTTCGGTGGTTTAGAGTATTTTTCAGCCAGCGTTGAAGCTATAAATTGTCCATCCCCGAAGACTACATAGAACCTTAGTAATATTAAAAATAGCATTTGTAACGAAATAACTTTGGTAATAATAATTTAGTTAAAGTTAACTAGTTATCATTCCCCTTAAAGTTCTTTATAAACTCTTAAATATTGCCTATATTATTTGTTACAAGCAATAAGTCTGAGAACATATTGCAAAAGTGCGAAGCGAGAGTAATAATAGAAGTGAAAAGGCACTAAATCTGTTTAAAAAAAATCGACATGTGGAACTATGAGACGGTTCCAGAGAAATACCGAAGAAGATTATCCAACAAGTGTGAAAAAATGTAAGTATCTTTAAAATTCTTTTATGGAAGTTAGTTCTATGGCATGTAGGAAAAAGAAAGTAGATGATATTTCGAAAGATGATGTTTCGAAAGATGATGTTTCGAGGGAACACGAAGAGTTTGAGGAAATTGTTAAAGATGTCTTAAAAATACATGATAAGCTATTGAAGATGGGACTTGAAGAAAGTGCTGATGATGCATTAGAGATACATAACAATATGCTGGGAATAAAGGAGAAAGAAGCTAAACAGGATATCGATAAACAAATAAAAAAACTCGAAAAGTTGAAAGATGAATCCATTAAGCGACTAAAAATTGAGATGGGGACAAAAAATGTATCTGATGACACATTGACATTTTTAATTGAGTCAACCGCAAAGAATTTTGATGAGCAGATAAATGCATTAAAAAAGACGGTTATGTGAAGTCTTCGGCTGGAGATCGACCCGCCAAGCTTGGGATAAAGGGCAGGATAACCAGACCTACCCCAAAATGCAGTGCAGATCTGGCCTGAATGTTTGCATAAACAAGTTAAAGTAAAGCTATTATAACATAATTAAGAAGTGGGCCGTGCACTTTTGCTTGGCAACTGACGACTAATTATTTTCAACCCGCATGAAACAGCGAAGATCCATCTTCTGCATTTAATCACCTGGATACTCGCGGTATACTACGTATTTGTCATTTGCTTTTTTATGCATCTGACTCCAAGCCCACTCTTCTTCCATATAGCTCTTCTTTTCTCAGAGTTTGATTTGCTTATTCAGAACTGATAAACTCATCAAGCATGTAGTGTCGCGTCATCACTCAGTGATTAAACAGTTCTGAGTGTTGCAATCTATTTTATACGACATTTTACTGTTGACTCAGCAGTAGGTTTTACCGTTAAATTCTCTGTAGTTTTTGTGCATTGTTACCAGGATTACAACATAAGGCTATATAATAGCTGTCGAAAAAAATGTCGTTGATTTTGCTGACCTCACTGTACTTTATGAGTATGCTGGCTTCATACAGAAAGCAGGATGCTCCAGCGCTATAATATCCCAAGAGCTTAGTGCATTAAATAAAACTGGTTTATACTTACCCTCCAACAAGTATATGATATGACGATGCAGATTTTGACTGATCTATAAAATGGATAATGATAAAAGTAACTTGCAAACAAATGATTCAGATATTTATTGGTGAAATATGAATGATTTTGACCTTAAATTTGCTTTTAAGGGTTAAATTATCAGTTAAAGATAAACACAAAATCAGAATACTATCAAAATAATGTTAGTTAATTAAGATAAATATATATAATAAGTATAACATAGTAATATTCGACTGAGGGAAAAAATTCAGTTAAAAAAGTAAAATAGCTTTATAGTGGGGGAAAAACTTGCAGAATAGAGTAGTTAGTTCCAGAGAGGAAATTACCACTCTCAATCCTGGTAAACGTATTGTTCGTTTGGCTTCCAGACCTTCGAACACGGACATTTTTGGATTGGTCGAAACCCGTCCAAAAATTGAAGAAATCCAGTTACCTAAACAAATAAATGCGTATGTATTTTCGAATATCATGAAAAGTCCCATAACAACATGGAGTCCCAAGCCTATTGATCCTGTGATTGATTGCACAGCTTATATTCATCCCTATGCATCAGTTATAGGAGCCGTGGCAATTGGTCCTAATGTGATGGTTTCTCCCTTTGCATCTGTTCGGGGTGACGAGGGAACTCCCATTTTCATAGGTAAGGATAGTAATGTCCAGGATGGAGTTGTGGTTCATGCCCTTGAAACAGCTGACGAAGCATACGAGCCTATCGAAAAGAATCTTATTGATGTTAACGGTAAAAAATACGCTGTCTATGTAGGAGAAAGGGTTTCTCTTGCCCACCAGTCTCAGATCCACGGTCCGGCTTATGTAGGCAATGATACATTTATTGGCATGCAAGCTTTTGTTTTCAAATCAAAGGTAGGAAATAACTGTGTACTTGAGCCTAAAGCAGCAGCAATTGGCGTAACGATTCCTGACGGCAAATATATTTCTGCAGGCAAGGTAATTACTTCCCAGGCAGAAGCCGATAAGCTACCAGATGTCACTGAAGACTATGCATACAGGCACACAAATGAAGCCGTAGTAGAAGTAAACATCAACCTGGCCGAAGGCTACAATAACGCAAATGCAAAAGCTTAATCTTTTGGGTCGCCAAGATTTAGATTCGTTTTCAAGAAAGCTAAAACAATAAAATTAAAAACTCTTTTTAATTTTTTATTTACTGGAATTTTCTGTCTTTATTCCAGGTAAAACCTATTTTTGTTTCATTATCCCTTTTAATAAATAGGTAACTATTACACTATGAGAAACACTTAATTGATATCGATTTTAATGTAATATATACGTCAGAATCCGAATTGATTAAAAATGTTGTATCCTGAAATGATTTCGCATATTATAGAATGTAAGCAAGTTGTCTCTGAACAGAACAATGAATCCCAACCTTTTATGGTAAAACGTTCGTATTCAAGGATTCGAAAAATTAAACTTTTAAAAGATGCATATACTTAATTTAAAAACGTACATGAACTAAAGAGTAAATTTTACAGAGCTTTCAATATACTATCAATACTTCCATTTAAAGGAATTTACTGGCATAAGATATACTCCAAAATTTCTACTTATTTCAAATAGTCTCTTTCATAATTTTTTTGCAACGGAACCTTATTTTACGTTCTTTTCTTCATTTCCGATCTGAATCTTAATGAAATTCGCAAGCCCGACTTCATAAGCATTACATTGATGCAGATCTGAAAGTTGTATCGTCTTGCCTCCGATTCTGAAAACGTGATCCTGTGATCCAAGTGTGAACCTTGCTGCACGTACTAAATTGTCAAATGGCGCATTTGGTATCTCCTGTTTGTCGCCTGGATACGTCTTTTTGCAATTCCTGCAGTAATAAATTGGTGTTATTATCATGTTTAATTATCCTTTTTGTAATTATATAAGAGGGTTGCCTGCCGAAGCATGATTACAGGTTGTGGTGCAAAAATATTATCCCTATAGTTTGATACCATAATTCTGATCATTATGTACCATTTTCTTCTTGATAAAGCGAATCGTTTTTCCTAATTGTGAAAGTCTTCACTAATTTTGCAACAAAACCGGATAATTTCTCCTTCATAATGCGTCCATTTAAAGGAATTAGATAGCATATTACTATCTTTGGTTTTCTTTTTATCCTGAATTCCGCTTTTTTAGGCATATAAACTTCTATTGATGTCAAATTATGTGCTTAAATTTGAGCACATGAAATTAAGGCTCTAATTTCAAAACCACGATCAACTGACATCATAATTTGGTGGAGCTTGGCATATGCGCTTAAAATATGGGAACCCAGGTTTTATTCTATTGTATTATTAGAAAATATTTTTTGCAACGGAACCCAAAACCTTATGTTTTTTATTCTCTTAAAATAATAAGTATCCATGGACGAGGCAATAAAAAACCGATTACAGGCTCATATATCACAGGTTTTTAGCGATGCAATGAAAGAAAAAGACCGCGATGTAGCACAGAAAACAATCAGACTCATAATGGAAAAAACAATTAACGAAAAAAGTTTCGATCCCGAAATGTCCGAGTTTTTATACCATGGATTTAAGGATATCCTAAACCATTTAAATTAAGGTAATTGTATGGTTTCTCAAATAAATTTAATGGAATTTAAGCGATCTCGACCTAATTACGATCTCCCCGAAGAATACCGTTAATAAATGAATATGTTTATTAAAATATTTTAGTGGTTACAAAATGCCCTTATTGCGGTTACTCCTATGACCACTCTATATAAGGACTAAAATTCAAGTTTTGAGTCCTGAAAATAGGCAAAAATCGGGAAAATAGCTACCTTTAATATAGAACGTTGGTATTTTGGGAATCATTGGCTCATTTTCAAGGCAAATAACTAACATATAAGCAGAGAATGCCAACGTTTTATTATTTTGTTTGTACGATTCATTACATTTCTTAAGCACTATCAAAGCCTTTCATTGACAGACTATGAGCTTAGAGATATTAAGAAAAAGCTGGTAGAATGAGAAGTTTTAAGATAATGAATTTTTGGTTCTTTCGCTTGATTGATATCGTTTTGTGAATTATATGTTAACCAAAATAAAAGTGGCTTGATTTTTCCTCCATTTTTTCGAGGGTATATTTTGTTTTCTTTTTAATTCCACATCATATATGAATTCAGGGGATATAGCCGATCACATGCCGATGAAAAATATAAATCACATGTAGATATACATAGCAAGCCTGAAAATAAGTATCAAGAGACACTATTTTACTGACGTTGATTTCTATTTCTGGTTAACTTGGTAATTTCCAAAGATTAAAATTCCGTTTAGACAGTTTGGGCTCATTCTAAGGCTCTCTGTTAAACGTTTAGTAGATAGCCAGATGAATTCTTAGAAGCTTTTAGAAACGCCTATTACATGATCTTAGGAAATGCACAGGTTTCAACAAAACATATGCATTTTGTTAATTTTGAGCCCATTTCCACATTAATTTTAAAGTTAAAATCGCTAAAATGCACAGGTTATACAATAAAACCTGTGTATAAACTGCAAAGAAATTTACAGCAAATTTGCAACACTGCCGAAATCGATATCAAACTTCAGCTTAATATCAATGTTTAATTTGACAAACTTTGCGAAAATCGATGTAATTGATAGCGATTCTTCCTTAACCGATGACCAATGAAGTATAATTACAATTCCAACTATTGTTCATCTGAATATAACCAGTATCCTTGAAAAATTTTTTCTGTAGCATTAGGCTCTGATTTTTGGCTCTCTTTTAGAATCATATTATTTTTGTATCCTCTTCAAGTTAAGCGGAAACCTTGATTTTCAATTCAATGTACTTTTTTCTCTGATTAGTTGAGCCAGAGATGTCATCTCAAATTTATTGCTGATTCTATCATGAATGTAATCGTATGCACTAACACTCAATTTTTTCGCTGTCTGAATAATTGACATGAATGTATCGTTCGCTTTTGTCCCTTTCTCTGTCACTGTTTGAAGGCTTACATCTCTTTTTCTTACTTTTGCTCTTGCGGCTAACTCTGCTGCATTGTTATGTAAAGGAATCTCTGGTACTGTCAACACCATCAACAGACTTTTCTTCTTCTCTTTGGTCTTACTGATTCTCTCATCGAGTTGATCATATCTTGTTATGGTCGAAAACAATTGGTCAAACTCAGCATCTAACTGCTTTGCTACCTCTAAATCTGGTTTTATCTTAAACTCACATAGTTTTCCATAATAATCCCAATATTTATCCAGAAAAGCTTTCAGTTTCTGTTGATAATAAGGTACTACAGGTCGTAGCTTCTTGTAGTTCCTCCCATCATGAATCCAACAATAAGCGTGTTGATAAGTAAGTTTCCGGAATTGAGGAGCATCATCACTTAATAGAATATTTACCACAGGTATGTTTGTCATTTGATGATATGACGCAATAGAACAAGCTTCAAGAACTCTCATCCTGGTTGTTTTATATCTACCAGGCGGAAAGAAGTAGCAGTGAACTGAACCGAGTACAGGACA
>CAVRNH010000055.1:0-18970 GCA_963722085.1 uncultured Methanosarcinaceae archaeon | reverse complement strand
TATGGTCGGAAGCAGGATCTCAGAAGGGCTTGATTACGCATCAGGAGACATAATTATCTGCGGGCTCCCAGGCCTTGTGCTGAAATGGGGAAACCCTGAGATGCTTGAAGGCAGCGGGGAGACCAACCGTGGTTGAAATGCTTGAAAAGGCTCCTGAACATGAACGCTTAAAAGAAGCTTTTGAGATGGCTGTTGAAAAAGGAAAAGGTGCAAGAATCGTAGTAATAGACAGGGACGGCTCTGTGCTTATGGACAGCAAAAAATAACTAATAAATAAAAATTAAAAATTCGTTTATTAATTCAACTAATAAAAAGAAATTAACGCAAAAATACAGCCCCCAAAGGAAGAAAGAAGAAATAAAGAAGAAATAAGAAGAAAAAATAGAAGGGAAAAAAACTATGATAGTGGTAGGAGTTGGAGTTGGGCCTGGAATGCTCACAGAAGAAGGAATAAAAGCAATTAAACAGGCTTCAGTGGTTTACGGGGCAGGCAGAGCCCTTGAACTTGCCCAGGCTTATATTACCTGCGAGGCAAAACCAATAAAAGACTATAAATTTCTCCATCTCCTGCCCGCAGATGCTGTTGTCCTATCCACAGGAGACCCGATGTTTTCAGGCCTTGGAAAGTTTGCAGGAGAAAAAGACACTGTAATTCCGGGAATTTCTTCCATGCAGGTGGCCTGTGCGCGTACAAAAGTAAATTTAACGAATCTCTGTGCAATTACGGCACACGGCAGGGATTTCGAGCCCGCAAAAGCCGAAATTATCCAGGAATTGAAGAATGGAAGAAATATTTTCCTGCTTCCGGAAGAAAAATTCGGTTCGCTTGAAGTCGCTGCGATTTTAAGAGAACGTGGGATAAATGCTGAACTTTATACCTGCGAAAACCTTGGCTATCCTGAAGAAAGAATTGCAAAAGGCACTCCTGAAAACCCGCCAGTTCCAGAAACTATTCTTTATGGGCTTCTTGTTGTGCAAAAGAAATAGAGGATTAGAATAAAAGCGATATAATAGAACTGAAAGAACAGGTAGAACCTGTAAATCCATTCGAACTTCTGGAGCAGATATATCTCATGCGACTGATGGATCACATGAATCCTATGCATCAGCTGGGATAATTATTAGAAAGCATGAGAATCAGGAAGCTCTATTTTCAATGAAAACCTTAACATTAGCATTAATCTGTTTTCATAATCCGTTTATATCTTAATCATAATCTCATTTAAGTCAATCTCACTCGATTTTAATATTAATTAACCTAAAAATCAGCCCACTATAATGCGCATAACAAGATAAAAGATCAAGTCGCCGAAAACAATTGTAGTGATGAAGCCCACTGTGATTGGAATCATGAATGGGAGCCCGGGAGTTACCCAAATCTCTTTTCCGATTAGCCCTTTTTTCATGTATTCTTCAAGTTCGCGGTCTTTCGATTGCATCAAAATTTAAGCCTCCTCGTGAGAATCTTCTTCTAAGAGTTCCTGTTTCGTCAAGCTCAAATTTTTCAAGCAAGCCAAGAAATTTTTTATTTTTCAATGAACTGACTTCGGTCCTGTATCCAATAAACATGTAATGGGGCGTTTTGATCATTTCAGGTGAGAAATGCAGAAGATTGTAGCAAAACATGACCAGAGGAACCAGGGTTGTCAGAAGAAGAGCGTTTTCCAGAACTGTGAAGGTAAAAAACCCGATTACAGGAATTCCAAGCAGGGGAATGATTTTTCCGGAATAATTCAAAACCGGATAGAGAGGGAAAAGCACAGAAAGTACCATTAATCCTTTAGCATCCCCACCCCCGAAAGCTCCAAGCTGAAATAGGTATATAAATTGAAACCGAAACGATAATTCCGGATAAAAGAAGAGCTTTAACGTAGGGAACTCCTTCTGTAAAAATTTCGTAAAATACAAATATCGAACCCGTTAAAAGCATGTATTTCCATACTTTATTTGAAACTCTACGGGTTTTTATATCCGAATAGCATGAGTACAGAAGAAAAGGTATGCTGAACAGTATTTTTAGGATTTCTATCATTTCAACCCTGCAATAAAATTGTTTTAATTTGTATACATATTCATATTTATTACTTATTTATTTTATTGTTTCTGTGCCCATTATAAACAAACATAAGGGAAAAAATGATGAAACAACTTTAAAGCTATATGAAAAGAAAAATTAGAATAGCGAATTATAACCATAGTCAGATTTCAAATTCATGAAACCCGATTTTGGGAAACTTTACCAAAAATAGCAAGCGATAACCTTATACATAAGAAGATATATTTTATCGTTGCTTACGCTTGTTAATTTTGATATGCATTTTGTAAACTATGGGCTCGTGGTCTAGACGGTTATGACGTCGCCTTCACACGGCGGAGGTCCTGAGTTCGAATCTCAGCGGGCCCACTATTCTTATTTTCTGATTTAGAGGATTCAAAAACCTCCTTTTCTAATGCTTCAAGTCTCGATTCTATGTCAGATTTAGATTCCGGTTGCGTAACTATAAGTTCACAGTTAAACTCTTCATCCAAGGAAATTAAGTAAACAGGTTTACCATTGTATTCAGTTTTAAAGACATAAGCTGTTTCACCAGCTAAATCAACTTCTGATTGGGGAAGCCTTACTAAAGGATATGTAATCTCTGGTTTTACCCTATGTCTCATAACTTTGGATTTCCCTAAAAGTTTCATATTTATACCTCAGTTAATAAAATAATAGTTACTTAACAGTTACGTAATTTTCTATTTTCATTATTTAGAAGAAATATAAGGAAAGAATCTCGTGCCCTTCTCAAAATCCTACTAAACCTTTTTCGAAATACGATAGTTCATGCTCGTTCTGATGTTTTGCATCCTTTCAGGCCAAGATCATAACTTACTCATTCAACTCCACAAAAATGCACAGATACCCGCCATTAAGTCTTCATAGGCATGTCAGGTTATTCAAATAACATTATAAATATAAATGGATAAATTAATCACCTATATATCTTTAATGGCCGATGTTTTATACTGTCTTATATATAGATGAAGGAATTCGATCGGAATTAACGGCCATCTTCTGGGAGAATAGGGATAAAGCCAAGCTAAAAAAGGAAAAATTGCAGATGAAGCTTGTAGAACTCAAAAAAAAGTATTCTAGAGTAGGGAAGGAAATTAAAGAGTTTGAAAGCAAGGCAGTATAGCAAGATCACTATGAAAAGACTCCTTTTTGTCATTGCAAAACAAAGACAATGAGCTCATCCCAAAACAAATTTTATTCTCAAAAACCAGTAAAGTTCCAGAACTATTTTCCATGGCTTGAAATTCGATGGATTATTCAAAATACAGGATCAATTTAAAATTATGATATCAGTTCATGATAAAGAGCCTATTCGAAAAGTCAGTAATGCATGTTGAAAAGTCACAATAGGTCTATAATATCAGAGTATACGTTCTGGTTTTACATATTGTATATTGTAAAATTTGTAATAGATAACCACTTTTCGGATAGACTCTCAGTCTCACTTAAGGGGTACAAACTCTTCAAACACAAGCAAAAAGATGTTGAAATGCTAGGGAATAACAAGAGCACAAAAAAAATATAAATACTGTCTATTACGCCAAGATGGGTATCAATTCATATTCAGGACTCATAATAAAACGTAAAGGTCAGCACATATAATAAGTTAATTAAGAAAAGATCCTACATACATCCCCTCAAATGATGAGCAAATCAAGAATAATTTCTATTTCTTCTAACAAAGTTCTCCAACCACACTGAAATTTGAAAGAAATCTAGTACCTGATTACAGTCAATCTGTTTACATAAAAGGAGAAGGTTTTAAGTAATATCCTGGAAATAGTTTAGACAGTGATATTATGCAAGTAGCGTTTAACAACACAAAATATCTTGATGAACTGCATCAACACTCACAAAAACATCCAGTGAGCGAGAAAAACTGGCATGTTTGGTCAAAAACCATGCATACACATTTCCTCAAAATAGCCAGCTCTGAGGACCAAAACAAGATCAACGAGATAAAGATCGATAAATGTAATATAAACGAAGGCTGCTTCATTTTCTTCGATGACTCACGTGAAAACTATATTATCGTTGCTTGGGACGAAGTTGATGTGGAAAAAATTGTTATGAAAGTTAGTGATAAGTTGTATATACCACCGCAAAATAACACTCTACCTAGATTATAAAATATTGCAACAGCTTAGTAATAATTTATAACAAGTGACTAAAATCTTCGTTCTTGATGGACTCGTCAGATTGAAACTCTGTTTCGGGTTTTATTTTTTATATTTGCTCATGTTTTTTATTGATTCTGTACTTTTGCGAATTTGTGATGGCAATGGCAGTTGAGTCAGTCAGCGCTAGTCAATCCGAAACTAGCCAGAAGAAGTATCTGAAAGCTGATTTCTCGGCACGTCCTAACTCTGGACATGCACCACTAAAAGTGTATTTTACTGATCATAGTAGAAGCCATTCGAAGGTCTTATACTGGTCTTGGAATTTTGGAGATAGGAAGACTTCATCTTTGAAAAATCCTATGCATGTATACAAGCGCCCCGGAAGATATTCTGTTAGTTTAACAGTGAAGTGTCCATATGGCGTTATTGATACTAAAAAAGCGTCTATTATACTAAAATTAATATCTTGAGATTAAGATACATGGGATTTTAATTTTTTATTTTTATATTAGTATTTTTTAACCTAATTAATTATAATGACCATAGAAGGATAAAGGATAACCTTTAATACCGTAAGATTAAAAGCAAAATAATTTCATAGATACTATAAAAAAATACTTTTGTAGCCTTGTACTAACGCTTTTTCATTCAAGTCCTTTAGCGATTTTTGTCAAGCTCAAACCAATTTAGGTTATGTTGTCCGACTTGTCCGACTTATTTCTAATTCTTAAGTATAGTAAAAAATATAAAATAATATATGTGTAAGGAGTGAAAATATCCCAGACAAGTCGGACAAAAATTTGAACTGCTAAGTATGCGCCGACAGAAGCAGTCAAATTGTGCAAATGGATTTGCCTATGTGATATAAGTAAAATTTTTAAAATTTTTAAATTTTGACATCCTATTTAGAACTGCAAAAATATCCTGTAGAGAATATAAAAGTTGTTATTTTTTGGCACCTTGCTTACCAAGAGGCTCTAGGTCAAATCTAAATATCTTTTTAAGGCTTTATATTAAATTAGAAATAAAATCCTCTTAAATCGCCTCTTATTCAATCATTATGATTTTATTCTCAAATTTAAAAAGTATTTCCCATATTAGAGTACATGCAAAGGTCACTAAAATTAGTTGACATGTAAAAATCATGCCTCAAATATCTATTACCTCAAATCTTGTAATATAATTTATAAGTTGTATTATTGATGTTGCAGCTTTTTTCGAGGGAAAACCAAAAACTTTTAGTGGGGGCTCTATTGAACAGTTAAAATTAACTGGGTTCTAGACGTGGGCATTAAACGTCTACCTATTAACGGGGGCTTGTCCGTGAGTTATTGATCAATTCCGAAAAAACGAGTGTATATCCCTTATGTGAGAAAAATGTAAAGAGATTATTGTGTTTACGTTTTTCAATAACTCCCCCCACGACTTGCTTTTCATGGTGGACAAATTAAAGTAAGAACGCACACAGGATAACTTGAATTCCCGATGGGGGAGGACTAAATATCACAGCAAGGGTAGAATTTTTCCCAAAAATAAAGGAATAAAATTTAAATAAGTGAGAAATTTTTAGGTTTTATATAAATTATATATTTACTCGTTCATTTAAATTTTCATTTACAATTTCTAGTGTATTTTTAATGAATTTCATATCGATGTTATCATACTCATTTGTATAATTATTTATTATATCAAATATTTTTTCAGCTAAGTCATAAGGGCTACTATATTCGTTTTTATAGTTTTGTTCTTCAATTTCTTTATAATCTGTTTCCTTCTCTTCATCTAGTTCTTCGTTAATTTCATCAAAAATTAATTTATCTTCAATTTCCTTCAATGCAATTTTGATATTAGGAATCTCTTTTTTCTCAACCTTTTCAATAATTTCCTTTTGTACTTCAGCAGGCTTTTGAGATAATTCAACAATATCTTTTCTAGTACCTTTAATTTCTCTACCAATAATTTTGAAAGGGTTTATATTCGCATTATTAGCAACTTCATCTATAGCATCAGCAAACTTTTCTGCTTTTCGTACAGTTACAGGACTTACTTTGTATTTCTCTGCTATTCTTTGTTCGATTATACTATTTTTGGGTCGTAAAGTGACTGTCAACGACGGTTTACTTTTCCCCATTTTGGGCGGTTTAAAATTCCCTACTTTATGATATAAAGTTTACTCAGTTTTCAAGATCTTCTATAAAATTAGGTGTGCGTAATTCCTACTTTTATTCCATGTCTCTTTCTCTCTTTAAGCCTGTAACTATCTCCCTTAATGTTAATCGTCGTACAATGATGGAGTATTCTATCAAGTACAGCTGCAGCTATTACATGATCTTTGAATATTTCACCCCATTCTCCATATGACTTGTTTGAGGTAAAAATTGTTGAGCTTTTCTCGTAACGTTTAGAGATAAGCTGAAACAGGCAATGTGCTCCTTCTTCATCAAAGGGAAGATATCCCATTTCGTCAATTATCAACAGTTTGTGTTTTGTAAAATCCTTCAATTTCTTTTCAAGGATTCCTTCCCTATTTGCCTTTTTTAATCTCTCAATAAGGTTGCCTGTATTGACAAAGTAAGCAGAAAACCCTGCTTTTACAGCTTCAATTCCAAGAGCGATTGCAAGATGAGATTTCCCAACGCCAGGAGGTCCAAGTAAAACGAGGTTTTCAGCATTATGTATGAATCTCAAAGTTGAGAGATCTTCAATTACACTTTTTTCAATTGATGGTTGAAAATCAAAATTGAATTCCTCAAGAGTCTTTATTATGGGAAATGCTGCACATTTCATTCTTCTGTCAATTGCTGCAGCGTCCCTGTTTTTCCTTTCCTGTTCAAGCAGGTAATCAAGAACTTCCATTGTTGTCTTACTGTCTTTTGCAGCAAGCTCCAGATAGTTGTCTAGAATAGCTTCAATAGTATCAAGTTTCAGGTAATGGAGGTTATTATGAAGTCTTTCGTAGGTGAAGTTGTTCATATTGAGCCTCCTTGGCTAAAGACTTCATAGACTTCAAGGGACCTCTTTTCCACTTCTGGACTTGAAAACTTTAATGGAGGCTTTGGAGTATTCCTACAAACAGAATTCTCTTTTAGAATCTCACTCAGGAGTCCCTGAAAATGTTCTTTCTTCCTGATCACTCTACAGTTTCCAGGTAGGATTTCGTGTTCACATATGCATTCATTATTAACATAAACCTTGAACTTTCCATCAGAAATATGAAGCTCTGTAGTTCTTCCTGCAAACTTGTAAGGAGCAGAATACTTGTTTCCAAGATAAGAAATATAACAGTCACTTGAGACCTTTCTGGTCTCAATCCTTACAATTTTGTAAGGAGAAACCTGATCCAGCAGGATCAGGTTCTCCTCCTTCAAGCGTTCAAGAGGTATTTGATGTGTTGTTCCATGTATACTTGAATTCACTCTTTTTAGCCATCCAATAGCCTGACTATTCAGGTTTTCAAGGGAATTGAACTCTCTCCCAAGGAAGAAATCTCTCTTGATATACCCAATCGTGTTTTCTATTTTTCCTTTAGTCTGAGGTCTATATGGCCTGCATAAACGAGGAATGAATCCATAATGCTTGAAGAAATCCTCAAACAAAGAGTTCCATTCTGAATCCGACGATTTCAATGCTCTCTTGATAACAACCTGTTTCATGTTGTCATAGAGAATTTCTTGTGTAAATCCACCAAAGTATTGAAATGCATTCAAATGACTCTGGATAAGTGTGGAAGTATCGGTGCTCAATGTAAATTCTACATATCTCATTCTTGAATATCCAAGAATCATGCTAAAACAGAAAAGTTTCTTTAATTTTCCATCGACTTCAACCGTTCCTAATTCTCCCCAGTCAACCTGGGCTTGAACACCTGGTTTTGTCTCATATCGGAGTACAGCAGGTACTCCCAGTTTAGGTCTGACTTTTCTCACAAAATCTTTAACTATGGTCTTCCCACCGTCATAACCCATTTCCTGGATTTCACGAAAAAGGCGAGCAGAGGTATAGGGGCCTTCATTGAGCTTTTCTAGTATGTAAGGTTTGTATGGATCAAGTTTGCTAGATCTTGTGGGACGTTTCTGTGGTTCAGGGACGGTATTCTTGTTAAGGTATTTCCTCACCGTTTTCCTATCATAACCTGTTCTATCAGAGATTTCACTGATGCTCAAGCCTTGTGAATACAAATCTCGTATCAATAACCATTCCTCCATTTTCAGCATTATTCACAATCCTCGAACTTTTCTCAAGGATTGATAATTGGGGATTTTTAATCCGCCGAAAATGGGGAATTCTTAACCGCCCTTGACAGCATGATATAGTATAAAAACTTAAAATTTACTATTTTTTATTTTCTTGTGCCATATATTAACAGCTTATCCAGCTTTTCGAAGCCCTATAGAAGACGAAATCTCCGTTGACACAGTAAGGCAAGAGAATATTTAATCCTCGGGAAAGACCTCCACTGATAGCCTCATCTACTCCTTCAAACCCCTGAATTCCCTACTTTCTCAATTCCTATTATTTCCTTGTTCCTTATCTACTGTCACTGTACTTAATTCCCAGCGTGTTGGTTCCTGTACCTGCAGTAAATAATACTCGAAAGCAGCCCTGAGCATTCATAAGACTATTTTAAATGTTTCGTGCTCTGGTTTTAGAAAAACCTTTATTAACCGTTATGTATTTTCAAACATATCAGTTAAACTACATACTGAAAAAGTGCCTGTATGAAAAAAGCCTCATAGATTAGAAGGTAGCCGAATGCAAGAAACCCAAAACCCTGGAAAAACAAAAAATCTTAAAAAAGAAAATCAGGAAGAAAGAAACGAAAAAGGGATTTTATCGGTCCTTATGCACGAACTCAGACACGAATTCGGCCCTGCCCTTAAAGAAATTGAGGTAAAAGATGTCAGGATAGGTCTTGCCTATACCGGAATCCTGCTCTCAGACGGTTATGGAGGCGTAGCCTGCACCCCTCTTTATGAGTTTTCCTGCTGTCCCACCGTGGATTTTCCAGAAACTCTAAAAAACCGTACTGCCGACTGTATACTTGAACTGGCCATGTCAGAAAACCCCCTTGAAGCAGCAGTCGGAATTGCAACTATAAACGCTCTTTTCCAAATGCTCCAGGAACTGAAACCGGAAAGTTTTTCGGTCTCAGATATGGATATTCTTGATCTTATAAAGCCTGAAGACAACGTTGCAATGGTAGGCTATTTCGGCCCTCTTGTCCCGAAAATCCTTAAAATAACAGATAAACTTACAGTCCTCGAAAAACGTAAAATCGAAGCAGCAGAAGCCAGGACGTTGCCTTCCGAAAAAGCCGGAGAAATTCTTCCCGCATCGGATGTGATCATCCTCAGCGCAAGTACCCTAGTCAATAAAACTTTCGACGAACTTCTTGCCTTCCGTGGAACTGCAAGGGAAGTTGTTCTGCTCGGCCCAACCGCTCCACTTTACCCGGAACCCTTTTTTCAAAGAGGAATTACCGCAGTAATGGGAACCCGGATCCTTGATTCCCCCACTATGCTCACTATTGTCAGTGAAGCAGGAGGAACCAAAAAACTACACCAGTACTGCGGGGAGAAGATTGCGTTCAGAAAAAACAGGTAGTATCCGTGAGTTGTTCATTAATTCTTGCAAAAAGAGCACACCTGCTTTGATTGTCCAGATTTGAGACTCCCTTGGTTTGCGGTTTTCAGTAAATGACCTCCATGACCTAATTTAGCTCTTTATTCGGAATGCCACCACTTTACTCACTTCCATTTTGACTAAGAATAAACCCCCTGCACTCAATCAGAGATCATAAGAAGAACCATGTTCAGTAGCTAGTAGGTATTTAATTATAATTTAAAATATAAATTAGAATGCAACTTTATTGTATGGGGGAAATAATGAGAAAAGCACTGATTATATTGATAGTGTTGTTCGGCGTATTCCTCGCAATAGGATGCGCAGGAAATGAACCGGTAACTCCAAATGAAACAGGAACTCCAGAACAGGCTGTAACTGCATCTGAAGTTGTAAAGGAAACTCCTGTTGCAGAAACAACTCCTGCTGAAGTAGTTGCTCCAACTGGAGAAAAGGCAACTGAAAGACAGAATGCAACTGAAATGCAGAATGTGACAGAGACACCGGGAATAAAAGAATATACACTTGAAGAACTTGCAAAGTACAACGGTAAAAATGGGAAGTCATACGTTGCCTATGAAGGTAAGGTCTATGATGTCTCTAATAGTAATCTTTGGAAAGATGGCATTCATAAGGGACACACTGCAGGGAAGGACCTCACTGAAGAATTGAACAAGGCAACACACGGGCCTGGAATAATTAAGGGTTATCCTGTTGTCGGGACTTTGAAAAAAATAACATAAATTTGTAACCTAAATTTAACAGTATCCCTAATTGATATTGAAAATTTATCCTATTTTTAGCTCAAATTAATTTGGAAATTTATCCTATTTTTAGCTCAAATTAATTTGACAAAACTTATGGATACAAAATTTATTATATGTTCTACGGAATAGTGCTCAGTAGGATCAGAAAATTGGAAGGGCAAATTTGCCCTTCTCCTTCTAATATTGTTTATCTTTACCGCTTAAACTCAAGAAGAAGTGTAAAGATTTATTTTCTTTCCTTAATCTTTTCAAATAGCTGTTTTAAAGTATCTTCGTTGCTCTTTGTGAACTCAAAAGGCGAGCTTGTAAAAGGTTCAAAATGCACTGGCACATCGTCGAGCCTGTAGAAAGTCCCGTCACATTCCATAGCATCAATAACTCCTGGAAGTACGATATCTGAAGCAGCTGTGGTCGGGCAGGGGGCAATATCCAGGCAGATCAAGGGGATTTCGGCAAGGTAAGAGGCGCAATCTGCAGGGATATGACAGACAAGATCAGCACACATTACAAAAGCTGCATCCACATCTTTTTCTCTTAGCAAGTCCACGGTTGTGAATTCCCCTGGGTTGTAACGGGGATGCCCACGTGTAAAGTCAAGCCCGAAGGGGTAACCGTACATATAGGATGCGACCTGGTTAAAGCCTGCCACGTTGCAATGGCCGCGTAGAGCTCCAAGGGTGAACTTGGCATAGTTGTTCAGTTCCTTTACCAGGTTCATGGCAATTTCGGCGTTTCTGTGTTTTCCAATGGATGAGGAAAGACCAAGACCCACTGAGATGGCCCCGAAGTTGCAGTTCTTCATCATATCGAGCAATTCTTCCATCACCGGGATAGGAACGCCTGTAATTTCTTCTACAGACGGATGAGGTGTTTTCCCGTGAAGCAGGGTAAGAAGTGCACTGATCAGTTCGTAATCTGAGTTGGGTTTAAGCTGTACATGCAGATCGGAAGCTTCAGCAGTTGGAGTTTTCCTTGGATCCACAGTGATAACTGTCCTGTCGAAACGCCCGCGTTTGGTCCAGTAACCTCTCGGGAAAACTCCGTACCTTGACATCTGCCTTGGCATAGACTCAAGAGGGTTTGTTCCCCAGTAGATTATGAGGTCTCCCCTGTTTTTCTTCTGCCCCTCGGTTGCACCGACTTTTCCAGCTTCCTGAATTCCCATAGCTGTTGGCCCATGACAAATGGTAGCATTGGAATCAACAATTGCACCCAGATATTCCCCTATCTTGAGCCCGACTTCGTGCGCTTCACAGGAGGTTTCACTGCCCATGAAAAGCAGTGGACGCTTTGCAGAGACAAGGATATCCGCAGCTCTCTCAAGAGCTTCATCCCAGGCTGCAGGTGTCAGTTTACCACGATTACCACCACCCTTTATAAGGGGCAGTCTGAGCCTGTGAGAACTTACAACTTCCTGGAATTTGGCATTTCCCATTTTGCATGCATTTCTGGCTTCAATCTTTCCGTCCCCGAATTCAACCTGAATGTCATCACAGGCAGCCCCGCAAACCGGACAGACTATGTTTTTGAAAATCATACTCACTGCCCTCCGACATAAACTTTCAACACAACATCTTCGGCACTAAAGACTTCTTCATCTGCTGGCTCGATATTCACGGGTGCACCTTTGTAGAGGGGAGACCCCGTAGAAAGAGTATCAGGATCGATGACAACATTTGACCAGATTGCCCTTGGCATGAAAACCTGACCTGGCTGGACTGAATTCGTACATTTCGTATAAACAACAATTGAATGTTTTCCGTTTCTGCTTGTTACTTTTACTTTATCAGGTGAGCAGAGTGACACGAAATCCACAGGAGAAATCCAGCAGGATGCACACTCCATAGTGTACTCGTCCGTGAACTTGTCTCCGCCTTTGGCAAGCCTGCCTTCATCAATCGTACTTCCGGTAATAAGTAATACTTCCATGCCTCTCACCTCAGAGCTCCGGGTTTTCGTCTGCAACCACGTAGAGCAGTCCTTTTGCCCGCTTGCTGATCGCATAATCCCCTGTGAACTTTTTAAATTCGCCAATTAACTCAATCTCGCCAGACATGACTCTATTTTCCATAGAGACATATTCGAAACCCGGAGAAAAGCGCTCTATTTTGCCCCCAATAACTATAGTACCGCCTGCCATTTCAGCACCTACTCCACGAAGAGCTCTGCCCTTAACAACGATGAGCCCGCCGTTCTGGCGAATCCCGCAGAAGCCTTCAACATTGCCTTCCACAAGAATTTCGCCACCGTCCATGCCGCCTCCAAGCTGGTGCCGTGCCGAGCCTTCGATCACGATGCGTCCTCCTTTCATGCCGTGCCATTTGCCTCTGTAAGCACTGCCCACATGGTCTCCAGCATTTCCTTTAATGTGCAGAAGTCCGCCTGTCATTTCCATACCTGCCCAGGAATCCAGCATCTCCGAAAACAAGAATCTCTCCTCCTTTCATCCCGGTCCCGACATGCATGCCTGCAGAACCCTCAATTTCAATTTTTCCTGCACTCATGCCTTCTCCGACCCTTTTAACCCTTATTGCGTCACCTTTTATGCGAATCAGGGTCTCAGCTGCAGAACTGCCTCCGTTGCCTATCACTTCGAAAAAATCGGAAAGAGGATAAGTCTTTGGCCCCTGCCAGACGGACAGATTTCCTATTTCTCCGGCATTTTTGCCTGCAAAAGAGTCAGGAGTTATAATATCTGCTTCCACTTTGATGTCAATCTTTTTTTTAGGAATAAGTACTACTTCTTCCATTTCTCCAGCACTTTTTCCAGTAAAGGAGTCGGATTTTATAACTGTCTCAAGTTTACTATCTATCCTTTTTTTATGAATAAGAGCTCCCTCTATCATTACGTCACCTCTCACCGTTAACCTGTATAGGAGTCGGATTTGCCAGATATTTCTCCGGAGTCGGGTAATTAGCAAAGCCCAGGGTGTAATACCTGAACCATTCCTTCACATCGGCCAGCATCTCCTTTTCCCGTTCGTCTTCTACGTGTACTTCGGAATAGTAAGTCCGCTTTTCAGGCACGGAAACGATATCTCCCTTAACAGCCACGATTTCGCCTCCCTTTACAGTATATTCTGCCTTCCTGAAGGTCTGGAGAAGGGCCTCGTAATTGTTCGGATCAAACTGCTGCGGGTTTATGTTGTAGACTGTAACATCCCCATCAGCACCCACTCCAAGAGAACCTTTCCTATGGACCATACCAATTGTCTTTGCAGGGTTGGCCCTGGTGAGGATCGCAATGTCATAAAGGGAAAGTTCCCGGTTTACTCCGCCAAGCTCACTTCTGTCATTGGCCCATTTGTGGCACTCACTGAAGGTCTGCTTTCTGAAAGCTTCGGACATAAGCCAGGTCATAACTTCAGGATATTTCGTAAACGGGCCGCCGTTAGGGCTGTCCGTGGTCATAATGGTTTTCCAGGGGTCGTTGATCAGCAGGAGGCATTCAAGCCCCATTGCCCATTGCACGCTGTGCACGGGATTGGATTTAAGGTAGGTAAAGGGCAGGACCCCTGAGCCGCACTCCATCTCGACGTCAGTGTTTGACCATTTGTTTCCTGTTAGTGTGTAAAGGTCATGAATAGCAGGCCCATCTCCTGTCATAGCTGTGGCCTCTCCGAAGGGCACGCATCCGCTGTCGATTACGACATGATCCTTGTTGTTAATATATCCTGCAATTTCTTTAACACCGGATTCGAAGTCTGCCCAGGTAGTACCGCCAAAACTGTTGAACGTCAGATGGGCGAGGTATACGGAACGATCTCTTGCAGGATCCATTTTGGTTTCAGCCCATTCCACATCCATGTTCTGCCTGGGCTTTACGCCGTCAGGGATTTTGAGAGAATCCTTTGCAAGCGTATAGCATCCCGGATGCCCAAGGTTGTTTGCATGCAGGTGGAGAGGCATTGGCATGCCAAGGAGTTCGTTAATTTCGGAAAGCCCTTTTATGATTTCTCGGGGGGTAATTTCGAAATGGATATTGGCCTCATCAAGAGAACTTATGTTTTTCCCCCATCCCCAATTTTCGACTCCTGCCGGGTTGACGCATTTGATCCCATAAGCCTTATGAGTCTTCATCATCCAGGCTACGTAAGCAGCGGCCCTTTTTATGTCACCTTCCCGGAGGTAACGCATCATAAAGAAGTTGTTCCCGAGAACAAGATACCCGCCCATATCAAGAAGTGGAGTTGTACGCATCTCTTCATGGGTATGGCGAGCTTCAAGAGGAGGAATTGCAGCTTCAAAGACAGTTGTGTAACCCATTGCTGCGTAATCGTACCCCTGTTTGTAAACCGAGGGAACGGTGTAACCTGAACCTGAGTGGGCGATTGAAGTCTTCTGGATAGTCGATCTGTAGTGATCCTCCGGGCGCATCATCCTGCCGGCATTAACCTTTGCCCCTGCAACGTGGGAATGGGAGTCAACTCCTCCTGGCATGACCGTCATACCTGAGGCATCAATTACTTTTGCATCCTTAATTTCGGCCGCAGATAGCTCTTTTACGATTTTTCCGTCCCTGACGAAGATATCCATAATTTCCCCATTTATTTCGTTGAGGGGATCAAAGACATATCCATTCTTGATTGAAATTGTTCCTGCCATTTATTTCACCTCTCTTTTTACAAGCCAGATCGCATTAACAGGGCAGATAAGGGCACAGGCTCCGTCGGCTCCGCAGCGGTCCTGGTTTACGACCGAAACTTTTCCCGTTCTTAACCTCAAGCAGAGCTTTTTCATCCATGTCGTTCAGGTATCCCGCTGCAAGTTCCTTGTTATCGAGAGCATTTACAGGACAAACAATCACACAGTTTCCGCAACCCAGACACGCAGTTTCATCCGTTTCCAGGCAGGTACGAAGCAGAGTCTCCGGAACAGGAGCTTCAAGCAGCTTTTTCTCAAGAGGGCCTTTTTTCTCCATATCAGGCAGAATGGCAGTTTTCCTGACGTCAATGGCTTTTACAGGACATGCGACCGCACATGCCCCACAGTAAATGCAAGCATCGGGGCGGTGAGTTATTTTTTCGACCCGTTCTCCGGCTTTCGCCCTTTTATTGAAAAGAGCATTTGCAGGACAGACTTCCACACAAGTATGACAGGTCTGACAGACATCCTCAGCCCGGATCCAGCGCCCTTCAAAGGGCTTTTCCACGGAAATGGCATTCACCGGACACACTGCAGCACACCAGCCGCAGTGAACGCAGCACTCCGAATCAATAAGGGTCTTTCCAACGAGTTTTAGACTTCCATCCTGTGAAGTATCTCGGGTTACCTGAATACAGGCTCTTGGACAAATATCCTCACAAAGTCCGCAGTGTACGCAGTTTTCAGATACCGATGTTGGTTTGATGGCCCTGGAAAGATAGGACATGTCATTGAGAGTTTTTCCTTCCTGTTTCAACTCAAGAGCACCTGTAGGGCAAACTCTCGCACAGATTCCACAGACAAGGCAATCTTCGCCCCTTATTTCAAGGAAATCAGCATCCAGCAAACCTCTAGTTACAGCTCCCACGGCACCTATTGAAAGGTTACCTTTGGGGCATGACTGTACGCAGGTCCCGCAGCCAATACATTTTTCAGGCTTATAGACCAGCTGTCTGTCTTTTTTTTCGGAAAAGACAGACAATCGCATATCATATTGCATTTTGCTTACCTCTCAACATTATTCTGTGCATACGCCGCACAGCAGCTCATTATCATGCTGAATGAACATTTCACCGCAATTTTCACAGCACTGTATCCGCTTTTTCTGTCGAACAGGAACTTCTATGTCCACAAGTTTCCAGGAATACACTTTTTCTCCTGCAGCGAGAAGAATTGGTACAACCTCTTCGTGATGAAGCTTTTGAGTGTTCAGGTACCAGGCATGGAGTTTGGGATAGTCCTTTGTCTTCTCAGGGTCGAGGATAATTCGGACACCTTTTATGCTGTGAACTCCTTCAGGAGCCTGTTTGTTTACTGTGACCGCCATTTTCCCAAGGCTTCTGATATTCAAACCCGCCGTTACCGATCGTAGCTCCGGCAAGAATCTGGAATGGGTCAGGCATACAGTTTTGTGTCTCGCAGGTCACATATATGCGCTCTCCGTGCTGGACATCGAGCACCCGTCGTGCAATATTGAGCATCTGAATACCGATTAATGCCCCAGAGGTAAGGAAGCCGTGAAAGGGGACTACCTTTTCAATCTGGAAAAACAAGTCCGGATCCTTTACCTGCTTCAGAATTATCTCCATATGGTATTTTTCTTCATCTGAATTTTTACGCAATTTATGCACCACCGCGAGTTTTATCGTTATGTTATTTAAAACATAACACGGACGAATACGGAACCCGGAGATAGAAATATCAAAAAACTGGAGTCCGAGTATCGCGTTATGTAGAGATAAACATAACAAGAGTGAACGCAACATATCTGAGGTTACTTTTTGACAGGAAATTAGCCAATTTTACAGGGACAGATAATAAGAGTGGATTGAACACAGAGTATTTATGTGTACAAAGTTGAGTCAATGTTTTCCTTATTATATAATGAGATGTTTATAATTTTGTCGATGGGCGATGACCAATCTTAAGAAACTCCCAAATTAGCTCTTAAAATTCCTGATATAATTTGACAATCGTTTCTTTAAAAGTTTCCCCCAAATGAATTCTTGTTTCCAACTTTATTTTACATTTCTATATCACTAGTGCTTTGATTCCGAAATAAGCCCATAAACTTGAACTTTTAAAGGTATCCATTGATCAATGAATTTCTCATTCAATAATGGATTTATTTTGGAATCGATATACTAGTAGTTGATAGCTACAAAGCTCAAGATCGAATATAGCTTACTACTGACAAAAGAGATTTAAATGTCGGAGAACTGCTGCTTCTCCTTTTTTATTAAAAAAGTTTTATTTTCTATAACAATATTTTTTATTCTTTAGTATTATCCCTTACAATATCAGTGAAAATTTCCTTTCGCCCACTGTCGATAGTTCACAGAGTTTCGATCAATGCCTAAAGTTCATAAGATTTTTTCTAGAAAGCCATTCTTTGAGATTTTCCTACCGTTAACATAGGTACAATTTTCACTTTTTTCCTTCTTAAAGATGTATCCTCTATACTTACTATCTTCATTTCTTTCTTTTTGATCTTTTAGGTTTTTCTCCTATTTAGTGATTTTAACAAGAGAGTAATATGGTTTTCGTCTACTTACTGAAAGTTTGAGGAGCTTTTCTAGTTCTTCAGGGCTTTTTGCCTCCCGGAAATCCACCAAATTGTCATTTACAAGCAAACAAGGCTTAAATTTTCCATCGGCTGTAACTCTCAGCCTGCTACAGTAAGCGCAAAACTCCGAGTTATCCATAGGTCGTACAAATTCTACTTCAACCCCGTTGATAATATATTTTCTTCGATGATGCAACTGTCTGACCCTAACTTCACTTGCCCTCTCAGATAGGTTTTTCTCAAGGGCTTTTGAATCAATCATATATTTTGAAAGCTTTGGATCAATATCCATAAGCTCTATTAATTGTAAGATAACTTTCCCTTTATAAGGTCGGACAAATTCCAGCATGGAATCAATTTCGTTATCATTTATGCCTTTTAGGAGTACCATATTCAGCTTTACAGGAGTCAGCCCAGTTTCAACTGCGCTATTAATACCTCTAAAGACCTTCTCAAGAGAACCTGGCGGAGCTCCGGTAATTTCCTCATATTTTTCGGGAACAAGAGTATCAAGACTTATATTTACCCTATCCAGACCCGCAGCCTTTAGGGATTTTGCGCGTTTTTCGAGTAGTATGCCGTTTGTAGTTGCTGATACTTCTTTTAAAGGAGGAAGGCAAGAAAGGATATCCTCAAAGTCATTTCGAAAAAGTGGTTCACCTCCAGAAAATTTAACTTTTTGGACCCCGAACTTTGCAGCTATTCTGACGATCTCACAGATCAACTCAGGTTTCATCTCTTGCCCGGTTGGACCGCTGGTACAACCATCTGCACCTTCACGATGGCAGTACATGCATGAAAGGTTACACCTATTGGTGATGGATATTCGAAGCCCAGTCACCTTTCGTCCGTAAGGGTCTACAAGAAATTCTGTTGGGCCTTCTTCAAAGTCTTCAGTGACTTTTTTTGAATTTTTCTGCTTCATGGCTGGTTAAGATCTCAACTAAATATTTGATTTACAGGTTCTATTGACTCAAATTCTTCAATAGCATCAGCTTTCTTGTCTCTGTACGAAGCCTTCTTGAGTGTCGTTTCCGTGGAGGAAGATAAGTTTCTATGGAGCTCCATAAACGTCATCTATTTCCTGGAAGGACGTAGTATCAAACTTATAATTTAAACATTATATTATTTTGGTATAGACTCAAGAAAACATGTCTTTTTTTATTCACTTTTTTAATGATTAAAGCTAGCG
>CAVRNH010000054.1:0-37577 GCA_963722085.1 uncultured Methanosarcinaceae archaeon | reverse complement strand
TCATAAAAGGTAGCCATTTTACAGGTTTTGCCTTGTTTTTTTGAAGGTTTTTACCTCATTTTTGATGGAAACAGCAACGTTTTATGACTATGTAGCTACAAAAATCTTATCCTTCGCAGACTACACAGAGCCTCAAAAATTTTACTCATTAACAGTACTCAATTTACTTAGCGCTCGTAACGAAATAACTTGATGACATTTTTACACTGTACTTGAACATTTTCATAAACTGCTAAACCTATTTTGTTCAAAAATAAAAATGTATTGCTTAAGCTATTTAGTGATAAGTCCTTAGGATAAAAGTATCTACATAAAATATATAAACACAAAGTTATTATTCATTCATAATGATCGAAGATTTGCCAGTCAATCTAACAGAAAAAGAGTATTCAGTTATTGATATGCTCCAAGGCCTAGGTCTCCCGAGGACAGAGGCTACCGCAATCGTGTGTCTGAAAGACTGCAAGGAACTTAAATCTCAACATATACAGCTTATTTCAGGACTAAGGCAACCGGAAATAAGTGTAGCTATGCGCCCACTTAAGGAAAGGGGTTGGGTTGATGAACAATCCGAAAAAAAGAACAAAGGAAAAGGCAGACCTGTAAAGTATTATCAGCTAACAGTACCCTTTCTACAGATAATTAAAACCCTCGAAGAGGAATTCTTAAAAAGTAATAATGAAAAGGTAATTGCTCTTAGACGACTCCGCGAACTAAAACCATATTGTAAAACTGAACCAAGGGAGATTGCCAGATCCGTTTTGCCGGACCGTATTCTCTAATAGGGCAGCGTATCAGCTTTTCTGTAAATTTGCTCTACATGTTATGCATAGATTTTACTGTAAAACCTATGTATTTTCGCGGTTTTAGCTTCATTTTTGAGAACATTTTTACCTAGAAACCGGAAAAATACAGAGCTTTTACTAAAAACCTATGTAAAACTAAAAACCAAAATGTTGCATTTTTACCTCTTGAAGGTAAGGAGGCCTATTAGGGTATTTTTGTACGACCTGCCAAAAGGGGGGATTTATGTTTTTGTTCAGGAGAAATAAAGTTGCTTACCGTTTATCCTATTGTTACTTCTTGAAGACCAACCGCACCGCACCCCGATTAAGTTTAGTCAACATAACGCTAATCCTCCGTTTTGGCGGGATATGCAAAATACCAAACTATGATTAGTAGTGCCTCGATTCCAAAATACGGTCACAAACCTGAACTTTTAAATCATCCATTGATCAATGAATTCTTCCTTCAATATGGATTCATTTTGGAATCGACACACTAGTTGAGTCCTCTTTTCCTTTTTCCAGGCTTTTGAACTTTATGATAAAAAATCTCAACTCAGCTCTTTTCAAGGCAGTTAAGAATCTCCTCAGCTCCATACTTTGTTTTTATGATTCTGGTCCTGCCCCTTTGACCCTTGCCGGTAAAATCCGCATCCACGTAGTTAAGTACCTGGAGTCTGTTGACAATTCCGTAAAATCTGGTATATCCAAGCTGTGTCAGTTCATGAAAAGATTTATAGAGCTCCCCTGCATGAATCTCTCCTTTTTTTGCTATTAATTCGAGTAAATGTTTCTCCGAATCTGACAGGAGGCTTATGCCCCTGCACAGATGAAGCAATTTGGATGATTCGTAAGCTTTCTCCACGTCTTCAGAGGATATGGTACGGTTTCCCCTGCGTTCGGCATTAAAACCGGAACGCTTAAGAAGATCGATTCCGACTCTGAGATCTCCTGTCTTTTCTACATACGTGGCTACCAGTTCAAGTAATTCGTCCGAAATCACCTTCGGATAAAAGCCATATTTTACCCTGTCCTTGAGAATATCGAGAATTTCTGAATCTCCATACCTGGGGAAAGAAATCTCTTCAGGCAGAAAAACTGAATTTACCCTTGAATCTATGCAGTAGAGATCAGATGTGTCATTTACAATCCCGATTACTCCTATCTTTGCCCCCGGATATTGCTCGTGAGCCCTTAGAAGGGAGTACATTACTTCATTGGCATGCCCTTCATAACAGAGATAATTGAGATCATCAAGGGCAACAAGCAAAACTTTTTCTGACGAAACAAGAAAATTAACAACAGTTTCGAAGATCTTACGAAATGCAATTCCCGAATTGGGAGGAGAAATTCCAAAAAGTTTTCTGTAAATCCTTGAGATTACTGCAAAGCGTGTGGAATCAATCTGGCAATTGACTTTAACAGCAACAACATTTGGAGCATGGGACTCAACTTCTTTGAATATTTTCATAACCGCACTGGTTTTTCCGGTCCCAGGAGGCCCTACTAGCAAACAATTCAAAGGACGCATGCCTCGCAGGGCTGGCCTGAGTGCAAACTTGAGTGAATTCAATTGTGTTTCCCTATGGGGGAAATATTCCGGGAGATAGTCAGGCTCAAGCACGGAAAGGTCCTTAAATAGGGTCTCATCCCAGAGTAGAATGTCATTACCTGTCAAGGGAATTTGCTCCATCTGTATATTATTAATGATGTTGGGAGATATGTGGCTGTAATGTATGTTTATCTGGAGCGGAGCTTAAAAAGTATAGAGATAGGAAGTGAGATAAGTTCCGCATGCTGAATGGGAGACTTCTATATATCAGAGGCAAACTTTAATATTGATAATCCAAACTTTTAATAAATTTATCTATTATTCTTTTTATATTTTTAATAGATATGTTCTACTTCATTTTAGCTTTTTTGAATTTTACATTCGATGCACCTCATCCACAAAAACATCAAACCAATAATGCTTTAATAGTAGGGCCTGTAAAAGAGGTTTCCTGAATCATTTTATTTCTTGCATGTACGAAAATGCCTGAAAGATATTGAAAGAAGAGTAACTAAAAGAACAATAAGTATAGAGAACAATAAGTATAGATTAATGTTATTGAAGCAAAAATACCGTAAATTTAAGCTTAAAGGCGAGAAAAGGAGTATGGAAATAGAATCGAAGTTTCTGGTAACCGAAGAGGCAGATTTTCAGGCACTTGAAAGCCTTTCAGGGCTTGCTTCATACGCCATATCTGAAGCCAATGTTCAGCTAATTGACGATACTTTTCTTGATACTGAGAACAGATCTATTATGGCCGCAGGGTATTACCTGAGGGTGAGAAAAGCTCAGGGGGAGACTGGTAGCTGGATAACCATTAAAAGTCTTGGAGGCTTCGAAAGTGGAACTCATGTGAGAGAGGAATATGTCAGTTTCCTACCCGAAGAAGCTTCTGTGTTTGAATGCCCTGATTACCGTATACGAAAGCTGATTTTCAAATTTACTGCCGGAACTGACCTTTTTCCTCTCCTAACCCTCAAACAGAAAAGGAAGATTCGCCAGGTTAAAATTGCGGAAAAAATAATAGCTGAAACCTACCTTGACCGGGTGAATCTGAAAAGTCAAGGTAGAGAAAGGTCCTATAACGAGTTTGAAGTAGAGCTCAAAAGTCAAGGCACCTCTGAACACCTGGAGACTATCCGAAAATTCCTGCTAAAACATTATAATCTTGCTGAAAACCCTTTTTCGAAGTTTGAAAGAGCCTTCCTCTTCATGGAAAATCTTTCTGAGAAAACTTTCCTTAACCTGAAAGAAAGAGCTTTTTGTGTACAACTTGCAGATCAGAAAAACATATACGGAAAGCGAGCTAAAATTCTTCTGGCTATTAATGAAGGCAAAACTTTTGCAGAACTGAGTTTCCTTCTGAAAATCCCTGAAACTGAGATTGAAACCCTGTATTCAAAATTTAAAAAAGAAAGGCTTTCTATTTTTCCTTTTACAATGGATAAAGACCAGGATCAGCTATTCCACCTCCAGTTTCCCAGTCTTGCCTTGAAGAAAGAGACTGAAACGGTAGAGACTAAAACTGTAGATAATAAACCTATCGAGACTAAAACTGTAGATAATAAACCTATCGAGACTAAAACTGTAGATGATAAACCTATCGAGACTAAAAAGGTAGAGACTAAACCGATAGAGAATAAAACTATAAAATTCAAAGAATGGGATCCTGGAGAGCTTCTTGACTATTATAACGAAGATAAATGCAGGGCAGAAAAAGCTAGAGAGAATGCTCTTATTCTTTTTGATGGGCTATTTATCTGCCATGGAATGGGGCAAGAAGAACGAAAACTTCTCGGTCTTGCAGCTTTTCTGAAAGATATAGGAAATTCGGTTTTTTCTGAAGAAAAAACTCGCATGAGCAAGGAAGTTATTCTAACGCATTCCATAAAGGGACTGAGGCTCCATGAAATTCTAATTCTTGCCCTGATTCTAAAACTGCAGGACCAATCCGTAAGCGAAAAAGATTTTGTTTCAACTTTAAAAGATTCCAATTCGGGATTGCCTCCCGTCTTCCAGAATAAAGCCCTCATGCTTGCAGCCATACTACGGATTGCAGATTTTTTCGAACGCCCGAAAGAAACCCGGCCAGGAATGATAAGACAGCTTGGCAACGCTCTTGAGATAGAAGTAATAGGAACTGAGGTTGAAAAAGCTGCAAAAAAAGCTGAGAAAAAAAGTGAACTCTGGAAATCTCTTTTCGAAAAGGAACTCCTGTTCACGCAAGTTTCTGAGGACAAAAAAATAAGAGATGAAAACGAATTAAAAACAAAGAAAGAAACATGGAAGAATAAAGAGTTAGACGGAAAAACCTGCAGACTTCCCAAAAAAGTGACTGCCGAACCAACTGACTCTATGGCCTGGTTTGCCTGGAAGATATTTTCCTTTCAATTCTCTTGCATGCTTTTGCATGAAAAGGGAACCATAAAAGGAGAAAAAATCGAGGAACTGCATGATATGCGCGTTGCAGTCCGAAGGATGAGGGCAGCATCAAAGGTTTTTGAGGCTTATCTTGATCCCGCAAAGCTAGAACCCCATCTGAAAGGGCTCAAGAATACGCTTGGTTCACTCGGGAAGGTCAGGGATCTGGATGTTTTCCGGGAAAAAGCGGAAAGATACTTAAAAACTCTACCTTCAGGGCATGAACATGATCTGGATCCTCTTTTTACTTTAATTGGGGAAGAAAGAGAAAAAGCCAGGAAGAAAATGCTTGACTATCTGGACAGTGAAAAATATAGTCATTTCAAGAAGGATTTGTCGGAGGCCCTTCTCTCTCCTGAAACTCTTATTCTCCAGACAACTAACAAAAACTGCGACGCTTTGCCCCACAGGATAAAGGATGTACTTCCTTCGATACTTTATGCACGTATGGCTGACATTAACGCTTACTCCGAGTGGATAGAAGGGCCTTTCCTTCCTGTAAGACGTTTGCACAGGCTCAGGATTGCAGCCAAGGGAATGCGTTATACCCTTGAGTTCTTTGAGGGCGTGCTTGGAAAAGATGCAAATGCAATGATCGTGGAATTAAAAAGCCTTCAAGATCACCTGGGAAATCTGCATGATGCAGTACTTGCAGTTGACTTGCTGAACTCATTCCTGAGAACCGGGGAATGGAATTCTGTTAAAAATGGCAAAATCTCTGGAAAAGAGGGGTTTTCTGAAAACACAGAAGGAATTGGAGCATATCTCAAATATAGAGAAGAGGAGCTTCAAATGCTGCTCGACACATTCCCTGAAGCCTGGGAGAAAATAAGGAGTGGAGAATTCAGAGGAAGAATTGAAAGTGCAGTCAAAAGACTCGGTGAGACTCCTTTCTAATTTTTCTCCCAAAATTTTAGCTAATTTCTCTTTTACACTTTCCTCTTTTCCTTTTGCACTCTAAATAAGCCTTTTTCTACAAATGATCTCTTTTTCTGCAAATAAGCATTTTTCTGCAAGTGAACTCTTTTTTGCAAATTAACTGTTTTCTCCAAATAAATTATCGTCTTCAAATAAACTTTTAGATACATTTCCCTGCTAGGCTCTTCCGATAAATTTTTTTAATTAAGATTATATCATTTAATTTTTGAGGATATTTTAACTTCTGTTGTTTCCTCAAGTTCTACATTTCCTTCAAGAACTAAAGGAGCCTCTGTATCCTTTTCTATAATGACTTTGGATTGAAGCCCGTACCCGAACATTTTATTGAAATATTTTTTTTGCTTCTCTACTTCCCATATTTCGAGCTGGCACTCTCGCTGGGCATGCATTTCAAGCACCAGGCTGTCGGTAGAGGCAATGTAGAATCGAACATGGGAGACGATACAGGTATGAGAGCGATCAAGACCTTCTGCCATGCGTAGAAGGGCACTGAGGACCCGGATGCTTTTTACTACATCTCTACTAAGCCCTGTGAGATTGGGGTGCTTCTTTTTCGGAGTGTTTTTCCTGTGGAAATAAGCCAGGTTTGCAATGATTTCGATTTCTTCGGGCTGAAAGCCTGGAAGGTTACTCTCTCTTATCAGGTGATAAGCATGGGACTGATGGGTATCATAGGAGAGAAATGTGCCTATGTCGTGCAGAGTTGAACCATATTCAAGAAGTTCCCTTTCCCCATCCCTAAATTCATAGATTCCAAGCGCTTGAATACTGTCAAAGAGTTCTAGAGCCAATCGGGTGACTGTGTGGGCATGTTCTTCATCGAAATTGCAGGTAAGTCCAAGTTGCATAATGCTGCGTTTTCTTACAGACATCTGGGTAATCATATAGGAGAACTCACTCTTTGAAATATAATCTACGAGCAGTCCTTCTCTGAGGCCATATTTACTGACTCTTATTTCTGAAAGCCCCAGTTCCTCCATAAGAGTTTCGATAATTGCAGCCCCTGCTATTACAATATCTGCCCTCTGAGCATTGATACCCGGAAACTTGCGCCGCTCTTCAATTGACAGAGCACACATAGCCCTGACAATCTTTTTCAGATCTTCGAATTCCAGCTTCTCGTAATTTTCCTGTGTCGTCTTACGCAAATAAACAAAAGCGATCCTGGCAAGGTTTTCTATAGTTCCTGAACTTCCAATAGCGCAGCTGATCCTGTATTTGGAGAGTTCTTTTGTTACATTTGCAGCCTCGCGCCGGACATAGGTTTTAATCTGTTCATACTGTTCTTCGGAAACAGGGCCTGCCTCATCCGGCAGGAACATGTTTGTCAAACGAACGGCTCCAAGGTTAAGAGAATCAAGGAAGTAAGATTGCCCTTGATCACCTATTGAAACTTCGGTGCTCCCACCTCCGATATCAATAAATAAGGCCTTTAAGTACCCCAGCCGGAGCCCGCTTGAAACCCCAAGATAGATTAACTTGGCTTCTTCGATTCCCGAAATCGTGCAGACCTCAAGGTTTGCTTCTTTTTTTAACATTTCAAGAAGCTGGACCTTATTGCTCGCATCTCGCGTCGCCGAGGTAGCTACTGCTATGACTTCTTCTGCCCGGTAAGCCCTGGCAAGTTCCATGAATTTTTTGCAGACGATAACTGCACGCTCGATCGCCTTAGGCTGCAAAATTTTATCTATAAATTCCTTGTCACCAAGCCTGACTGTTTCCTTCTGCTTGGTAAGAGGCAGAAAAGACCCGTTGGGATTAATCCGGACGAGAAGAAGCCTAACCGAGTTAGTCCCAATATCTATAAACGCAACAACCCTGCCTTCGTAAGTTTTATCGGGTTCCATTGACTACCACCTGAAAGCCCTATCTTTCGTTTTCCTTAAAGGAGTCAAGAATCTTACATTAAATCTCACAATATCCATTCAGATTTTTATTCTATTTGATGTTTATTTCTCAAATTTATGTTGTCCTGGTTTTTACACTTTATAGGTAAAATTGTAAGTTCAAAAACTCTGCCCTTTGAAATTTTGAAATGAGAGTTATCGATAAAAAAGAAGAGAATATAAGTTAAGCAACGAAGAATAAAAGCAGAGAAAGGCCACTAAGTGGAGTAACTAAGACGAGAAGTAGAAGATATGAATAAAAATAGGAAGAAAGAACTAAAAATGAAAAGATGGGGTAATATACAGGATAAAAGGATAAAAAGAGGGAAATTTTTCGTTTTCATCTTTTCTAAGAACTTAGATCCCAGCTCCTGGTGTTTTCAAGCATCCATAACTGGCAATCCAGTTCATCTTCTTCGGGCTGCGGGTAGATCCTTTCTGTCTTGCCGTTAGGGAGCAACAGGCGGGCTTTTATATTATCTTTAAGTTGGGTCCCAAGGATAACGTCTCTTACAATTGGAACATATTCGGTAGATACTGGGAAGAGAACTTCTACCCTGTTGTCCAGGTTGCGCGGCATAAGATCCGGACTTCCTATAAAGACTTCTTCTTTTCCGCCATTTCTAAAGTAGTATATCCTTGGATGTTCCAGAAAACGGCCAACTATCGAGATAACTCTTATATTTTCGCTGAGCCCGTAGATACCGGGCCTGAGGCAGCAGATACCCCGAATAATAAGGTCTACCTTTACTCCAACGCGAGAAGCCCTGTAGAGTTCCCGGATGCACTGGTAATCCACAAGGGAATTCATCTTGAAAATCAGATGTCCGTCTCCATGTTTTTCATGCAGCTCAATCTCACGCCTTATACGCTCCAGAATCTGATGCCTGAGTGTCTGTGGAGCTACAAGAAGTTTGATATAATGATCCTTTCTTGAATAACCTGTAAGGGCATTAAAAAGGTCAGAGATATCCTTGCCTATGAATGAGTCACTTGTCAGGTAGCCGAAGTCTGTATACAGCTTTCCTGTGACAGCGTTATAGTTCCCTGTGCTCATGTGCACATAATATCTGATACCTTCTTTTTCGGCTCTGACCACTAGGCACATTTTAGCATGGATCTTACGTCCTGGGAAGCCATAAGCTACGTGAACGCCTTTACGCTCAAGTTCTTTTGCCCAGCCTATGTTGTTCTCTTCATCAAAGCGAGCTTTAAGCTCCACAAGGACAGCTACCTGCTTTTTTCGGTCCGCAGCCCTCATAAGCGCCTGAATAATCCTGGAGTTATCATCTACTCTGTATAACGTCATTTTGATTGCCAGGACATCCGGGTCATCAGCAGCTTCTTCTACAAAATCGATTACCGATTCGAAACTGTCATAGGGGTGGTAGAGAAGAACATCTCTGTTTTTAAGATTCGCAAAAATCTTTTCTTTATCCGCCAACTGGCAATGTTTTTTCGGTTCGAGAGGAGCGTACTTAAGTTCCGGACAGGAGGTCTGCGCAAGTTTTATGAGGCTTGAGAGGCCCAGAGGGGCTGCTGACCTGAACATAAGGGGAGCAGTAAGGTCCAGGTTCTTCAGAAGGATATCAGAGACTCTGGGGGGCATTGTATAGTCGGTCTCAAGTCTTACAGCTGGCCCAAAGTAGTTTCTTCCAACCCTCTGCTTTACAGCAGTCAGAAGGTCTTTGTCCCCATCTTCATCGAATCCGAGATCTGCATCTCGCGTGATCCTGAACGGATAAGCGCCCAGGATGCGCTGTCCAGGAAACAGGAGGTCAAGATTTGCAGCAATAAGCTCTTCAACCCACACAAAACGTCCTGTTTTTAGCTCCTCAAAATTGGAAGTTATCCTTTCCTGACCATCCTCAGGAACTACAATTAACCTTGAGAATATTGGAGGGATTTTGACCCTGGCAAAGCGCTCCCCATAGTCCGGATCATCAATGAGTACCGCAAGGTTAAGGCTAAGGTTCGAAATATGAGGAAAAGGATGTCCCGAATCGAAGCCTAACGGAGTAAGTAAAGGAAAAATATTTCTTTCAAAGTAATCTCTGAGCTTTTCTCTTTCCTCCCCAGACAGCTCAAAGTAGTTCAGGATTTTGATTCCTTCTTCTCTGAGAGCTGGCTCAAGAATTTCATTCCAGCACTTATCAGAGAGAGGAAGTTGCCTGAGGAGCTCTTCCCGGATAATGTGAAGTTGTTGTTGAGCCAGCTCATCTGTCCGGTCGCCCTTTATTCCTTCGACTATTCTTTTCTGGATTCCTGAAACCCTTACCATGAAAAACTCGTCAAGATTGCTTCCAAAAATAGAAAGGAACTTTACTCTCTCAAGTAGGGGGTTGCGCTCGTCGAAAGCTTCCTCTAATACCCTATCATTGAACTGAAGCCAGCTGTATTCGCGGTCTGTATATAGACAGGGGTCACTGAGGTCAGGCATGCCGGAGACTTCTACCCGAGCTCCATCAACATTATCCATAATTAACCTATCAAAATCTGCACACTGAATGGGGAAGTTACGCTCCATTGTTATCACACGTGATCTGGGTTTTGTACTTCTTCAGATCCGTCCTCAAAAATAATAAAAAATTTACTAAAATCTCTATTCGTTTCCTATTGAATTTTATTACCTGATGAATACCCGGTATTATTGGGTTAAAAGAAGATAGCCCCCGAATCCACTCAAACAACTTCGCAAGCAGTTATTTTTGTAAAGTTTTCCTGAATCTCAATCAATCCCTTTAGCTCTTTAGTATCTTCATTCTCTGGCATAAGGGAAGACAAGTCTTCTTATTTAATGATCGGAGATGCATTGACCTTAACAATTATAAAGACTTTTGCATCTACAAAATTTTCAGGACCTTTCCGGAATCTCAGCTAACTCATTACTATTTACTAATATATAGAACTAAAGATTTATAATGCTATCTCTTAACAACAAGTAAATAAAGAAAAAAGAGCGAAAAGTCAGAAGGTTAAGAGAAAGAAGTAGTAGATGAGTTCACCCCAAAACTAATTTTATTTCAACATCAATAAGAATCTCAGAACTATTTCCCTAATGAGAAAGTCACTTGATTACTCAAATCCTATATTTTGGGAAGTAATTCTGAGTTTTGGGATCAGCTAGATAATTATCTGAGAATTAGAGACAGGAAATTTATTTGAAACGATTAGAAACATTGAGATAATTAGACTAATTTATTTTTGAAGACTTTTAGTTATCTTGAAAGTCAGTCTTTTAAGTCAGTTTTAAATTTGCCCTTTAAATGGGCATAGAAATCTCTTTCTTTTCCTGCAGTCTTCCTGAGCAACCTTTCAACAATCAATTCGGGAGTGCTCCTTGCAATATGATTATACACTGGATTCCGGTTAACGATCAGCTCCAGGTTAGAATCAAGACCTTCTGCCTCAATCCCATCTACTCTTACCGCTGTTTCAGTGTTTTCAAGTATCAGTTCCGAAAGATGAGATACAAAAATTCCAAAACTCTGCTCGTTTCTCGAAAGAAATTCAAGGATTCCTGCTATAATCCGGGCCGAGGCTCCAGGTTCGGTTATTGATTCCAGTTCATCTGCGAGTACCAGTTTACCCGATGCTTCGGAAAGCACTGAGAATTGTCTGAGTGTAGTCTCAAAAGCTCCTGCATCAAGGGTTCCTTTTGATTTCCCAAAATAGTAGAATTCATCTACAGGCCCGAGTTCAAGCTCTTTTGCAGGAACTGGGAAACCCATATACCCTAAAATTACGCACTGAGCAAGAAGCTCAAGCAGGGAAGTCTTGCCTCCGGAATTAACTCCGCTCAAAAGCACTACCCGATTTTCCAGGCCCGCAGGAGAAAAACCGTTTTTCCCTACAGAATAACTGACAGGATCAATTTCTCCATATCGAGCTTTTAAAAAGAGATTTTCTCCAGCTTTAAACCCTATTCCTACTTCAGGGATCAGCTCCGGTAATTTAAGTTCGAACTTTGCTGAAAAGCAGGCTATTGAAAACCCAAGGTCAAAGTCCAGGACCTCCCTGACAAGCTTTTCTACAGGCTCGTGAAATGTCGATAAAGCCTTTGCAAGCTCCCTTTTCCGAGTAAGCCTTGTTCTTTCAAGGCTCATGCTCAATTTTTGCCTGAGAAGCTGCAGTTTAGACCGGTCTGCACTTAGAGGATAGGAAATTTCATCAGCAAAAAGAGATTCAAGCATCAATTTTTCCTGCTTTTGAAGGCTAAGTTTCTCAACAAGCTCCTCTTGTATGGCTTCAATCTCGCCTTTATAAATTTTGGTGAGTTCCTTTGCAAGCAGGTCTTTTATTTCCATTCCCCCGCTCACAAGCTTGATGAGTTCCTGCCCGCTTAAAGTAAGCGAACTTGCCTCAAGAGTCCGGTTCATCCGCTTGTTAGCTTCATTCAAAGCAGAGGTAAGTACAGGATCAAGGTTTTGTAGGGCTTGTTCAAGCCTGTCAAGTTCAGGGTCCAGGCCTTCAACAGGCTTTCCATCCTCTCCAAGCTTTGAAAGAGCTGTCTTGAGTGTATCAAGTCTCTCCCCGGAAAGCTCTTCAAAGAAATTAAAATCTCTGGCATGTAATATAGATACTATATCCAGGCAAGCCCGAAGACAATCAAGGTTCCGCGCAAAAAAACCGAGTTCTTTTTCAGGCAAGATCTGCCAGAACTCAGCTTTTGAGATGTCCTGGAAATATTCGGGTTCAACGTCCTCCGGAAGATCAAAGCTAAGGTAAGTATCGTCAAAAACAATCACACTGGAATAGCCCCTGGCAAGATCCACAAATTCAGAGAGATTCTCCACAGCCTGAACAGGCAAAAATGCCTGGAATTTTTGTCTGGCTGCTTCCAGAGTTTTTTTGTCTCCACAGAGGATTATTCTATCTTTAACCCTCAGGTTCCCTGGCACCGGCCTGAGTTTTCGAACTCTGGAAAGCAGGTGCAAAAAGTCGGAATTCTCTGAAAGGTCATCTGCCAGTTCCAGATATTCTCCTATAAAAGCCTGCCTTTCCTGAATAAGATCCATACGTGAGGCAGGCAGTGGATAAAAAAGATTCAGCTTGTCCCTGGCATGAGTTGTATGAGCAAAACTTTTTATCAGCTCCATCAAGCGGGAATATAGATCAAGAGCCTCTTTTGTTTTAAGAAAATCTGAAATCGAGCACCCTTCAGCTCTGGCTCTGGCATCCCTGGCAAGGGAAAGGGCAAAATTGTGGCTGATTCCGTTGATTTCAGAAAGCGAGGCTATATCGCCCTCACAAATAGTTTTGAGAGCCGCATCTTCACTTCCGAAGTACTCGATCAGCCTATCGGCTACTCTTTCGCCGATTCCATTAAGTTCCCGCAGGCTTAAGACTTTTTGCTCTGATATCATTTGAGTAACAATTAGTAGTCATTTTAATTATATCGCAAAAGCTAAAATAAAGTTTAAATATAAAAAACCTTGGCAAACAAATTAAAGTCAGATCGACTCATAGCCGCAATTTATGTCTCCTAAAAATTTCATTTAGCGTTTTTTATACTCCTGTGGTAACAGGTCTTCGGATTTGGAGATTTTTTGAACAATATCAGCTACAATTTCCCTTTCTTCGACCTGCAACTTAGATAGCTCTGAGTTCTCTTTTAATGAAGCTAAAGACGATTCTTTCTTCATTAGTGTATCGATTCCGAAATGAATCCATTATTGAATGAAGAATTCATTGATCAATGGATAAGATTTAAAATGCAGGTATGTGAGCGTATTTTGGAATCAAAGCACTAGTGCATATTCATATTCACTATGGCAGGACTCAATTCCTAAAAAAGATAATTTTGAAGGTGAAATCAGGAAAGGATTATCTTAAGCTCTTTTTCAAGATAGGGAAGCATGGAAGCCGTATATCCGTGCGTTGCATCACTAACATTATACATTGCCTTTGGCTCTTTTGCGACGGCAAAGGTCTTCATTGCCTTGTCGTGAGGAATAACGGTATCATTGAAAGAATGAATCTGCACAAATTTTGCAGGCGGCAAGTTAGGGAGGTAGGTCTCAGGATCTATTGAACGGTAGAAACGATAAGTTTTAGAATCTGTAGTATCAGAATCCATTTCTTCAGTACCATACCCCGAAGTGCTGATTCCTATAACCCCTTTAAAGGAAGGATCAAGGGCACAGGCAAGAATTGCAAATCTTCCTCCGTTACTTTCTCCGAGGATTGCAAGCCTTTTTGGATCAGTTTCAGGTTGGGCCGCAAGCACGTCTCTGGCTTTAAGGGCATCATAAACCATGGAATACTCGACAGGCTCAAGGCCAGTCTTGAAGAGTTCAAGATCTTTTTCGAAATTTATGCCGCCGAGATTGCGCTGGTCGATGGTCAGGGTTGCATACCCCATTTTTGAGAGTTCCACTGCCAATCCCTGTTCGGCTTCCTTACTAACTGTTGCTCCCGGGAGCAGGACTATTCCCGGAAAACCTGAGGAAGAGTTAGAATTTGCAGGAATTCTTAAAAGAGCCTGGATTTTATCTCCTTCACTTTCAAAAGAGAGCAACTTCAAAGTATCCGGATTTTCAGGGGCATACTTATCTTCTATTTCCTGAGCTTTAAATACAGGCTCCTCTCTTTGGGGAAAGGATATAGTGCCTGCTTCCGAAACCTCCCAGGGCGCTGCATCTTGGGTGTGATTTGAAGGATTATACAAGACTCCAAAAATACCCACAAGTATAAGAATAAAACCCAAAAAGATAAACCTGGGTTTAGGAGTTCTGGTTCCTAAAAAAGCTTTTTTTTTGCTTTCTTTTTTTCCAGAGTTTTGCCTGCTCAAGGAAACCTGTCCGAAGAACTGTAATTATGGCCAGAAGCCATTTACGAAACTTAAAAAATAATACTGCTATACCAACGACTGCGCCGTAATAAGCACTACTTTAGTGGCCAATAGCCATTTACGGCACTTAAAAACAATACTACTATGCCCACAACTGCGCCGGCAATCAGCACTGCTTTGGGTTGAACATGAACTGCATTTTTGTCAGCTTCGTAGTAGCGCATAAGTCCCGCAGAAGACTGGAGTCCGGTACCTGATTTTTTAGCCATGAGTTAACACCTGTACGAATGAACTATAATTGAAATAGAACTATAATGACTTTGATAATATAGATTGCTGTAGCATATCCTAAGATGGTTACCTGGAAATTAGAAAACGTAACGTAAATGCTAAATTTTCTAAACTTTAGTAATTTAGTAATCATCCATAATTTACAGTTCTGATATATAAATCCAGCAGAGGGTTTCCTTAATGGCCTGCGTTTGGAAGGTTTAAAGTTGACCTCATTAAAGGTTGACTTCATTAAAGGTTGACTTCAGTTTCTCCCCCGAATGGAATAATTTCTCAAACAAGAACCTCATCCAATAGGAATGGCGGATAGAAAACTCCTTTTTCCGTGATTACAGCAGTCACGTTTTCCATGGGAGTCGTATCAAAAGCGGGATTGTAGACCTCGACATCTCCTGGGGCAAGCTGCTCTGATCCGAAAAACCGCAACTCGTCAGGATCTCGCATCTCAATTTTTACACTGCCTTCCCAGCCATTGAAATCGAAAGTAGAGATAGGGGCTGCTACGTAAAAGGGGATTTCATGCTCTTTTGCAAGGACGGAATGAGCATATGTCCCGATTTTATTAAAAATAACATCCTGGGTGATCCTATCTGCTCCCACGAGCACACAGTCCACAAATTCCTGCTGCATTGCCCATCCAGCCATTGAATCTGTAATCAGGGTTACTGGAATTTTGTCTTGCATCAGTTCCCATGTAGTGATCCTGCTTCCCTGATTCAGGGGCCTGGTCTCACAGGCGATAACCTTGATTTCTTTACCTTCAGCAATAGCCGAACGTACGACTCCAAGGGCTGTGCCCCAATCAACACAGGCGAGTCTGCCTGCATTACAGTGTGTAAGTACCGTATCGCCGTCTTTCAGGAGTTTGGCCCCATGTTTGCCTATTAGCTTGTTAGTAGCTACATCCTCCTCTGCAATATCCATGGCTTCCTGGAGGGCAATATCCCTGATTCCTTTGGTATCAAAGGCATCCGAAATGGCTCTTAAGACTCTGTCCACTCCCCAGCCAAGATTTACTGCTGTAGGACGGGTCGACTTAATAACTTTTCCTGCTGCCTCAAGCTCTTTAACCATTGTTTCGAAATCTGTTGCCTCGCTCAGGAAAGCTGCAAGAGCAATCCCAAAGCCTCCTGCAGCGCCAAGAGCAGGCGCACCCCTTATCCTGAGAGATTTTATAGCTTCACATAAGGCACTTATAGTTTTGCATTCGATTATCCTGTACTCTTTCGGGAGCAGGGTCTGATCTACCAGCACCACGGATTTCGACTCTTCCTTCCAGTCAATTGTTCTCATTAGATCACTTTCCAATGTAAGAATCAGATTCTGCCGAAAAAACTCGACTCCATTTCACGCGGCCCATTTGATAAAAATCTACTTGCTAGACGCCGTGAGAGGATCCGTTGATCCTTTTCCGGCTCTGTAGAAATCATCTCTAACTTGTTTCCACTAGGTTCATTTAAACCTAGAAACTTGACACTACAAGCCCATTTAAAAATATTTGGCATATCATAAATGGGAGGATTTCTACAGAGCCCCTTTTCCTTTAATTATCGGACAACCTGCGTAGCTAATATAAAATTCTATTGGAGCTTTCACTATCTTTAAATAGAAAAATAATGAACAGACAGTGAGAAATGAAGTATCCAATGACCTTAACTAAGAGTAAGAATAATTCTGAGAGTAAGAATTTAATTCAGGCAATAAACAGTGAGCTTTAGATATATAAATAATTATAATCTATTTTCCCAAAAAGGCAAACTTAGATATAATAGATTTATAGGGTAATAGCAAAAATAAGAGAAGGTTTAAAACCCATAGCTGAGATACAGGAAGATTCGTAATCTCAGAATATTAATCTATAAACTTAATATATAAATTTCAGGGGCCTTGAATCCGTAAATCCAAGTCTGTATATTTTATAATTATGAAGATCTATCATTCTACTAATGCGGTTTATGAAATCAGGGTATTCGTCGGAGAGTAAGCGCTTATGACAAAGATAAAAATAGCAATTGCAGGAATCGGGAACTGTGCAAGCTCTTTGATACAGGGCATTGAGTATTATAAAACCGAAAAGAAAGAATCTATCGGGCTGATGCACTGGGATCTTGGCGGGTATAAACCCAAGGACATCAAAGTTGTTGCTGCCTTTGACATTGACGCCAGGAAAGTAGGAAAGGATGTGGCTGAGGCCATTTTTTCTCCCCCGAACTGCACAGCGATTTTTTGCCCTGACATTCCGGCTACAGGCGTGAAGGTTAAAATGGGCAGGGTCCTTGACGGTGTCTCTGACCACATGAAGAGTTATGACGATAAATATACCTTCGTTGTCAGCAGGGATCCGGAAGCCACAAAGGCAAACATAGTAAGTGAATTGAAGAATTCAGGCGCTGATATGCTTCTCAATTACCTGCCCGTAGGTTCTGAAGAAGCAGTCCGTTTCTATGCCGAGTGCGCCCTTGAAGCCGGTATAGCTCTAATTAATAATATGCCTGTTTTTATTGCGAGTGATCCTGAATGGGCAAAAAGGTTTGAAGAAAAAAACATTCCTATTATTGGTGATGATATTAAAGCCCAGCTTGGGGCTACCATTACCCACAGGATTCTTGCAGACCTTTTCGAAAAACGCGGTGTAAAACTAGACCGGACATATCAACTGAATACAGGGGGGAATACTGATTTCCTTAATATGCTCAACAGAAGCAGACTTGCTTCCAAAAGGGAATCAAAAACCGAGGCTGTTCAATCCGTGCTCTCCCATAAGCTTGAGGACGACAACATCCATATCGGGCCTAGTGATTATGTCGCCTGGCAAAAAGACAATAAGGTGTGTTTCCTGAGAATGGAAGGCAGGCTATTTGGGGATGTGCCCATGAATCTGGAACTCAGGCTCTCTGTAGAAGATTCGCCTAATTCCGCAGGTGTGGTAATTGATGCTATTCGCTGCTGTAAGCTGGCTCTTGATCGCGGAATTGGGGGAGTATTATATTCTCCGGCATCCTACTTTATGAAGCATCCGGCTATCCAGTACCCTGATAACGAAGCCTACAGACGCACCGAAGAGTTCATAGCTGGCACCCGAGAACGTTAAAACTCATGAAAAAATAAATTTGGGTAAAAGTATTAGAAACTCGGTAAGGATATTAAAAACGAACATGAAACTCTTCGAATAACAGTCGCAAATAAATGAAAGTACTTGAAAGCACTTTCATACAAAATTCAGTAAAATCATTAGAAATTCCTACAAAAGCATTTGAAGCTGAAAAATTCCGGAAATATCCGTGAATTTTAAGTTTTCTCTATCTCTATAATACTCTCAACAGAATTTATTTCAACATTCTTTGTATTTTAATATCCTTCGTTTGAATGTTCTTTATCAGTTAACGGATCCCTTCAGCTGTAATCCTGAACTCGGCGGTTGAGCCTTCCGGACGGGAGCGATGTTTATACAGAATAGCACGTCTTGTTCCTTCACCTGTCTTTTCCAGCTGGATAATGGTCTTTGATATATGCTCAAGGGAACTGCCTCCCAATGGGCGCACCCCTCCTGAGATAATATCGGAGTATACCTGGTTGGTTATAAGTGCAACAAAGCCGTGTTTGCGGGCCAGAGCATGCAGAAATCCTATCTGGCTGGCAAGCTCTCTGCGACTTTTTATACCCGTTTCTTCGTCCTCGAGCTCAAACCTGTAATATGAAGTTGCAGAGTCCAGTATCACGAGACCTATATTCTCGCCGGCTATCCTCTCTACCTCTCTCACGGCCGCATACTGTTCTTCAAAACTCAGGGGTTCATAAATTATAATACTCCTTGCTATTTCCTTTGCGTTTTCCCCTGCAATCTGCTTGAAACGAACAGGAGAAAGCCCTTCGGTATCTATAAAAATTACTTTCTGCCCATGATTTACACACTCAACTGCAAGCTGAATGCAAACATTTGTTTTCCCGGTTCCTGCAGCTCCGAAGATTTGGGTCACAATTCCCTTCTCGAATCCTCCTCCCAGAAGTTGGTCAAGGGGTTTGCAGCCTGAAGACAGTAAATTCTCTATGAAACGACACCTCTTTTAGTACTTGACAGATGTAGATTGGCCAATAATATAACTCTTTGTTATAGCTTCAACCTTTCCTGAAGATTAAAGATTTTCTAAAATGATTTTTCATTGACAAAAATCCATAGAATAAACAGTAGGTATGATTCCTCTAACCTAAAAACATAGAGAGCGATTTCCCAGCAATATTCTAAGATTGGAAGCCATCTCATTCTTATATTTTGCAAAGTTTCCAAGGAACAATGACTTATATATGATCTTCATACCTGTATTATGTAAATTGGCTCCAAGTATCTGATGAAGTCTCATGTGCTTGAAAATGTTCTTTCAAAGAAGGTAATTTTTTCAAAAACAGATGTCCTTAAATTTGTTATCAGATCTGGTAACAAAGAGGGAGTCTTTGTATACAAAACGAAAGGGTTATCATGTCCTTTTGTATTCAAATCTGAGTTGAAAAACGATTATTAACTGCTAAGGCATTTAGAGTATTTACCTAAAAGAAAGGGATTCTTCACTCAATTAAGTGAAAATCGATATTCAATGGGCACTGTCTAGAAGTTCGCCCTATCCGATATTGCTGACTGATCTTGAAAATATTAAAATACATTACATAAGTTACAAGGGTTAGCTGAGAAATGGTAACCCATTGGGGTTTTATTTTCTTACCTTGATGCACTCAATACCTGCGCGCTCATTCCCCGCACCATGAAAATAAAATTGGCATATAATACGAAATAGTAGTGAGAAATCAGAAGGTTGTAAAGCATGGCAAAAATAATCGTCTACACAACGGAATTCTGCCCGAAATGTAATAAATTAAAAAAATTTCTTGAATCAAATTCAGTGCCCTTCGAAGTGGCAGATATGGCTACTCCGGAGGCCCTGACAGAACTGCGGTTCAACGGAGTCTTTACGGTGACAGCGCCTGTTTTACAGATCAATGAAACCTTCCTGACCTACGAGGACATTTTCCACGGGGAAGAAGTGAACTCGGAGAAAATTCTGGGGATTTTGTGACACAAAAGATCCGAAGGTCTATATAAATGAAACAATTTGCAGACTCCATTCTTAGAACGCAACTGAAGATGAGAAAATGACAGGCGAGATTCTCTTACCCGATGACAATTTATCAAATAGCCAGCTAGTGAAAAGGACACTTGACGGGTTCTCAACCTCTTCTGTCCCCAAAGATAACCACTTATCTGATAATCAGCCAGTGCAAAAAACGCTTGATGGTTTATCCGTCTCTCCCTTTCCAAAAGTAAGGACTTCAGACGGTTTCATGGTTAACTGGGACAGGAATATGATTGTAAATCAGCTCCTGAAAGAGACTAAATTAAGCGAGATTTTCTATAACAAACCTGCAATTACAAAAGAAGAAGCCGTTAACATTGCAAAAGAAGCAGAAAAGATCATCAAAAAGATGAACATCAAGTTTCTCTCAGGCCCACTTATCAGGGAGATAGTAAACAATATTCTTCTTGATAGAGGGCACGTGGAATGGAGAAATATAATGACAAGAGTCGGGGCGTCTGTCTACGATGCTTACGAAATCGATACAGGATATGGCTTTGAGGCAAATGACAACGCAAACCAGCTGAATAATGCCGAAACTTCACATAAAAGAAAAGCCGACAAAATGTCAAAAGAGCAAAATCTCCTTCTGATGCCAAAAGAGCTTGCTGACCTGCACCTTAATGGGGACTTCCATATTCACGACCTCGAATACATGGGCACTAGACCTTTTTGTCAAGATTGGGACCTTCGCTATTTCTTTTATTATGGGCTCATGCCTGACGGAGTAGGAACCCAATCCAGTGTGGCAAAGCCTGCAAAGAATGCTGAAGTAGCTTTCCTCCATGCGGTAAAAGCTATGGGATCAGCTCAGACAAATTTTGCAGGTGGACAGGGCTTTTACAATTTCCTGACCTTTATTGCTCCCTATCTGGAAGGCAAGTCTGAGACAGAGATCAGGCAGCTTATGCAGATGTTCGTCTATGAGATGATGCAGATGATGTGCGCAAGAGGCGGACAGACTGTGTTTTCATCAGTGCAGCTCTCCCCAGGCGTTCCGAAGCTTTGGAAGAATATCCCAATTGTTGCTATGGGTAAAGTCTGGGACGGTAAACAGGCCCCTCTTAGAATCTACGGGGAATTCGAAAAAGAGGTCCGCCTTGGATTCAAAGCGTTGATGGATGTCATGCTTGAAGGGGATGCCTGGGGCAAGCCCTTCAGTTTCCCAAAGCCTGAGATCTCAATCGAACCTGACTTCATGCAAGAGAATGAAAGCTTCAATATGACTCATCCTGATCTTCCGACTTATAAGGAGTTGTACAGGATGACCTTTGAGCTAGCTGCCAAGTTCGGGACTCCTTACTTTGATAACCAGCTTCCCGAATACAGGGGCTCAGGAGAAGGAATATCATGTTATCAATGTTGCGCCTATCAATTTTCTGCAAATCCTACTGATGATATAGAGTTCGAGGACAAGCTCCATTTCAGGGAAGGAAAACATTTCTCAATGGGTTCATGGATGGTCCTGTCTTTAAATTGCGCCAGGGCAGCATACACGGCTGAACATAATGATGAAAAACTTTTCAATGAACTCAAGAACTTGATGAACAGAGGTATGGAAGTTTTCAAGATCAAGCGAAAATGGATGAACAGCCTGATCAGGAAGAACAGGATTCCCTTTGCAGCCCAGTGCCCAAAAGATCCGAACACAGGGGAAAAAGGGGCAATGGCTGTGGATTTCGACAGCCTTGTGTACACTATTGGAGTAGTAGGAATTAATGAGATGGTCCAGTATCATACCGGCTCCCAGATCCACGAGTCTCCTGCTGCATATAAGCTTGCTATCAGAGCTATGTTTGAAATGAAAATGCATGCTCAGAAACTCTCGAAGGAAAATGGAATGGAGATTGCCCTTGCAAGAACGCCTGCGGAAACAACAGCCCAGCGCTTTGCAGTCTCAGATCTCCTGCATGGAGAATATGCTGACAAAGCCAAACTTACAATCAAAGGGGATCTGAAAACCGCAGAGAAAGAACTTAGCGGAACCCATGACCTGCCCATTTACTATACCAATGGGACTCACATCCCTCCAGGGGCTGATGTTTCCTTGCCTGAAAGGATAAAATATGAACATACTTTCTTCCCAATCGTAGATGGTGGGAATATTATGCATATCTGGCTTGGAGAAGGGAAGCCAGATCCTGATGGTCTGCAGGAGCTTGCCATGCATATCGCAAAGAATACGCAGACTGGTTACTTTGCCTTTACGAGGGATATGACTGTATGTACTGACGAGGGATATGTAGCCACAGGCTTAATGGATAAATGCCCGAAATGCGGATCTGCACATGTGCAGCATTTTTCAAGAATCACAGGATATCTCCAATCCGTCGAAGGCTGGAACAGAGGCAAACGTCAGGAACTCCTGGACAGAAAACGATATGGTACAAGGGAACTCAGGTAAGAGTTCCTTAACCTTTTTGTACTCAGCATCGTCAAAAGCGGTATAACTGACATGAGAGTAAACTATGCAGGTACTGTTTCCCTCTCAACCCTTGATTGGGGAGGAAAAGCTGCAGTCACTATTTTTTTCCGAGGATGTCCTCTTCGCTGCCCTTACTGCCAGAACCATCCATATCTTGAAGATTCGGAGATTGTAGAACTTGATTTTGTGAAGGCGCAAATAAGAAACTCAAGTCCCTTTGTAAGCTCAGTTGTATTTTCAGGGGGAGAACCCTTAATGCAGAAGGCAGTTGTACCTCTTACAGAGTTTGCAAAAGGACTTGGACTTCTAGTTGGAATTCATACTAACGGTTGCTATCCGGAAGTGGCAAAGGAACTGGTTAAGCAAAAATTGGTTGATAAGTTTTTCATTGATATAAAAGCTCCTCCAGATAATCCCATACTTTATGGTAAAATTACAGGCTGGGGTGATTGCGAAGCCGTCAAAAAGACTCCTGAAGAGATTATTGCATCAGTCATAGAGACAATCGAAATCGCAGATTCTAGCGACCTCGAACTGGAACTCCGCACAACAGTCATCAGGGATTTCATCGGTAGCAAAGAAGATATTACGAGCATAGCTGCCTGGATTTCTAAAAATGTGAAAAACAGGGAAGTTATCTATGTACTGCAGCAGGGAATCCCCGAACACAGCCTGAAGGAGAATCTCAGAAAAACACGAATTTTAGAAAGGGAAGAACTGTATGAACTGGGAAAAATAGCAAAAAATTTTCTTAAAAATCTCAGAATACGGACAAAAGAAGTCGGTGAAGAAATCATCTAATATTCGAAATTCTCTTTTCAATCTCTTCCAGTTCCTTTTTTCAGTCTTTCTTTTTATATTCCTGCTTAGGTTTCTCAGAATTCCTTATCTCAGTTTTTTACAGAAAAATGGTTTTAAGTTCAAATGAATTTGAAGTTTACAAAAGTCTTATACATTTAAAAGATGAAACAGAGTGAAAGGCAGGGAGGGAAATTTATTCGCTCAATATTCGTGAATAGGTGTCAAAACTTTGCTCTAATTCCCTGCTGAATATGAATTTTTGCTATTTGATACTACCAAAATTTATTTAAAGCTAAAAATTACACAAATTAAATAAAGGAGAGCAACTCATTAATTTCGGTTCGGATAAGGACGAATATTTATAAAAAGGGAAAGTAAAAGTTATCACTCCCAGAAAAAGACCATGAAAAAAATGAAAGTATCTTCAGTCGGAGAGCGCGGTCTAATCTCTCGCTTATCTGAGATTTTTAAAGCCCCACCGGGCAAGATGAGCGGACAGAAAGGAATCCTCATAGGTGCCGGCTCAGATGACTGTGCCGTTCTTGACCTGAATGGTGAAGACTGCCTGGTTGTTACCACAGATATGCTGCATAGAACCACAGATTTTCCAGTGGAAATGACGCCCTGGCAGATGGGCTGGATGTCTGCGGCCGTGAACCTGAGTGATATTGCAGCCATGGGTGCAGAACCTACAGGGCTCCTTATGGCAATTGGCATGCCTTCAGATACTGAGATTGCTTTTGTCGAAGAACTTGCAAGAGGCATGCAGGCATGTGCGGAATTCTGTGGAACTGCAGTTATTGGAGGTGACCTTGATACCCATGCAGAACTGACAGTTACAGGGACAGCACTGGGTAGAGTAAAAAAAAGCCAGCTTCTTCTCCGTAGTGGAGCAAGACCAGGAGACCTTATCTGTATTACAGGGCATACAGGCTCTGCCGGTGCCGCTCTTGAAGCTCTTCAATTTAAAAAGCCAGTAAGCGAATCTGTCCTTAAAACTCTTTTCGAACCTATACCCCGCACGAAAGAAGCGCAGATACTCGCTGAGTCCGGGACAGTTACATCAATGATGGATACAAGCGACGGCCTTGCCATGTCCCTTTATGATCTTGCCAGGGAAAGCCATGTAGGCTTCAGAATACGGGAAAGTAACCTTCCCATTCTCAAGGAAGTCAAGGAATTTGTCTCAAGTTATGAAAAACTAGTAGAACTCTCCCTTTACACGGGTGGAGACTTTGAACTTCTTTTCACAATTGACCCTCAGCAGATGAAAAAAGTACAAAATATATGTAACTTAACCATTATAGGAGAATGCACAGAGTACAAAGCGGGCATTATGCTCGAATCCCCTGAATGCAACCTGACAGTTATTGAACAGCGGGGATACCAGCAGCTAAAAGCCGAAATCGTTGATAAATTTTCCTGATTAAAACTGACTTAACCCCCAGGTCAGAATTTAGGTTTAGAGAGAAATTTAAGAATCATTGATTAAGAATTTTGCACAAATCCTCAATTAGAGCAGATATGAAAAAAACTAGCTAAGATTAACAAATGTAATTTATAAACAAGGCCCAGAAGGATAGAACATGAAAAAAGCTATTTTACAAATATTTACAGCACTTCTGGTGTTAGGGCTATTTTGCGGAGCTGCAGCCGCAGCTCCTACTGCAAGTTTCGATTTTATCCCAGCACCAGAAAACCCTCTAAATGTTTCATTCACGGATAAATCATTACCGGATCAATCCTCAAATGCAACCGTTGCAACTTCGTGGCTGTGGGACTTTGGAGATGGAAGCTCAAAAAGTATAGAAAAGGATCCAAAACATACTTACTCTGCAGAAGGAACTTATCCCGTTAACCTGGCGGTTTGGTTCGGAAATGAGACTGCCACGACAAGTAGAGATGTACATGTGTCAGCTTCAAATGTACCAACTGCTGATTTTACAGCAAATATTACACAAGGGCCAATTCCTTTGAGTATCAGCTTTACTGATAAATCAATAAATGCTGCATCCTTGGAGTGGAGTTTTGGAGATGGAAGTTCAAACAGTACAGAAAAAAGTCCGGTACATACCTACAAAACCGCAGGAAAGTACACAGTAACCTTAACTGCGAAAGACAGTAATGGAAACCAGGATATAGAAACTAAAAGTAATTATATTGAAGCCACATCTGCAAGCAACACAAGTGGAAACAGGATCTGGCAAGATGGAATGCCTCCCACATATACCTGGAATGCCCAGAGTTTCTCAGGTTTCTACTATGATCTCGATTCCGGAGTGTCCTCAGAAGAGATGACCATTAAGGACATAGATAGAAGCATAAAATCAGGGGATATCGAGTATGTCACAAGACCTACTGAAACTAAGTTTGAATACAATGACTGGGGTTCCTACCAGGTCATAGGATTCATGGCAGAGAAATATTTCGCAGGTTATACCGAAGAAGGCTCCAAGGTTGTAGGGGATGATATAAGCCCGATTTCCGACGGTATCCTTTCAAAAATCCTGCTCGACGATGACAACAAAAGGTCAGTGAGTTCCGGAGACTCCCTTGCTCTTGAAGACGGTTATTCTTTGAGTATCAAGGAAGTCGACGTTAACGGAAATAGTGTCTGGGTCCAGCTAGAAAAGGATGGAAACGTGGTGGACGACGGTTTCGTCTCTTCTGGTCAGAACTATATTTACAAAACCGATCTCGGCAAGGCTACGGACGTACCATTCATTATAGTCCATTTCGGCACGGTTTTTTCAGGTACTGAGACCTCTGCTGTCTTTGTACAGGGTCTCTTCCAGATCTCTGAAAATTATGTGGAAGTAACTAATGGCGATACCTTTGGGGAAATGGAAGTAAAATCCATCAGCAGCAGTGAAATAAAGATGGAAAATGAGGACAATGTCGGGCTTGATCAGGGAGATACAGTTGACCTCATGGGTAAAATAAAGATGCAGGTCGCCGATGACAGTACACTGCGTTTTGCTCCGATTGTGGACACATCGGAAGCCGGTACTTATGAGCTGCGCGGAACTGTATACGATAAAAGTATAAACGGAGATTCCCTTCCTGCATGGACCCCCTTCAATTTTGAAGGATTATACTATAATATTGATGAAGGGATAGGAACTGAAAATCTGACTGTCAAAAAACTTGACGGCAACACTATCCCATCGGATCAACTGATCTATGAGTCCACACCTCAATCTGTTAAGTTCGAACATAGTAATTGGGGCAACTTCACAGTTGTCGGATTTATGGCGGACAAGTACTTTGCAGGGTATCCTGACGAGGCTGTCGGCGGGGACGTTGATGGAGTAAGCCTTCTATCTGACAATATCCTCTCCAAAATTCTAATAGACAGTGATGATAAAGAGTCATTGTCTTCAGGCTCTGCCCTTGCTCTTGAGAACGGTTATTCTTTGAGTATCAAGGAAGTAGATGTCAATGGGAATAGTGTCTGGATCCAGCTAGAAAAAGACGGAAATATAGTGGACGATGGTTTCGTTTCTTCTAATAAAGACTATATTTACAAAACCGATGTTGGCAAAGCTACGAATGTACCTCTTATTATAGTCCATTTCGGCACAGTTTTTTCAGGTACTGAGACTTCTGCTGTTTTCGTACAGGGCATCTTCCAGATCTCGGATGAATATACCGAAGTCAACAGTGGGGATACCTTTGGTGATATGGAAGTTACCAGCGTCTCTGAGAGCGGCATCACAATGAAAAACAGTGATGATATCGGACTTGATAAAGGTGACACCACTGAGATCATGAATAACGTCAGTTTCAAGACCGCTGATGACAGCACCCTGAGGTTTTATCCATTTGTCAAGATCGAAAGCGGAAATTCATCCAGTGGACTGAACATAAGCGTACCTGACGACATTATCACAGGCGATACTTTTGATATTAAAGTGACTGCAGGCGGGAACCCGGTAGATGGTGTTACTGTAAAGGTTGACGGAAATACTACAGGCAAAACCTCTACGAATGGAACAGTTCAGTATATTGCAGAGAATACAGGAGCCTTGAAATTAACTGCAGAAAAGGACGGATACTCAACTGCAAGCAGAAGTGTTAATGTTATCGCTCCGAAAGAGGAGATGAGCCTCAGCGTTTCTCCTGAAAAAGTATACGTAGGAGGCAACATCACTATTTCAGTCTTGAAAAAGATTGGAGGAGACCCTATCCAGGGTGTAAATGTCTCAATCGATAATAAATCCCTGGGGGATACTGGGTCCGATGGAAAGATTACGTACAAGACAGAGAAAAATGGTACAATTAAGGTTAATGCTGTCAAGGAAGGCTTCAATGATAAGAGCCTTAACGTAAAGGTAAATGATTTTGAAGCTATCTTCAAGGTCTCCAACCTGGTAGTCGATCCTATTGAGGTAGGTCCCGGAAAGAAAGCGACAATTTCAGCCAGTGTCGAGAATACAGGCAATGCCAATGGAACATATAATGCTACACTGTCTGTAAATGGAAACGTATCTGACTCAAAGGAAATTCCTCTTGGTGTTGGGAACAATACAACTGTAACCTTTGAGCACAGTGAAGAGGTGGCAGGAAATTATACAGTTGAATTAGGAGGGCAGACTGCTACATATACGGTAAAAGAAAAGTCCTCTATACTATGGTATGTTCTTGGAGCAGTCATCTTGGTAATAATCGGTGGAGCTGCTTACTTCTTTACCAAGAGCGGCGGGGATATGTCAGCGCTGCAGGAGAAGGTACAGGAGCTTATTAACTCGGTAAAGCCAAAAAGGTAAGGCTGCAAGAACCTAAAAAAGGTACAAGATAGCAAAAATTTAAAAACTAAAAGAAAAATATAATATAAAATTCCCGCGTTTATCAAACGCGGGTTTTCTTTTGATTTATCTGAGTTTTATTCCATCTTTTTCAGTGCAAGTTCTATAGCATCTATAAGGCTGTTTCTTGGAATAATGGTGGTAACTGGAATATTCAGAATCTTTTCTACTGTTGGGCTTACTATGGGAGCACAGACAAGAGCCTTTGCTCCATCTCTTTCAGCGTTAACAGCTGCTATTATTGCTTCTTCCATTGAGGTTGCTGAGTATTCCCTTATTGTGACAAGCCTGCCAGCAATCTTTTTCTTAGTCTCTACAATATTATCGAGTACCGAGCGAGCTGCGATTACAGCGATAAAATCTCCACTATCTGATTGTTTGATCTCACGGATAGTTTTCACGATCTGGCGGAGGGTTTTGATATTAGGGTCCCTGTTGCCTGACAGGATTTTATAGAGGGTACTCGGGGGGATGTTTGCTTTTTTGGCGAAATCTACGGCAGTGAGGTTAAGGTCCTCCTTAATAACTGTAGAAAACGTTTTTTGAAATGCCTCATCGGATTCGAATGCGGATTTGATTACCTTGTCTGCAACATTCATAAGATTCAACCCCTGAAATCCTGCAAAAAACCTTCAAATAAGTATGGGTATTTACAATTCACAGGATTTTTAGTCCTAAATGAGAAATATATCCGGATGTATTAATACATTTGGGATAAAATTAAAAAACATTTGAGAAAATATATATACTAAACTTCAGAAAATATTAACTCGTAAATATTAGCCTTTTATTTTAACTGGACTTTTTCTCTGAAGAATCAGGATATTTTCAAAAGCGTCTACAAAACCTGACAACATTAATGGAAAAGCCAGTAGATTCTCCTTAATGGACTTGTTTCAGATACGTTGGTTTCAGAAATTATTAGTTTCAGAAATATTAGTTTCAGAAATTATTAGTTTTACAAATGTTATTTAGATATGAATGTCTATCAGTTATAGAGTTATCGAGGTGAAGCTTTGAAGAGACTAAGCATAGTTGTACTTACCTTATTGCTGGTCGCATCTATCTTCGTATCCGGTTGCGCATCCAATAATGAAGGTAACGAGAATGTATCCACTAATGAAAGCGGAGCTAAAGAAGCGTCTGCGATTACGGAACTGAGATTTGGCTACCAGCCAAGTACCCATCAGATTGCTTATATGACAGCAAAAGAGAAAGGAATGTGGGAAACAGATCTTGCACCATATGGAATTAAGAGTCTCAAAGAGAATGTATTCCCGACAGGAGCTCCTGAAATGCAGGCTATGCTGGCTGGAGATTTGGATGTAGCTTACGTTGGAGCAGCCCCTGTTATTCCAGCTCTCAGCCAGGGCCTTGACGCAAAGATTATTGAGCCTGTACAGATAAATGGCTCAAGTCTTGTCCTCAGGCCCGAATACAAGTATGAAAGTCCTAAAGACTTAAAAGGACTTAGAATCGCTACCTACCCATCAGGAACAATTCAGGATACCTTGCTCAGAGAATGGCTCAAGGAAAACGGACTTGACCCTGAAAAGGATGTGACAATTCTTGGAATGACTGGTGGAGATGCTGCTACAGCTATTGCAGCCAAACAGGTCGATGCTGTCTTCCTACCTCACCCTTCCCCTACGGCTATTGAAAAGAAGGGCAACGGGCGTACAATCGTACAATCTGGACAGATGGAACCAAATCATGCCTGCTGTGTACTCGTTGTAAGTGGGAAGCTTATCAGGGAGCATCCGGATATTGTGGAACAGATTGTAAAGACACACATTAACGCGACTGAATATAACAAGGCGCATGTGGACGAAGCAGCTAAGATTTATTCAAATAAAACTACAGAGGATCTTGGAACTGTAACGACATCACTTCAGGAATGGGATGGAGCCTGGATTACAGACCCAGCACTTATTGAAAACTCAACTCTTAATTATTCAAAGACCCAGTCTGATCTTGGGTACATCCAGAAGCCTTTGACAAGAGAAGATATCTTTGATACAAGCTTCTATGAAAAAGTTGTCAGTGGAAAATAAACCGGGAATAAATAAAAAACAGAAAATTTAAAAAAGGTTTTCAGCTGCCTCTATTTTCCTAAGGGCAACTTGAACCCTTATTTTTCTGAAAAACGAATCTGCCGGAAAGATAAAAAAGTAAGAATTCTTTTAGTTAGGCATGAAAATGAGTTTCATAAAAACAATAGAAGAAAAAGGTAGTGAAGTATTATCTCTCATAGCCGCAATCACGATATGGCAGCTTGTAGCGGATAGAATTGTACACAACAAATTTCTTCTGCCAAGTTTTTATGATGTAGTAACATCTTTCTTGTTCATCGTGAAAAAAGGGCTAATTTTTGAGGATACATTGATAAGTCTACTTCACTTTTCAATCGGAATTGCTGCTGCTCTTATAATTGGAATTCCCCTTGGAATATTTATGGGATGGTTCAAAAAAGTAGACAGGGCAATTGACCCTATAATCGAGATATTGCGTCCGATTCCTCCTCTTGCCTGGATTCCATTTGCAATAATATGGTTTGGGCTTACGCATCAGGCTGCAGGTTTCGTTGTATTTATAGGAATGATTTTTCCTATTGTCATCAATACCTACTCAGGCTTTAAAAACGTACCAAAAGTTTATGTTGAAGCGGCAAAGGTTCTTGGCTGTACCCGAAATATAGACCTCATACGTTTCATTGCTATTCCCTCAGCCATGCCTTCAATCGCTGCAGGAATCAGGATTGCTATGGGAGTAGGATGGATGTGCCTTGTTGCTGCAGAGATGTTTGGAGTTAGCGACAGGGGACTGGGGTACCAGATATGGCATAACTATTACCTGCAGAGGATGGATTTTGTACTTGTTTATATGTTACTGCTAGGATTCCTGGGTCTTTTTATCGACCGTTTCTTTAGATATTATGTGGATGCTAAGCTACTCAGATGGACGGCAGGAACTGTGGTATAAGATGGGCAGAGTAAGCATAAAAAATGTTTCACGAATATTTTCGAAAAAAGAAGATGGGGCCGGGACAGAGGCTCTACGCAATATAAGTTTTGATGTGGAGGATGGAGAGTTTGTCTGCCTTCTCGGTCCTTCTGGCTGCGGGAAAACGACGCTGCTCAGGATAATTGCCGGACTTGAGACTCTGACCTCAGGAGAAATTACGCTTAATGGAGCCCCTATAACCGGTCCGGACCCTAAGAGGGGCATGGTCTTCCAGCAATATTCCCTTTTTCCCTGGAGAACTATTATAGATAATATCACCTTTGGACTCGAAATGCAGGGAATCAAAAAGGCTGAAGCCAGGAAGCAGGTGGAGAAATATATAGAGCTTGTAGGCCTGGAGCAGTTTAAAAATAGCTATCCATATGAACTTTCCGGAGGTATGCAGCAGCGAGCAGCCATTGCAAGAGCCCTTGCCAATGAGCCTGAGGTCCTCCTCATGGACGAGCCTTTTGGAGCTCTCGACGCTCAGACTAGAAATATCCTCCAGGACGAACTCCTGAAAATATGGGAGCAAAAACATGTAACCTTTATTTTTGTGACCCACAGCGTGGATGAGGCGGTTTTTCTCTCAGACAGAGTAGTAGTCATGACCTCAAGGCCAGGAAGGATAAAGGAGATTGTAGATATAGATCTGCCACGCCCAAGATGCCGTACTGGTCCTGAAGCTAACCGTTTAAGGGATTATGTCCTAAAGCTTCTGGAAGAAGAAAGGTTCAAAAGGTGAGTTATAGGGAAAAATAATAAAATCATGAACGACCATGAACGAGCCAAAGTTATTCTTCGGCCCGGATAATCACTTTTGTTAATGGTTCTACTTTTTTTACGGAAACCTTTCCTATAAGCTCGAGAGTTCCTCCTGCTTTCACGGAGCCGATGGTACATCCCGGCCTGGCACGAATATCTCCCTGGCAGGCTGCAGCATTTACTCTAGCCTTGTCAAGAAGAATGAGCTCAGTTACTGTCTCGATATTTCCCAAAATTTTTGCTGCTGCACAGACGAGAGCACTGCCGGCTTTCACATTGCCCTGAACAATAGAACCCTTTCCCAGTTCAAGCCTACCAGCTACGGTAAGGCCTTTCCAGAACTTAGCTCCATGCCCGACAATTACATTGCCGTCCAGTAGAAGCTCTTCCTCAAAAAAAGCTCTCTTTTCAATCACATAGGTATTGGATCGGGGATGATACTTGATGAAACGAATCATTAGAAATCCTCCGGGTTACTTTCCCCGGATATTGATAACGGGCAATGTTTATTGATAAAGTATTTACAAAAGTCTTCCATTGGGTTTCAAAATAGGATTGAATAACTATTATATAATAGCATCGAATGTTCGCTATCAGATATTCTATGTAAATTTTGGTCAATTAGAGACTTCTAAATTAAGAGAATAACAAGAATAAATTAAGAGAATAACAAGAATAAATTAAGAGAATAACAAGAATAAATTAAGAGAATAACAAGAATAAATTAAGAGAATAACAAGAATAAATTAAGAGAATAACAAGAATAAATTAAGAGAATAAATAAAGGAATAAGAAGCCAGAAAAGCGGCAAGAATAAAAAAGCAAAACTCTTTAATTCTCTTTTCTTTTAGAATTATCCAACTAAAGTTTAATGAATCCTCAGTTTAAGGTCCTGTAGTTTAAGGTTCTGTAGTTTAAGGTTCTGCAGTTTAAGGCTCTGCAGTTTAAGGTTCTGCAGTTTAAGGTTCTGCAGTTTAAGGTCCTGCAGGTCTAAATATTGATGGCACTTATTCTTCCGAAATCTGTTCAACTCTTACTCGAAGATTATGCATATCCTTAAAGAAGTCAGGGTATGATATGGATACGGATTCGGTAGTATCAATTGTTGTATCTCCTGCTACCATTCCTGCAATTGCAAGGGCCATCACAATTCTATGGTCATCCCAGCCGTGGACTGCCGCTCCATGCAATTCTCCTCCTGTGATGGTCAGGCTGTCCTTCTCTTCTTTGAGGCTGACTCCAAGTTTTGGAAGTTCAGTTGCAAGAGCCTTTAGTCTGTCCGTTTCCTTATATCGGACATGCTCGGCATTTTCAATTTTGCTTGTCCCTTCAGCAACTGCAGCCAGGACAGCAATGGTCGGGACGAGATCAGGGGTTGCTCCTGCATCAAAGGTTATGGCTTTTAATCTTCTTCCTCCTCTGACAGTTACAGTTCCGGCTTGCTGATCCCATTTAATATCTGCTCCCATCTGTTCCAGAACCTCAATAATCATCTTATCCCCCTGTTTAGAGGGGAACAGATTTCTAACCGTAACTTCAGATCCATCTGTCATAGCTGCAGCTGCAAGCAGGTAGGATGCAGAAGAAAAGTCTCCCGGGACTGTATAATCTTTGAAGTTATATTTCTGCTTCCCAGGGATAATGAACTTAATACCATTTTCATAGTCAGTCTGGATTCTGATTCCTGCCAGTTCAAGCATCTCTAGAGTTACGTCAATATAGGGCTTTGATTTCAGTTTACCTATAATGGAAAGAGTGATGCCCCTTTCTGTAAGTGGGCAGGCTATAAGAAGAGCAGAAATAAATTGGGAACTTATAGAACCGTTAATTTTCACCTCTTCTCCTTTTAGCCCACCTTTGACTACAATTGGAGCTCTTTCATTCTCCCTGGTGGAATAAGCTCTGGCTCCCAGCCTGTTAAGAACCTCAAGAAGAGGCCCGTTAGGACGGGTACGAAGGGAGGAATCTCCAGTAAGCACTGTAATTCCATCAGTAAGAGCTGCTATTGCAGTCATGAAGCGAAGGGTAGTCCCCGAATTTGCAGCATCAATTACATCTTCCGGAACTTTGGGTTTTCCATCAAATCCATGAATAATGAGATTTTCTCCCTCTCTTTCAATCGAGGCTCCAAACATCTCGGAAGCCCGGATAGTAGCAAGGGTATCGGCTGAGAGTAGAGGACGGCGAACGATCGATTCCTTTGAAAGGGCTGCCAGGGTTATAGCCCTATGAGTATAACTCTTTGAGGGTGGAGCAAAAACTTCACCTTTAATTGAGGATTTGCCGATAGAAACGCGCATATATATCAGAGCTCTTCTATTTTTTTGTTGTACTTTTTCTGAGATTCAAGTGGATATTTGGATTTAATAATTCAAAAGTCCGACTTTAGAGATTCAGTTAACCCCTTCTACGATATTTTCTGCCATATCCCAGTCATGGTCATATATATGGGCCGAAATGCTGATGGTAGTTATCGTTCCGGGTTTTACTCCTACCTTGTCGGCCACGTATTCGAGAAGTTTTGAGAGCCCGTAAAGATTTGCCGGGTAAGCTCCCCCAAAATCGTGACTTCTGAAGAGTGTAGTAAGATGTACCTTCCCATCTCTGATCTTGAAATCATCCAGCATCATACAGGGTACTTCATTAACTTTTGTGTCTACAGGAGGTATCCAGGTGACAGCTATTGCTCGCCTGGAAGTGGGACTTTCATTCAGCTTTTCGATCACATACTCGATCTGGTCTACCTTCTCATTCCAATTTCGAAGGCGCTGCCCATATGTATATTCAAAGTCCTGTGCATTTTCTCCCGAAATCAGCTGTTTTGCGTATTCTTCAAGCCTTTCTTCATTCCAGGCAGTATCTTCAGGTATCCTATCGGTGTAAGGATCTTCAATTACTATCATCAAGTCCATAAATTCCCTGATCTGGTTTCCTCTTTCGTCGGTAATTACCTGCCCATGATTCCAGATAATGTTAAGCCCGCGGTACCATGCATCAGAGATATTTTTTGCCCTGATGATCCTGCCAATCTCAAACTTGTCTTCCATTGAAAATTCCCCTATGAAATCTCAGGAGGGTGTGGACAATAAATATTAATATAATATTTTGATTTACAAAAAATATCTGTCAGACCCGATTCTAATGAGTATTCTTTATTTTTCCTCTTTATTATCACTCTCTTTTATAAGTGCTTCCTCTAGATATAAGCATAAAGACTTTATGTGACTTGTTAACATATAGCACAGTTATTTAATAAAATTTCGGACAAGAGAAAAGGAAATTGAGAGGAAATAGATAGGAAACTAAGTAAAACTAAATTCACAACATTAATTGAATAAAAAGAACCCGAATAGAACTAACTTGAATAGAAAAATTAAATAAAACTAACTTGTTAGAGCGAAATTCAAAAACGAGATTAAGAAAAAAAGAATTAAAGGTTTGAGAAACCTTCTCAGAACCTCATTGCCCTCAGACGTTTGATCCTCTCCTCAGTTACAGGGTGAGTTCTGAAAAGCGACTGGATAGTGCCTCCCTTGAGAGGGTTGACAATAAACATATGGGCGCTGCTTTCCTTTGGCTGCACATCTGAGATGCTTGGCTTATAGTTGGAGTTCCCGTATTCGAGCTTCTGCAGGGCATCGGCAAGTGCCCAGGGTTTTCTACAAATGCGAGCTCCTTCCTCATCGGCTGCATATTCTCTTGACCTTGAGATTGCAAGCTGGATCAGGGTTGCCGCAATCGGGGCTACAATAGCCATTGCGATAAGGCCTATTATTCCTCCCCCGCCGTCATCGTCTCTGCCGCCAAGGCCGCCGAAAATTGCAGCCCACTGCGCCATGCTAGCCAGCATTGTGATAACACCTGCAATGGTTGCAGCTATTGCACTGATCAGGGTATCTCTGTTCATTACGTGTGCCAGCTCGTGTGCCAGCACGCCTTCGATCTCTTCATAAGAGAGCAGGTTAAGAAGTCCGGTCGTAACGGCTACAGCCGCGTGCTTCGGATCCCTGCCTGTTGCAAATGCATTTGGCATCCCGGACTCAACGATGTATACTTTGGGTTTTGGCAGTTGCGCTTTCATAGCCAGTCCATCGACGATCCTGTGCAGGTTCGGCGATTCAGCAGGAGTAACTTCTTTTGCCCCGTACATCTTGAGTACGATTTTATCACTGTACCAGTAGCTTCCGAAATTGAGGATTACTGCAAACAAGAATGCAATAATCATCCCGCCTGTACCCCAGTGGCTTCCTATTAAAACAAGGAGACCTGTAAGGGCAGCAAGCAAAACCGTAGTTTTAAACATGTTCTTCATGACTTCTCACACGACGTCCTCCCAGACTAGTGTCTGGGTTTTCAGTCTTAGATTCTTATTTCTGGACTTATTTTTATAAATTAGACCGAGTAGAATCAATTGTATATATCCTTAATACAAATATATAATCTTTATTCCGCATAAAGCAGGTTGACACAATTGTATTATTCTATTCTCTGATTTGCCTAAAATTATTTTCAAATCACATAAAAACGGAAAATTTATTCTCAAATTGGGAAATTTCATCTATTCTAAAGCGTGATTTATTCTTCCCTTTGACATACCCCATAATCTAAACTTGCAATAATCAGTAATATCTCTGTTTAGGTATATTTACATTTGGTGTATTTTGGAGTAACATCTTTAGTCTGGCACCTGTAACTATTTGGAATTGATTTCTCAATAAAGAGTCGGAATCTGAAATTTTCCATAACTACAGGCTTTTGTTTCGCTGGTTTCAAGCGTACCTGTTTACAGTTTCTAAAAATAATCAAAATAAAATCGAACAGGGATTACGCATCCTACTTTTATACTACTCCGTCTTCAAAATAATTCGTGTCTATCTTTTTAACGTCATAAGACTTTACTTTTGATACTCCCACATCATATTCGATCATTAGCCTTGAGAGCGTCTCTCCATCAACCAAAACAATATTTCCTGTAAGATCGGCATATTCAATAGCTTCTCTTGAAAAACTCGAGGTCGTTATGAAGACTCCCTTTTTCGCCTTTTTCCCGATCAAAGCTCCTGCAAATTTTTGGATTTCAGGTCTTGTTACTGTACCTTCCCATCTTTTCGCTTGGATATAGATGACATCGAGACCAAGTCTATCTTCTTTAATGGTTCCATCAATGCCTCCATCGTGACTTTTGCCTACTGCTTTCCCTGCATCAGCTCTTGAACCGCCATAACCCATTTTCGTTAGGACATCAATGACTATAGATTCGAAAAAAGTTGGAGAGCATTTTTTTACTGCGGACGTAATCTCTGAGACAAGCTCATTGTGAAGTTGCTGGTATGAGAGTTCTAGGTTTTCTCGTGGATCTAGCTGTTCGTTTTTGCCTTTGTCAAGTTCAACAGTTTCAGCTTGTTTCCCTCGACGAGAACGTGAACCTCGTTTATCGTGTTAAAAAATTAACATCTACTGACCTGATATTCTTGCAATAGAGCCAGTCCTTTTTTCGTTATGGCAAAATGCCCTTTTCTTACGGAGTTCAGTAAACCAGCTTTCTTAAGGTAAGTACGTGCCGACCCAATCCGGTTACTGAAAACAGCTTGCTGACCGCTTGGAAGTAACTCTTTTCTTTCCTCTTCACTTAGCTCGAATTCTTCTGCTAGCTGTTCTACTGCATCGCGAATTTTATGCTCTTTGCTATCTCCTGCATATTTTAACAATGGGAGCATTACGGATTGATAATCTGGAATTACCATTAGATCACTCGAAACCGGATTGACTTATCAAGAATTTCGAATGACTTTCTTTTTATACTTTGCTATTTTCTTCTTATGTCAGCCCTTAACCTCATATTTCACTCTCACTAGCTCATTCTCATACCCTTCTACCCTTTCAGTCTGAGTTTGATCTCATTCACAATCCGATCAAATTGAGGAATTCTACTCTAAGAATTCTGGAAACCATGAAAAAAATAACAATTTAATTGAGGTTTTCTTC
>CAVRNH010000053.1:0-16728 GCA_963722085.1 uncultured Methanosarcinaceae archaeon | reverse complement strand
CAAACGTTCACCTAAAATATAAAATGATTGGATAGCGGTAGCTAACGAGGTTTTTTGGAACAGATGTTGTTTTCGAATTATGCTGTACGAGGAATCGTTCAAGAATAATGATTTTTGCCAGGCAATTCGTAACATTTTATACATGGACGAAGAGAAAAAACTAATTACCTATTTCAGCCATTCGGAACTTCACACAATCGGAACTACTGAATACTTGGTTTGAGAACCTTGAAAGATGGAGCTCAAAGCCGGTATTACTCCAAAGGTAAATCCAAAGACCCCAGGAAAACAATTGAAAGTTGGATGCTAAAAGCAGGCATACCAGAGATTGAAATATACAGCAGGCAAGGACACGATCCTATTACCAGTCTTAGACATTACCAGGGCCTATCTTTTAGAGATTACGAGATGAGGGACATAGAAAAGAGACTTATTGAATGGGGAATTCTTAGAAAGAGAATTTGAACAAATCGAGTGAACAAAAAGTGTGATCCTAAAGATAAACCAGCATCAGTTGATAACTGAACTTTAATATCCATATATTTTGACAAATTTTTGCTCTAAAGAATATGGAATAAAAAACAGAAAAAATGCGAAAAATCGATAGCATAAAAACAAATAGATATAAAACGTGAAAATTATCCCTTAGATGAGTGTACCACCAAATGCAAAAAAAGTATAAGAAACATATAGCAAATTAAAATGAAAAAATAATACTTCAATTTATGACAACTGAGGTTTTGCCATTTTCCGTAGAATTCCTTTATTTCCAATAATATTCAGCAGGGTAGCCTATTTCGCAAAAAATTTATCTGGCAACAACTTAATATCAATTTAATGTTCTATTATCCCCATAATCAGTATTGAAGAGATTAATATTCCTTCAATTGAGAAAGAAACCTTATTTTAATTTTAAAAACATAGTAAATATTTATATTTTTATGCGACCTATGATAATAAATCCTAATAAATGCTATTTTTTTAAGCAGATTTAATATTATATCAGTTTTCAAAGTGAAATTCCGTATTCAAAGGCATTTTGCAATATTGTTTTAGAGGTTCCAAAAGTAATTTTTTAATAAAATAAGGTATTTTAAGCGATTTTTTTGCTTTTAAAGCATTATTATCAATTTTGGCAAAACCTCAACTCTATAATAACTTTATACATCTAGCCATTTTCAGGATTCTACTTTTAGAATGAAGTGGATAAAAATCGAGGTAACTTTTTTACTTGCTCAATCTTTTGGTGTTTAGGAATAATGTTAAGAAACAAAGCTTCGGGCGTGACTTCCAGTGGAAAACTCAAATAACAAAACTTATTGAAGATCAAACTTGTAAGCTCCGGTCACCGTTTTCCATCGGAAACTAGTAATGTAACCAAAAAACTTTACGTTGTAAACTATTGCCATTGTTCTCCACCGGAAATGAATGATGTAGCCAAGAGAAATTGCTTCATAAGTTCCTGTTATATTTCGCTGCACGAAATGCAATAAACGGTTTGTGGAGCCTTAAGTAAAGCCATTTAATAAAAGTATCCCTGCAGTAGGTTCATAGAGTTGAAGTGAGACACCTTAGCCCAACCTCTCAAAGAAGAACATAATGTCTCCTTCCAGTCAAACAGAAAACAGTTTCAGTAAGCTGAATTTTATTAGAACAAAATACAGTATAAAATATGTAGTACTCTAACCTAAAGACAGCCTCTATATGCTAAAAAAAACCTTCCAACAGAACACGAGGTGACAAAATATCTATTTTTACAATGTTTATGAAAGTCGTTTGCGAAGCGAAACGTTCCATAGTATTTATGAATACAAATAATTCCATCAATCTATGGTACATTAAAAGCAAAAAAAACCTAAAGAAACACATAGCTAGACAAAAAAGATGCCTACTGATGGCCATTACACCAGCATTTATTTTTAATCTCACTTGCTAAACTATTTAATTCAAAATCAAATTGCGGACGGCCACCCCACCTTAAACAGGCTGTCCGACAATTACTACTAATAATAAAAAGCTAATAAAAAGAAGGCATTTAAGACATTTAAATCGGAAAAGAAAGAATTAGTTTATTACTCATAGTAATTGCCGGACAACCTCTAAAAGGGGGGTATGCTTCGGGCCGTCCGCCGTTATTTAGGGAATAGTTTAGTGTTATTTGACAAGATTTCCTTAATATAGAGTTACATTCCCAGCCCCTGTATCTCGGTACTAAGAAAGCTTCTTACAACGGAGCGACGATGAGTTTGATCTAAATCAAAGAGAGGCGAGGGTTCACTTCATCCCCGATTTGAAAGTCAGGGTATTCGTGACCCTCCGCGCTCCCAAGTAACAAAGCAATAATATTTTATAAGATTGGTTTATGGGGTTCCGCCAACATTTTAACGAAAATGTACGCTAAGCTTTTTAGTGCATGGTATGGACGCTACTGCTACTCATCTTTTAAAGCCTAATGATCACTCTGTACCATGGAATCTGATCAGAAATAATTATCGGACGATTGTACAGGTTTCCATGAACTCATTTACCAAAAATATTTTTCGAAAATATGGATAACTGTGAAAAAGTGCGCTATAGGAGAAAAACGCCATCAGATCACTGTGAAAGGCTTAACGTATATTTTCGTTAAAATGTTGATTGGACCCCTCATCTGTGAACTTGACAGCGTTAGAGAGCAGGTTGCCAAGCACCTGTCGAATCCTGCCGGGGTCACCGATAATAATATCTGGAACCCCTTATCAATGGTATATGACAGGTTCAGGCCCTTCTCTGATGCTTTAACTGATACCGGGTCCAGGGACTCCTCAACGCACTGACGCAGATTAAAAGACTGATCCTCAAGGACTAGCTTATCGCTTTCCATCTTGGAGAAATCCAAGAGACTTTCTTATACAATCAAAACTAATTTAATCCTTCAAGGGGACTGCAAGTCGTGAACAACAGCACATCAAAAAGGTCACCACTTCTATTCTTTGTATTGGTTTACGCTCTTTCTATTCCACTTTGGGTGCTTAATGTCATTTATCCGATGAAGCTTCCAGTGGATAATCTTCCCGTGACAGACATTGTGGCCACTTTTTCCCCAACGGTTGCGGCATCCATCCTTGTGTACCGGGAAGAGAAACTTTTAGGGGTAAAGAATCTGTTGAAAAGAGCCTTCGATTATAAGAGGATCACGAAAAAAGTCTGGTATGTTCCCATCATTTTCTTGATGCCGTTTATCTACGTGCTGACCTACGTGATAATGCGTCTCGTCGGGCTACCGGTCCCAACTGTTTGGAACCCGCCCCTTCTGACACCGCTCCTCTTTATTGCGTTCTTTTTAGCCGCTGCAGGTGAAGAGCTTGGCTATTCGGGATACGTCACCGATCCTATGCAAGTCCGGTACACCGCACTGACAGCCAGTCTCATCATTGGGTTGATCCATGCGGTATGGCATTTCCCGTCGATGCTTTCAATGGGCATGACTCTGGGATTGTTTATATGGGGAGGATTTATACTGGCCGTTAGTTTCCGGATTCTGACCGTCTGGCTTTATAACAACACTGGAAAAAGCGTCTTTGCAGCCATACTCTTTCATGCCGTGACCAATACTGGAAGGAGCATATTTCCCGGTAGTCGTTCAGCCTTCCAACTGTACGACGGGGCTATCGGCTATGGGCTCATTGCTATCACGGCTGTGATCGTGGTGTTCTTATGGGGACCAAAGACATTAACTCGATTTAGGGTATTTTTGCCCAACGCCGCCAAAAGGTAAAATAAGGATGTTGTTTTATAAAATCGATATAGTAAAAATAGCGGAGAGGCAACTTAGCTTTGACTCTTAAGTTTTTTAGTTCCTATCGTGCTCTAGATATATTGAAAAGTTAAAGATGATAGCTTTTTTTTGACTAACTTGAATATCTAGGAATTTAACTTGCGCTTTTGCTGTAACCTACCTTGCTGGGTTCTGAACAAGATATATTCCCGCTCCGCTGGCACAAAATTGTGTATAGCTACTATTGTAAGCTCTTTATTAGAAAAAGTTCAACTTCAGCTGACGGATAAAAAAATCAATAATTTACGATTAAATAAGAGAAAATTTATAAAATACATTCCTTATTTTACCTTTTCGGGCGTTGGGCAAAAATACCCATCTTAGGACAAACTCCAGTAATCCCAGATCATAAGCTATATTTTGTCCCCTGCGAAACAGCTGAAGAAGCGTATTATTTAACAGGCTATTTGAATTCTATTATTGTAAAATCTTTTGTTAATGGCTATGCGATTGGTACTCAAATTGGAACACATATTACTGAGTATATAAACATTCCTCAATTTGATTCAAATGATAACTTGCATAAAGAACTTTCTCTAATTAGTTCAAAGATATGTAAAGAAAAGAGAGATGCAAAACCCGAAGAGATTTCAAGAATGGAGGAAATTATAGAATCTATCTTGGTAAATATTTAGACTGAAGAGTGTACAAAAGGTATGGTTACTAAATTCTAAATGATTCTGTGTCCCTTTTTCATGAAAAAGGATTTATCGTTTTGATTTATACATAGGTTTTATCGTAAAACCTATGCATTTTAGTGGTTCTAGCTTCAATTTTGGGGTGAATAAGGGCTCTGAACTCATAAAATGCATAGGTTTTATTGTAACCTATGTATCCGCATAAATGATAATTTTTTTATGGTGAAGAAGATTATAGAGTCAATCAAATTTACAGAATTTTCGGTACACAGCCTAATAATATAAATAAACAACTTATAAATATATAATTCATGAGATAGAAATAAGAGTTAATAAGTATATGAAAAATGAGTCATAGTTCATCGATGCGGATTGTTTTTTTCCAAACGTACAGCTATTTAATAAATCAAATCCTAATTAAATATGCATGAGTGGGGTCAGGCTTGGAGCAGACTTTCTTTCAACATACGAGGAAGGAATAAAAAGAGAGTGGATTACAGGAAATGGACTTGGAGGATATGCTTCTTCTACTGTTATTGGGGCAGGAACAAGGACTTACCACGGACTGCTTGTAGCAGCTCCAGAGAATTCTCCAGGGAGGTTCTTGCTGCTTTCTTCCCTTGATGAGGAAATTTCTATCAATGAGGAAATATATAAACTCGCAGCCCACAAATATCCCGATGCCATTTCTCCTGCGGGTTTCAAATACCTTACCGAATTCATTCATACTCCATTTCCTCTTTGGGTTTACCAGCCCGGCGATTTTACCGTAAAAAAGAAAGTCTTTATGGTTCACAACAGTAACACAACTTGCGTACTTTATGATGTAGAATCCAGAAAAGAGGGAGCTTTACTAAGAATTTTCCCTCTGGTAAACTCAAGAGACTTTCATTACACTTCTCGTTCCGGGTACCTTTCCTTTTCACAGAAAGCTTATCCTAATGGAGTAAAGCTGGAAAGCTCTAATGGTTTTACTTTCTCTCTTTTGTCAAATCTCGAATATCATTCAGATCCCATATGGTACTATAACTTAGAGTATGATGTTGAGAAAGAACGAGCATGCAATTTCCAGGAAGATAATTTCAATCCCGGGTATTTCGAAAGCAAACTCGAAATAGGAACTTCCCATCTTTTTATTGCTGCTTCAACAGGAGATATTTCTTCTCTTACTCTCGAAGAAGTTGATGAACTCTATACAAAGGAAATAAATCGGCAAAATCTTCTTGCTCTCAATTCGAAACTTACTGAACCCTTTGCTCTTAAGCTTCTCAAGGGAACTGACTCTCTTGTAGTGAAAAATCCTTCTTCAGGAGAAAATACAGTAATTGCAGGATATCACTGGTACTCAGACTGGGGGAGGGATACCATGATTTCTCTGCCTGGCTTGCTTTTGATTCCTTATCGTTTCCAGGAGGCAAGGTCCGTTCTTAAAAACTTTTCCAAATACTGTAGGAGGGGCTTAATCCCCAATACTTTCCCGGCTTTTGGAGGAGAGCCTGTATACAACACAGTGGATGCCTCTCTCTGGTTTATTCATGCCGTTAGCCGCTATTTAGCATATACAAAAGACTTGCTTGTTCCTCGCGGAGGTCTGGGACACTGTAGATAATATTATTGACAATTATTGTGAAGGCACAGATTTTGGAATTGGCATGGATTCTGATTATCTTATTCGACAGGGGCCTCAGCTAACCTGGATGGATGCTAAGATCGGAGAGTGGGCAGTGACACCAAGAGCAGGTAAGGCCTGTGAGATAAATGCTCTCTGGTATAGCGCCTTAAAAACTGCTTCCGACCTGGGCATTCATCTCGGCAAAGATATTTCCTCATATGAGAGTCTTGCAGCCGGGGTAGCTTCGAATTATGAGAATGTTTTCTGGAATCCAGAGACTAACTGTCTCTTTGACCTTGTATATCAGGACGAAGCGGGAAACGAGGGAAAAGATCCTGCAATCCGCCCTAATCAGATCTTTGCTGTATCACTCCCTTATAGTATGCTTTCTCCTGAGAAAGAAAAAGCGATTGTAGACACAGTTGAAAAAGAGCTTCGGACTCCTTTTGGGCTCCGAACTCTCTCCAGTGATCATCCTTTATATAAAGGGCAATATCACGGAGACGCAATAAACAGAGACACAGCCTACCATAATGGGACTGCCTGGCCCTGGCTCCTTGGAGCCTATGTGAAAGCTTACAGGAAGGTCCATAATTATTCGGAAGAAAGCCTTGAGAATATGCGGACTCTTCTTCAGGGCTTTGATGTGCATCTTGAGATTGCAGGTATCGGCACCATTTCTGAAGTGTTTAATGGCGACTACCCGCACTCTCCGGGGGGCTGCATTGCCCAGGCCTGGAGCGTTGCAGAAATTCTAAGGGCATATGTAGAGGATGTACTAGAGATTAAGCCTTAAGATGGGATGAACTGCAACCAGGATGTAGAGTCCGCAGCTTATATTCATTCAGCTTTGAGCCGTTTCAATAAATTTCAAATTAAGCCTTCAATAAGGCATTGTAATCCAGAATAAGTGATAAATCGCTGCAAAAAAGAAGAGTCTGCTCTCAGGAAATCAGAACAAATGAGGGACTAATAAGATCTAGAGGGGAAAGGGGGAATAATATGACCTGGAAAAACCATGGGGAGTTATTTGTACGATGTAGAAAAAATCCTATACTTACAGTTGACGATTGGCCGTATCGAGCCAATTCAGTATTTAATCCTGCGGCTGCAATAGTTGATGGTAAAGTCCTATTACTGGTTCGGGTTGAAGATCACCGAGGCTTTTCTCACCTTACAGTAGCCAGGAGTGAAAATGGAATTGACGGCTGGGAAATTGATAGTAAACCAACATTTTTTCCAGACCCTGTAAATTACCCTGAAGAAATATATGGCGTTGAAGATCCGCGTATAACTTACATAGATGAGATGGAAAAGTGGGCTATAGTATATACGGCTTTTTCGGATTCAGGCCCCTTACCAGCTCTTGCCTTTACAGAGGACTTTCGTAATTTTGATCGAGTAGGACCTACCATGCCGCCTGACAATAAAGATGCAGCTGTTTTTCCTGTAAGATTTAACGGCAAATGGGCAATGTTACACAGGCCTGCGCCTACCTTTCACACATTAAAGGCAAATATTTGGCTATCCTTTTCTTCTGACCTGAAATCCTGGGGAGAGCATGAGGTGCTTATGTATGCCAGGGAAGGTGGATGGTGGGATGCTTACAAAATAGGTTTATCTCCGCAGCCAATGCGTGTATCTGACGGATGGTTAATTATGTACCATGGGGTACGCCAGACGACACCTAAAATAAGTTATAGGCTCGGGCTAGCCCTTCTTGATCTTGAAGATCCCAGAAAAGTGCTCAGGAGGTCAGAAGGATGGGTTTTCGGGCCTCTCGAGCCTTATGAGCGTAGTGGAGACGTTAATGACGTTGTTTTCCCTTGTGGATGGGTAGTAGTAAAAGATGAACTTCGTATTTATTATGGAGGTGCAGATACATCAGTATCAATGGCCAGTGCAAAATTGAACGATATCCTTGAATATATGCGTGAGTGTCCTGAGGTACAGTGCCCTGACGAGTACTGTAGATGGTTTGAAGGAAGCAGGGGAAGGTACACTGATCCAAAAAAAAGATAAATATAAAATTATTCATTACTACTCATCCTGGATAAAACAATATCAATAGCCATCTTTATCAAGATTCAATGCGTAACTTTCAGTGAACTGGCTTTCTTAATGTTAGTTATTAATATGTTTTTTTCTTTTTTCATCAGTTAGTAATTAGAAGTGCCTGTTACGTCAAAATCGATATCAATTAACTGTTTTAGATAGGCTGAATAATTACAATTATTTATTGAAATTAATTAGGCATTGCTATTAATTGGTGGTTTATCAATAATAAGTTGACATTTTTTGAGAATTTGAGAATTTGAGAATTTGAGAATTTATACACGTGCGTTTCGCCGATCATTTTCTGCCCCTACGTACTCTTTAGTCTTGTATCGCAGTTAAGGAATGACGAAAATTTAATTTCAAGTATTTATGTACCGATCTTGTCTTTGATGGCTATTTGAGAAATAGGATTATAAATCCATTCCCAAAGTGAAAACTTGAAGTTATTTTTCAACTATTCCTAAGTTTAGAAAGCAGGTGCATCTGAATAATGTGTTTAAAAGCGAGAGTCTGTCAGACCGATATTTTGTCCTTTCAAGAGCGTTATTGTAAGAAATATAAAAAGTTATATAGTTTCCTGCGGCTGTAAATTGCACCTGGTCTAAAGGTTCGCAAAATTGGAAAGTAATAAAGGAACTATAGACGAGGGCTGAGAAGAATATTCAGAGGTAGGCTTTAATAATTTCTAAACGAATTTTAAAGCTATAACTTGAAGGAAGTGAATGAATATGGCTGAAGAAAATTATCCAGAATATGTTTTAAATTATATCACTACTGAAGAACTCATTTCAGAAAAAGAATGTGAGTTAAAGAATCTTGATGTAGAAAGGGTAGAGAATGAAGAGAGATTAGAATATCTCTTAGATATGGTTAAAAAGGCAATTGAGGTCGGAAAGGAAATTAAATATCTGGATCGACAGATAGATGAAACTGATAATTACCTTCTCGACCTATCAATAAAACTTCAAGAAGGAACAGAAGAGCTTACAAAATTGCAAAATGACCTTGATAAATATAGGCAAGAAGCCGAAGAGGCTGGCTGGGAGTATAAATATATCGGAGAGGGGCTACGTACGTCCTCGAAATGGGCAAAAAAAGATAAGTGAATGTGATTAGCTTTAGAGCCTAGATGCTTTTTATACATGGGGTCGCATCAAACAGGTTTTGAAGTCTACTTTTGGTACTATTTATTTTCAGTTAGTATTATTTAATTCAAGCGCAAAAGAATCTTCAGAATCTGCAGATCATGTATAGGAAATCCCTAAGACACGTATCCATACAAACTTAATGGAATTAAGGACACATAAACTCTGAAGGTAAGTATATGAGTTCAGGAGAAACTGTGCGGGCGGAAATCTATATATCTGGAAGGGTACAAGGCGTAGGTTTTCGAAGATTTGCAAGAAATGCTGCCGAACGTTTTGGAGTGGCCTGCAACCCTGTAAACCTCAGAGACGGCAGGGTTTTTGTAGTGGCTGAAGGCAGGCGGGAAGCGATCGAACTTCTGATAAACGAACTTGCGGAAAGGCTCCACATATGCTCAGGTGGAAGACGTTGATGTCACATTTAAGGAAGCGTCCGGAAATGTATACGACTTTTTAGTTAGATCCTGAATTTCCTTCTTTACGTTTTTCAGTTCTTTCCTATTCAGTTCTTTTTCAAGTATCTTTGCGATAATAACAAATCCCACAAGATTGACCAATCCTATCAAAAGGTATGCTAGCAGATGTCCAGAAATCTGAAGCCGGAAGTCCCGGAATTTCCTCTCAAAAGACCTGCCTGCAGATGTGGAATTTCCTTTGGAATCTGTATCAGATCCTGCAATTTCCCGTATCTTTATGTCCTTTTTCCACGAATTCAATAACTGAGTCGTTTTCAAGGAGAATTTCTTTTTCCTGCTCTTCAAGGCTATTTCCGGAATCAAGAGCAGCCCTGACCGTACAGGCACTTCCCGGCTCAAGTCCCAGGAAAAGGAACTGGTCATCATTTCTTGGGGATGCAATTAATTTCCCGTCTTTTACTAATTCCACAGAACCCTTGTCCGGAAGTTTAACTTTCAGGTTTACATGGCCTGTAAGAAGAATTTGTTTTCCTTCTGAAAATCTTGGCCTTTCCGGAGTATCAAGAATGCCTAGAATCGTTGGAGTAAAGTCTTCCTGGCCGTGTTTTCCCCCTATGACTCCGCTTTTAACATTTTCCGCATATACTATCAGGGGAACCAACTGCGCTTCCTCTGCAGCAGAGAGTTTTTCGGATTGATGCCCTCCTCTGGCACCATCTTTAGAAAAAGCCATTCCATGGTCTGCTGTCAGGACAAAGGCCAGGTTATTTTTTTTACAGAGCTCGTAGAGTGCGGGAAGTTCGGCATCCAGGCATTCAATGCAGTCTATATACCCATAATTATCTCTGTGATGCCCGCTATCATCTACAGCTCCTACATTGACAGTGAGCAGGTATTTTTGATCTGGCATGTTTGTAGCCATATATTTCATGACAGTACATGCAGTCTCGATGCTCCATCTGTTATATCCATTATATTTATCACGCGTCTCTTTTGATGTGACATACTCAGGCGCTTTATCAGCTGCTGCCTTGAGAACTTTCAGAAGCCCTTCAGGCATTTCAGGTGCAGCAGGAGAATGATCGTACTCTTCAAGCACGATTTTCATGTTTTTTATAGAATTATTTTCGTCCCTTACAATAACGTCTTGCTCGGCACAGATCGACCCAAAATCTCCTTTTTCCATCACCCCAATACAAAGATAGCCTTCTTCATGTAAAACGTCGAAAATAGTTGCGTCTTTGAAACTTGCAAGTTCGCTGTCTGCACCAGGGTTGCCTGTGACCAGGACTGAATGCCCTCCTTCGGTAAAGGTCTGTGGAGCCCGAAACTCAATAATCCGAGCGCTGTCTTCACTTATTTTAGGAATATTTTCAAGCCTTGCCTTTTCAAGGGATGTACCGTCCAGTGAATGTGGGGAAAGCTCGGGATAGATAAAAGAAGCACTCAAGCCGTCCACGATCAACACGACTGCACCTTGAGGTGTGTTAACAGGACTTACCTCCACTTCGGTAAGTGCAGAGGCAGGAGCAGGGAAAGAGAAGAAAATAAAAAGTAATGTAAACGAAAATAGAGCTGAGAAAAGCTTTAAGTTTAGGCCATGAAGCAACATTGTAAATAATTTTACACTATACTATAAAGAATTTATGTTATCAGGTTAACTCACTGTACTATCCCTACTTTAGTCCTTTTAATTTCATTATCCAATTTATAGTGGTTGCGAAGCACCTCTTCGGCAGACTTTATTAAATTTCTCCCAATATCCGGTTACATTTTTAAACCTCTCTGATATCAGAGGAGTAAATTCTATAACGTTTGCCCCAGAATATCAGTAGCATTCTGGAAAAATCTATACCGGATCAGAAAACAGGAAATATTTCCATGAAAATGAACCCACGCTGTACCTATTGTCTGCTTTCAAGAGTACATTTCCAGTCTAAGCTTTCGACGGACGATGAAGATGTCATAAGCAAGACCATTAAGGAATGCCTTGGAGTCATTAATAAATTTTATAGCCCTGAAGCAGTGTCTGCCTCAGTAGCCACTAAAGTCCACAGGAAATGCTATGAAACTCTGGAAGACAATGACCCTTATGCGGTAACAAAGAAGCTCATTAACCAGGCTGCAATGAAAGTCCTGCCTGTAGCAAAAGAAAAAATTTATGAAAATTCCCCGGATACTGGAGAACTTTTCAGGAGGGCAGTACTTGCATCTGTGGTTGCGAATTATTTTGATTTCGGGATTATGGGTTTTGATGCCAGTGAGGACAAATTTGAGGCCGAATTTTTGAAATATTTCGAAAAGGGACTTGATGTGGATGATACTGCTAAAATGCTAGGACTCCTGCAGGATGTCGTTTACATTGCCGATAACTGTGGTGAGATTCTTTTTGATATGCTTGTTTTTGATATTATCAAAAAACTAGGAGGAAAAATTACACTCGTAGTCCGTGGAGGGCCAATTCTCACTGATGTAACCTTAGAAGAGGTAAAAGAGTTTGAGATAGACAAAAAGGTAGATAGGGTCCTGACTACCGGTTCTAACGCTGTAGGTGTCCTGCTTGAAGAGGCTCCGGCTGAACTGGTCAACGCAATCAAGGACGCAACCCTTATCATTAGCAAAGGAATGGCCAACTATGAAACTCTTTCAGAACATAACTACGGGCCTATTGCTTATCTGCTCCTTACAAAATGCGAAGTCGTGGCTGAGGATATGGGGCTCGAACAGGGTCTAATTGTCGCAAAACTAATGAATTATCCTTAAGATTCTTATCGGGGTATTCTTTTTTCGGCAGCTCTATTGATCGGAGCCACTAAGAGGCTGTCTTAAAATTCAAACCGTTTATACACTTGGATAATAAGCACCGTTTTAAGTTAGATTCAAATTTAAATTCTTCCGAAAGTCGGGTGCACATTGACTTTAAAGGTATACTTTATCTAAAGGAATTACGAACTCCATTCACAAAATCAAGTCCAATAGACATTATTGTTTAAATCTGCATTATAGGCATTTAACAGTTTAATGCTACAGTTTTTCAGTTCGAATGTATACGTCCTATCCCAATTGTGGGATCAAGTTTAATTTTAAGACACGTTCTAAGATTTCTATAGTTAAAAAATAAAACTAATATAACTAAGTTCTTTATATAGACACATGAAATAAAGCTAAGACTAACATAAAGTAAAGACTAGAACAAATAAAGTGAAGACTGGCATAAAACGGACAAATTAATTAAACAAACTAAAAATGATTTATTGGAGGAATTAAAAATGTGCGAACTCAATGTTGTTCTGCTTCGCGGAGATGTACGTGAAAGGGTTATGGATTCAGTGGCAAAGATCCTGGTTGAAGGAAATTCAATCCAGCTTACAGGAATTCTCGGGGATAGAATGACTGTAGAGGGCTCAATTAAAGAGATTAATATTTCACGCGGAGAAGCCCTTATTCTTGCAAACTGAAGTTTTAACTTTTTTCCCTTTTTTCCAAAATTTTGAATTGTCCTAACCATTCCTGATTTTTTAATTTTTTGTAATAATATGCTTTGTAACCCACGCTCTGAGAAAAAATACGAATATGTTGTATTTTATAACGATTGTGGTTTACAATAAACTGTATAAACAATATGTATTTCCGTTTGCTTTAAAAATTAAATAAGCAGTTGTAGTCCTCTAGCTTATATTGGATTAAAAACTAATGTATTTTTAGAGAAACCTTATTTTAAATGAGAATTCTCTGGAAAACGATCTGGACGCTCCGGAAGCCCGAAAACTCTCTTCTATTTTCTTTAATTGATAAGAGCTACCCGGGAAAAGCATTTATCTATTCTTATCTATAACCTCATGTGATCTAAGGTATTAAATTAGGTTTAGATTCAATAAATTGAGAATTATATCAATCAGTATCTTGGATCATGCAATGGGCAGTTTGCAGCAGACTATTTAACTTATGGAAAAATTATAAATCAACCAATATACCTTAAATTTATGTCTATACTTTAGACTTAATCTATTCACTGCCCGGAGATCGAGAATCCGGATAAAAAATTAAGTTTTAAGCTGTTTAGGCTAATTCTAGCTACAATTTAGCTATAATTTTGATTATATCCTGAATTGAATAGAAAAGAATTAAACAGGACAGGATAACAATGGTTAAAGCAAAGATTGCAGTAAACGGTTACGGAACCATAGGAAAAAGAGTTGCAGACGCCGTTCGGGCTCAGGACGATATGGAAGTTGTCGGAGTTTCCAAGACAAAGCCGAATTATGAGGCTGCAGTGGCCCATCAGCTAGGGTATGATATATATGCCCCTGCTGAGAATGTCGGAGCTTTTGAGAAGGCAGGAATGCCAGCAGCCGGAACTATTGAAGAAATGTTGGAAAAGTCTGACCTGGTTGTGGACTGCACTCCAGGGGGAGTGGGGGAGGCAAACAAACCTTTGTATGAGAAAATAGGGGTAAAGGCAATCTGGCAGGGCGGCGAGAGTCACCCACTTGCAGGTTTCTCCTTTAATGCAGTCAGTAATTACGAGCAGGCTGTGGGCCGCGACCTTGTAAGGGTTGTTTCCTGTAATACCACAGGGCTCTGCAGGGTTATCACACCAATAGACAGGGAACTCGGGATAAAGAAAGTGAGGGTAACTCTTGCAAGAAGAGCAGTTGATCCCAATGATATAAAGAAGGGACCGATTAATGCAATCGTACTTGACCCTGTCAAACTTCCTTCTCACCATGGACCTGATGTAAAGAGTGTGCTTCCAAACATCAATATTACATCTGCAGCCATGAAAATTCCGACAACCCTTATGCATATGCACGTAGTAAATATGGAAGTTAACACTGATTGTACTGCAGAAGACATAAAAAAGATCTTTAATTCACAGTCCCGAATACGTTTCATAGGACATGGTATTACTTCAACAGCTGAAATCATAGAAGTTGCCAGGGATATTGGACGCCCCAGAAACGATATGTGGGAGAACTGCATCTGGCCCGAATCCATTACAGTAACTGAGAAGGAGCTTTACTTCTTCCAGGCCATCCACCAGGAATCTATTACGATTCCCGAAAATGTGGACGCAATCAGGGCTATGATGGGACTGGAGAGTGACGGCGCAAAGTCAATCGAGAAAACAAACAAAGCCATTGGGCTGCATAACAAATAAGATTGCCTGGGATCCAGGTCTCCTGGAGACTCAAGTTTTTGAGGGTTCTGGGTATTCATTTGAATGTCTGGAATCCAATTTAAAAATTCGGAAGCTCATATCCAAACTCGGCACTATTCATCTGAATGTTTTTCGCCGAATAAAAATTGGAAATTTAGATTCTTAATTCTGCGTCCGGATAATTGAATTTAGAATATTTAATTGGAAAAACTGGTTTAGATATGAATTCAGCAGATTCAAGCTTACTGAAATTGTCAAGAGAAGCTTTTAAAGCTGCATCAGATTCCATCTCTGACCTTGCAGGCACTGATGCCGCAGGTACTTTTGTCTGTATGGGAGCCGATGGGACACCAACTGCAAGAATAGATGTTGCAGCAGAGGACGCTATCGTCGAGGTTCTTAAAGCCGATGGGAGGTCTATGAGGATAATAAGCGAAGAGCTGGGAGAGCTTATTTTAGGTGATTCTCCGGAATTCTCTATCGTTATTGACCCTCTTGACGGGACCTATAACTCTTCTGTAGACATTCCCTTTTACAGTGTATCAATAGCTGTTGCTTCTCACGATCTCTCAGATCTGAAGTTTGGGTTCGTGAGTAACCTTGCATTGTGTGAGGAATACTATGCAGAGGCCGGAAAAGGGGCTTACCTTAATGGGAAAAAAGTCAAAACTTCCCTGAAGTCAGAGCTGAGGGAACTATGTGTCAGTGTGTACGGCTACCGGCAAAATGTGGAGAGAACCCGAAGAATATACAAAAACGTCCGACGAGTAAGGTTGCTTGGGAGTGTAGCGCTCGAACTGTGCTATGTAGCCTCAGGCAAGCTTGATGCTCTTGTGGACGTCAGGAAAGCTCTGCGCGTGACTGATGTGGCAGCAGGGCAACTTATTCTTGCAGAAGCTGGTGGGCTTGTTACAGACGGGGATGGAAACTCTTTAAAGCTTCCTGATAATGTTACTGCAAGAGTTGAGATGGTCGCGTCCAACGGACACGCGCACGAAAAACTTTTAAGATTACTTTAAGGGGGATAAATTGGCGATAAAAAAGATAGGAATCTCCTCACGCTGCGACAGGTCAGAAGTAATTGAGATGGTCAGGGACAATTCTTGTCCATTTCAGCTCGAAGGTGCAGATCTTTATCGCGACTCCCACAGCTGATGTACTCGGAATAGAAGGCACTCCAGTTGAAAGAATGCGGGAGGAAGGAGTAGAACTGATAATCAGTGTCGGAGGCGATGGCACTGTCCTTCGGAATATTGCCAAGATGAAAGACCCTCTCCCTATACTCGGGATTAATATGGGGACTCTTGGTTTTCTCGTTGATGTGGAACCTGAGGATGCTATTGATACTATAGAAGAAATCCTCTACGGTTTTTCATATCTTGAGAGGATGAGAGTAGATGTCTTCCTTAATGGGGAACTTATTGAGACCGCTACCAATGAGATTGCGATAATGTCAGCAAAGCCCGCGAAAATTATCCAGTTTCGAGTCCATGTTAGTGACTGCCTTCTTGATGATATGCGTGCGGATGGTGTGGTTTTTGCAACTCCTACAGGCTCGACTGCCTATGCGATGAGTGCAGGCGGTCCTATTGTAAACCCAAGAGTAAATGCAATAGTAGTCGTCCCTGTTGCCCCTTTCAAACTCTCTTCAAGGCCCTGGGTTATCCCGTCTGACAGCGAGATTACCATTGAACTGACTGCTCCGAAAAAGGAAGCTGTCATTGCAATTGATGGGCAGAAATCTTATAGGATCAGGCCTGATGATATAGTTAAACTTAAAAAATCAAAATTTCCGGCCCGCTTTGTGAAGATCTCTGATACCTGCTTTTACGAAAGAGTTCAGAAAAAGCTTACCTGAGAAAACAGAAAAAGCTTACCTGA
>CAVRNH010000052.1:0-69875 GCA_963722085.1 uncultured Methanosarcinaceae archaeon | reverse complement strand
TTTTTTCGTGTTTTGCATACCCTTTTACAGTTTCCAACAGGTTAGGGATAAGGTCATGGCGCCTTTTAAGCTGAACCTCTATCTGCACCCCAGGCATTTTCTACTCTATTTCGTTGCTTGATAAGGTTATTGTAAATTATAACGAACAACAAACCCAGTATTAATATTAGTATTACTAAAACTTCTATTAGCAAATAGATCACCTTCTTTTTATCAAAAGTAAATTACCTGGCGCCCCCGCCGCCTCCACCGGAGCCCCCACCTACGCCTCCACCTCCCCGCCTCCGCTTCCGGATGGAGAAGACGATGCGTAAGCGCTCCCAAAGCCGGAACCAAATTGGGTATAGCTGTGATGTACAAGATAGAAATTACTCCCCTGCAGCTGATCGGAAGGGACGACCAGAGACATGTTATGAAGGACTTCTTTTGCGACTCCGAGAGCGGTCGCATAAACCAGATAATGGTCCCAGATCTTTATCGATTCCGGAGGGTGCTCTTCAAGAGCAGAAAAATCCGTGAGGTATTTTTTAAAATTATTCCAGCGTTCATAGTAGAGCCTTCCTTCGGGAATCCAGCGTCCCAGCACCTTTTCAAACACTGCGGAAATAAATATTATTACAACCTCAAGTCCGAAGATTAAACCAATCAGTAAATTCAGTTTTGATGCCAGGGGAAATTCATCTGAAGGGAAATAATCAGAGAGCACTATAAAATAAAAGAATACTATTAATGCAGTGGCCAAACCAAACCCAATTATATACTTGTTTCCTGTGGACAGAAAGAGTTTATCGACTTCAGTACGTGCCTTAACTTTTTTATTCCAGGCCGTAATAAAATCATAGAAAGCTGTTCCCTTTCCAAGCTCTTCTTTCAGTTTACTCCAGGAGACTTTACCTCCGGAAGCATGACTTTTTAATAAATTTAATGCATCTTTTTCAAAGTCTTCCAATTCACGTCTATTCCCTTGGGCTTCCTTATAGGAATCATTGCCAAGAATTTCAATTAGAATATCTTCAGATTCGGATTTGAAGAGACCAAGTGCCTTTTTCTCTTCCGATTTTACAGTGCGCAGAGAAATATAACCTAGGTTCACAAGGTCCATAATTGTAGCAGTAAATCCGTTCATAGTAGGAACGCCCGACTTCCCCTGCACGATGGCATTAACCACGGCAGGCCTGGAATCCGTAGGTAGCTCCCTCTCATACATTCCGTGGTAATCAATTTTCGGTTCTCTGCCAAATTTAAAGTATATATAGAAGGGAAATATCAGGGCCAGGAAAGCAAAAGCAATTGTAAGGTTAAATAGGTTCTTTAAGAGCGAGCCTTTAGTTTCATACTCAGACTCAATGGATTTTATTTTTTCAAGGCCCTCTTCATTATCTATCTGAACCAGGCTGGAATTGGGAGATTCGATTCTTGGGAAAGCCACTCTGATTTCATACCATTGATTAGAAGGAATCTCCATTGTCCTTAAATTGATGATATTATGCTTCACATTTACATCCTGTGTATAGCCTGTCGGGTGAATCCAGTACTGGAGTTCACTTTCGTTTTTAACAGGTAATGCAATGCTTCCTTTTAAGCTTCCCAAAGGTTTTTCCCATTCGTCGCCCCAAAGCTTATAGTGGAATTCGGAAATATCTTTATGGACTTTAACTGCACCGTAATGGTCGTAGGAAATAAAAAAAGTCACTTTTTTAGGGGTGGGATTCGGGAGCGAGCCTATAAGTTCATATCCTTCTGAAGTTGGTTTAATACTGAAATTGCATGCCTCGTCTGAACAATTTCCCTTGATATTCTGAATTGATTCCCCAGGCAACACTTCTAGTTTTCTAAAAACCTCGTTGTATTGTCCTTCAAATACATATGAAATTGATTCTTCAACGTGAACTATGCCGTTGGGACTGATAGTTATATTCGTGGTAGCTCCTTCCAGTGCGTAGTCTCTTGCACTGGCTGAGGGTACCAGGCAGAGAATAAGCAACAAAAGAATAGCTGTTTTCAATGCTAAAGAACTAGCATTTGCATTCCTTGTAGGTGCTACAGGATCATTTAAAAGGCTCAACCAAATTCCTCCAACCCTGTATTATTTTAATCACATTAATATTTTCCTAGAGTCTTTAAATACTTAGTTTCAGAATCTATCGATCTTTGGGTTTTTAATCAGGAACAAAAATTTTTAATTGGCATTTCAGGTTTGAAAATATTCATAATGAATACCGTTACGGTCATTAGATAAAATGAATCGTTCATTTCTGGATAGTTAATACTTCAATACGAATGAATCAGAAAAGCATAGTACAATTCACATAAAGTAAAAATTTCTAATTGATTGGCGATAATATAGGAAAGTATAGGAAATTTAACTAACCAGGTTAATTTTACAGCATTTTATACAAGCAAACTAATCCTCAATATGCATAAATAAGGATTTTATGCTTGCATTGAAAGTTTTCATCTGGAAGTCTCTTTTGCTTAAAAACAATTTTTGTATCCTCTTCAAATTCGAGGGTAAAAAGCAAATTTCTTATTAATGAAAACTTTTCAAGAATTTAGAGAAGTATGAAAAACATGCTTGGATAACATGTTTAACTTCGTTACTGTATCTATAAATTCCTTAGAGTGTTCAATGTTGGAAAATTTACCCTCGAATTTGAAGAGGATACCAATTTTTTGTATAATTAATTTAAAATAATTTAGGATATTATTATACTCTGGAGTTGGGAACTGGGGAATCATCTATATATAAAAGAATCGCCTGAAGGCCGTTGATCCTTCTTCGGACCAATATGCTTGGGGGAGCATAATTTGGAGTGACTGTATTTGGGGATACAGTGAATGGATCCAGTGCCTTTGGGCTCTTTCTTAAATTCAGTAGTTAGCTAAAATCTCTTTCCTCTATTTATTTCCATTTACCTTAGACACCCCACTACTTTCCTAACCCTTAATTTCCGTTTGCCATTCCTCAACGAGAAGTACAAGCATATCAAATCTGAACTTGTCTCCATCTACCTTAGGTCCTCTTTTTACAATCGTAAAATGCTTTTTCTGAATGTATACACATATATTTTTCAGAAGAAAAGATATCAGCGCATAAAAGTACCTGATAATAGCATCTTTAGATGAGGTTCCTGGTTTAACAACATTCCTCATCCAGTATGATGACTCAATAGCAAACCTTCTTCTGTAAACCGTACTGACCTTTCTTGGAGTCCATTTTACTCCAAAAACCACAAAACCAAGATTCTCACGTCCCTTTTTCCCTCTTTTTCCTTTTAGATACTTGACATCAATGACAATATTCAAAAGAATCTGTTTGTGGAATTCTTCATAACATATTATTCACTGCGTGCCTTATTTCATTTAAGGATCTGCTTCATCTGCTTTCCTTTCTCAACAACTGGAACTATATATGGAATTTTATTATTTTGCAAAAATTCAAACACGTCTATGGAATAGAATTCTCTATCCAGGCAAAGAACCTTAATTTTAGAATTCAGTCTTTTAATAAGGTCGATAAAATAGGAAGGGTATTCAACTTTTGTTTTTTCTTTTCTGCATGAAGAACAGATACAGAAAACCTTTCGTTCTTGTTACTGATGTAGAGGGATATGTAGGAGTAAAAAGAGTTTGTCGACTTTTTAGCCTGTCCACGTATCACGTATTTTTTACAAGATGGATCCTTTTTTCCGTAATAAGAATCATTGGTGAAGTCAACAGCAAATTCATAGCTCTTACCTGTTTTCAGGGTTTTATTGGATTTTGAAGGAGAATCTTTTCATTCGATTAAAGCTTTTTTATGTCTGATTTTTTAAGATGGTTACGTATGGATGTTTCACATGCAACATTTTGGTACTGCTTGAAACAGAGTGAACAGAAGTCTTGTTGACTGCCATATTCACAACAGTACGAAAAATGTCTTCACTTGTAAGTGAACCATTGATTTTAATGGTTACATGATCTATGAGAGGTTGTAATACTGAATCAATACATTCTTTTGACTTTAATTCAATTTTAGGGCTATATCCAGATTTAGATGATAAAAGAGACATATGGCGGCGTTTTCACTATATATGTATCGAAAGACGTCATTTAAGGAAAAGTGAAAATTAGTGAACTACTGAAATTAACGCCAAACGTGGTGATTGTAGACCTTTGTTAATAGTCTTATAGCATGGACAGGTAAGTCAGTAGTCTTTACTTTGTCACCCATCGTCATGTCCTTGCCTTCAATTTTTCTAAAAACTGCTATGTGCTTGGCATGTAGAGGAATAAGATTATCGACACTTTCACCAGACAATATCCTCTCATAATCCTTTTCTAACGAGTATCCATTTACTTTTGGAGGTGTATGAGCGGGCATCCTATGTAGTTTTCGCCACCGGCATGCGATCCCCAGAGTAGCATTAAGTTTTTTCGCAATTTGACAATCGTCATATCCATCTGGATAGAGTTCCATCAAGACGGCATCATTATATTGTTTTCTTTCCTTGACCACTGGCAGCCCAAGCTTGTATCTGAACTTCCAGATAGTGACAACATTTGAACCCAATTCGCGGGCAATTTGACTGTCGTTAAGCCCACTTTCGTATAACTGATTGAATTTTTCTGCATCTATCGTTTTTGCCATAGTTAAACACACTCCTTCCTATTCAATTTTTTACCAAAGAAAATTTCTAATAAACTCATATCGTAGTTAATTGATTCCTCCCTCTCACTCGAGTAACAAACTCATTCACACAGACTGACGTAGGTGACAGTTTTTCTTGAACACGTCGCCGCTTAACGGCACTTTCAGAATATACATTTTCTTCCTGATTTTGTAATCAATATATACTTAAAAATATAAATCATACATTATATTTCCTTCCCCCAATAATCCTGTCGACCTTGCCCTAGCCCGCCAGTACAAATTCTAACGCCACATAATACCCGCAGTAAAACCGTTAAGAAAAGTTAGGTACATTCTAGTGCTTCGATTCAAAAATAGATGCATGATTCAGGAACTGATTACAGTTACAATTACAAATACTTAAGTTAGAGTTATTCGGTTTATAAGTGTTGGACAAAGGAAGGCAAGAAAAAACTTGTTCTACACTTTTATAACTACGGAAAACACGGAAAGCGCGGAAGAACTATGCCCATGTTCTCTTTATTCCGCGTTTTCCGCGCTTTCAGCGGTTTATCCTACTCTCGGCAGGTCGATTAAATTTGATAATTTTCACTGATGGCGCTTTTGAAATGGTGTGCCAATTTGTGTGTATTTGTTGGGTTTACATTAGTAAGACATCAGCAATTCCCGTTTTGAACAAAAACACATGCAGACGAAGGTTTAATATTTTTATATTTCGTAATCATTTTTATTTATACTGATTTCTTCTATTCGGAGAGCGTCGGAAAAGTACACGATTATCCAACTTTTGACTCATTTTTTCATCTTTAATAAATTTTATAATTTTACATGATGCCGATTTATGGAGTTGAGTTCAATGACTGTGTGAGGTTAGTTATAGACTCAAGACCTTTCCGACGCTCTCACTTACAAGAAAAACCAACAAATACTGGCCTTATAATTTCAAACCTTTTTGATTGAGAAGCTAAAATAAGAGGCAGTTCCTGTAAATTCTTTTCATCTGTAAGTAGCTTTTTAAAGAATTTGATGTTATAATTCATTTCATTCTTTGCATTCAATATTCAAAACGTGCCTTTGATTCGTATTCTGTAAATGTTGACAGTGCAATAAAGTTATTACGAAATATTAAAATATTTAACCATCTCTAGCATGTGTTTTTGTTCAAAACGGGAATTGCTGGTAAGACATTAGTTTCTTATGCTAAATTTTCTTGCAAAAATGTTTCATTGCTTATATATGCCGTGGGAGTTGAGCCACATGTTAACCAGCCTTAGATCTAATGTACATTTATGAATGTTCAAAAAACGATATCAGAATAATTAATCTAAACTCTAATGTCGACCTGCCGAAAGCAGGGTTTATTGTGAGTGCCCTATATTCGTCCTTCCTTAATTTAAATTCAAAATTTAATATTGATATACTTTGGAATCGATGTACTGGTTTTATAAGACATGAGTCTATTAATAGACCACGTTTATTATTATTATTATTATTATTATTATTATTATTATTATTATTATTATATGGCCACTGGTGCTAATTAAAACAACGTTTACACAATACTTTAAGTTATTTTCTCCGTGTACTTTTGGGACTTGATCCCGAAACCTATCGATAGCGAACAACTCGCCACACGGGTTAATAAAAAAGAGCTTTACTAATGCTTTATAGGACTTACGCAGTTGAGCTAGAAATCGATCGATTTGATAGCATTAAACTTTAAGTATGATAAAGCATTTTAAGTATGATAAAGCACTTTAACAATAAAGTCTATTGTACTTGATTTTGTACTTATAATGCATAAGTCCTAATTTTTATTAGTTTGGCTACTATATTTGGCTACAATATTTGGCTACTATATTTGGCTACTATACTTGGCTACAATATTTGGCTACTATATTTGGCTACTATATTTGGTTATTATTCTAGCTGTTATCCAATTGAGTATTACTCTTATCCTACTATTTTCGGTCAGCAAATGGTATATTTAACTCAATTACTCAGTTCGCAGATTTTCTCTGGAATTATTTTTTCTTGAACAGTTGCTTAGCCATAGCCATCCTTTGTTCCAGGTCAGGCCCCTCCAGCTCCTCTGCCACAGCTTTGAGAAGATCAGGTATTTTCAAACTTTGGGGACATATTTCCATGCATTGACCGCACTCAATGCACTGAGAAGCAAATCCTCCTGGTTCGGTATTTGTGAACACTCCGCTCATCCTGATTGCATACGTGAATTTGGCGTTATCCTTATTCCCGAACATGTGCAGGTTATTGTAAATACTGAAGCACTCAGGGATGTTAACTCCTGAAGGGCAGGGGAGGCAATACTGACAACCTGTACAGCCAATTTTCATAAGCTGACGGTATTTTTGCTCAACTCTACTAACAAGCTGTACTTCGGCTTCAGTCAGGGAGTTCGGGTAGGCTTCACCTGCTATTTTCAGGTTTTCTTCTACCTGGGCTTCCTCATTCATGCCTGAAAGCACAACTGTAACTTCTGGATGGTTCCACACCCAGCGGAGTGCCCATTCAGCGGGTGTACGCTTAATTGATGCTTCGTTCCAGATTTCTTCCACTTCCGGAGGTACTGAATTGGCCAGGTTCCCTCCAAGAAGAGGTTCCATTACGATTACGCCCAGATCCTCCGCAGCTGCATATTTAAGCCCCTCAGTTCCTGCCTGGTCCATTTCGTCCATGAAGTTGTACTGGATCTGGCAGAAAATCCAGGGATATGCATCTACAATCCGCTTGAAGTCTTCACCTGACCCATGGAAGGAAAAACCTGCATTAATAATTCGCCCATCAATTTTTGCTTTCTCAAGGAAATCCATCACGCCAAAAGCTTCCATTTTATCCCAGATTTCTCCTGAAAGACCGTGGATAAGGTAATAATCAATATGGTCTGTCCGGAGTCTTTCCAGCTGGGAATTCAGGAATTTATCCATATCCTCACGGCTTTCTACAAGCCAGGACGGGAGTTTTGTGGCAATTTTAACCTTTTCCCGATATCCGTCAGCAAGAGCGCGGCCTAAAAAGGGCTCGCTCTCTCCCATATGATAGGGCCAGGCCGTATCAACGTAATTTACGCCATGATCTATTGCATAGCGCACCTGCCTTGTGGCCCTTTCCTCATCTATAGTACCATTTTCTTTAACTGGGAGGCGCATGCACCCGAATCCCAGTATTGAAAGCTCATCTCCATTCTTTGGCACTTTTCTGTACAGCATCGTTCGCTCTCCTATAATCTTTCTTCATCACTTCTTCAATGTGTAAATAATTTTGTTGTTCCTTTCACCTAAGGACTGGTCACTCATATCGAGAACTATCCGCACAAAAAGAAACGACTCCTGGTTGTCCACACCCAATATTATTAACTGGACCTTCCAGACCATTAATCCCTTCTCTAGTTTTTCCGTGCGAAGACATTTTGATCCGGTCTCAATCTCCTTCTTCCCTACTGCCCTGATGAAACATTGCTATGGTCAACTCCGTGGAAAAGTCCTTAACTTCCCTTTTATCCCTTCATTCACAAGATTACGAAGCCAGATATAAGGTCCTTCATCACTTCGTCACGTGTAAATTTTGTTAGTTAAGGGGATGAACAGAACTGTCCGACAAAAAGAACTCCTCCTGGTTGTCCACACCCCAATTAATTAAATTTGACCATAATCTACTCAGTTTTTCCTGGAAGGTATTTCGGTCTCAATTCCTTTTCCCATACTGCGGCTTAACTTACCTTTAACCTCAAAATAAGCTATTTAAGGTCTTCTTTCGTAGGAAAGTAGTTAAAAAGGGTGCCTGTGGCTACACCTGCTTCTCTTGAGATCTGCGCAGTGGATGTACCATGAAAGCCTCTTTCAGTAAAGAGTTTCAGGGCTGCTTTCATGATTGTTGTTCTCTTGTCCGTAACCTGTTTTTTCATATTTGATCTTTATAATTGACTAATCAGTCAATTATACTACTATAAGTGCTTTACCCCTACCCCTTGGCAGGTCGACTTATGAATTAAAATATTTTACGTGTAGCGCCTTTCGAAGAGCGATTTGTTAAGCGGCAAAGAAAGCTTTGGTTTGTAAGAGGTTATTTCTTTCGAGAGGATCCGTGAAGCAACATAGCTATCAAATGCGTAAAGTGGTTATTACTGATCGCGCAGTTTGTTGAACTTAAATTGCTGGTTGCCCAGATCAAAGATATTGACGATCTTTTTGACCGTTGAGCCGTCCTGCATGCTGAACTCCACAATAAAATCGCGTTGAGGTGGGTACGATTTCAAGAGATAATCTGCCAGTTGCACTGATTTTACGCCCTGCTGCGATTTGAGCCAGGCTTCGATCTCGTCAAGAGACCTGACACTGTCAATTGCAGAAGCTGTCTTTTTTTCGAAAACCTGAAAATCAACAGTTGAGAGTGACATAGCGCACGCTTCTATTCATTTGACGATTATAAGCCTACCAGGGCTATGGTCATGGCTACCGAGATTGACACAGTGGTAGTACAACCCTCAAAGGGGAGGCTGAGCACGGTGTCAATTCGTATTGTAGGATCAAGGAAACCGATAATCTTTATCGTTTGCTTGCCCCCAAGACATTTTGGCTAACGTAAGTGATTCTTCCGCGTTAGTTCAGGAAGAATGGACCGTAGACAAAGTTGGGTCCAGAATCAGCCCGGAGGAGGCCAGACGTTTTCCAATGCGGCAATCAATTCAGTTTCCTGGACTGCCAAAGCTGATTTCCTCAACGCGTAATAGGCTGTTCACGGATGGTTGGCTGTGGGATAAGTTGCTGAAACTCGGTAGTTCGGGTACAATCCTCTCCCCGGCATCCTGTACTTGGGCAAACGAGGGATACATTGCAGGTGCCCTTCCTGACGAAGTCTGTTTCACCCCGGACAAGAATGCCTTCAACCTCGTGAGTTTCGCTGTTAAAAACCGGTGACCCCGAGTTACCTCCGTAAGTGTCGAGATTTGCTATAAAAAAAGCATTTGGCAGGTTGTCACGAACCGATGCCCCTCCAGCAAATTTTGTCGGCAAGCCAGTGGGATGTCCGATCACATGCAATGTTTGAGTATCACTTATTTTTGTATCCCGCCTGATCTTGACGATACGGTGGTTAGTGACTGGGCGATCGATGCGCACAAGTGCCCAGTCTGGCCCGTTTCCTACCTCCTGTCGCCCTATGAGCTCTGCACCGCGGTAGATTTCCGTATTATTAATGACAGTTTCCGCAGTGTTCGAATCGCGCATACGGAATCCAAAAACGAAGCAAATATTATTTACGTTGCCGGCATTCACACAGTGCCCAGCCGTGGCGATGATATCCGGTGCAACGAGAAATCCGGAACAGAAAGCCCCTATTGGCTGGTTCCGGAAGCGCTCTTCAGTGCACAAGTTGCGAGCTGTACCAAAGTTTTCGATTTGCAATGCGGAAGTGCCATCTCCATTGTCAATCACTTTCGAAGCTCTGAAGAGGGCAACTACACTGTCTGCATCATCCATATCCGGCCCGGCGGGAAGATCGCACACGTCTACACGGTTATCAACTTCATAGATTACCTTCTGGTTTTCTTTAAGAGCCTTGACAATGGTTGCATCGTCGAACTCCCGAAGTTTTTCGCTCGGTTCCACTGGCACAGTCAGACCAGTTTCTACTGTTTTCGCTTCACGGACTCTTAATTCCTGTAACAACTCATTAACAGGCATTTCTTTTAGTTTCTGGATATTATTCATGTTAACCCCCCTATTAGTCGAGCTTATTCCAGAACCCATTGTATTCTGATCATTAAGAGTTTTTCAGATTACTTTCTTGAGTTTTAGGATTGGCTCACTATTTAAGACACCTTGTTAGCGCGGTGGCTAAGAATTGCTGCCCAACGCGCTACTGGTCAGCCGCGATTCGAACCTGATTCCTCCCCCACTTCCCACAGCCTTAATTTTTACTTAACTTGAGAGTCAGCTGCGAATTTGTAGGCACCTGCTGGATCCGCTGGTTGGGTTTGGGCTTGTTCGACTCACAGAAGCTAATGATTCTCGCTTTAAAATTCAAAATGTATTTGATTATTTCACTTTGTCCATTATTACACGTTTGATATTTTAAATCCCTCAATGTGAGTAGATGTGTAAAACTCACATAAATGAATTTTCTAAATTGCTTTGGAAGACGTTTTTGTTTTTTATTAATATGTCTGAATTTAAACTACCAATGTTATTCTATATAAGTGGAAAATACATATATTCAATAGAACGATTTCTTCTTATAATTAATAATGGCTTATCCCAAAATCGGAATTAAGTCCCTAAATATCTAATATGGAATAACCAATCGATCTCCTGATTAGGAGAGTCGTTCTGAAACTCTTATTAATTTGGAAATAAAATTGGTTTTGGAATGAGCTCATAACTTATTTGATCCTTAAATTGGAAGTTCCTTAAGGTCATCCATCTCTATCTGGAAATTAAGTTCAAAAGTGTTAATAATTCACATTATGACCTCTAAGAGCTTAAAACGCAGACGATAGGATCAAAACACTAACAGGCGGGCCAAAACACTAAACGAAAAGGTCAAACGCTAAAGACTGAGCCAAAAACTAAACGACAGAATCAAAAACTAAACGACAGAATCAAAAAACTAAACGAAAGGGCCAAAAACTGTCGGAAATAAGAGGAATCCATAATTTACAATTAAAGGTGTATATGAGGTCGCTGATTTAAAGAAAAGGGCTATAATAACTAGCCGGAAAAACTGGCAACAACGTTTATGAACTGTCTCAACCTTGACTATACACTTTAATAGACCCTTTTATGAACTGTCTATAGATTCCACAATAGCACTTATCCAATTCTTTTGTGCATGTGTATGAATTATCTCGATACGCAGCACATTTTGGGGCGTATTCGCATTTGGACATATCAACCATTTTTTTCTTTTTTAAATAACTAGTGAATTAATTTTCTGTTTCTCATTGACAATTAAGGGATGTCCTCATTCATTGTCCTTGCCAATTATCCTTATATGTTTTAATATATAAATCATTTTATAATATAAAAGAGATGCTTTTATTGTATACGGTACTGGATCTCCAAAGTGTCTTTATGGCAATACGGAAAAATTCCGATTTTACAAATGCAAAAATTAGATATTCCTTCGAAAAAAGATATTAATAAACAGAAAAGGGTATATTTCAGACATTATGAGCGGTTCAGGAAATAGCTCTCTGGAATATAATGTTAAGTTTAGGGATTAAGTGAATGATATAAGGAAACCATTACATACAGAAGGAGTGCTTTCTGAAACATATGCAGAAGGAAATTAAGTAAGTGTCAGTTTCATTTTATAACATTTTTCTTTCGGACCACATATGTCATCTATTTGATCAATTATTACAAAGCCTGTTCTTTCATACAACCGTATGGCAGGAACATTTTTTGCATTTACATACAAAAGAATCGATGACACTTTGTTTAGTTTCATCTCTTCGATACTCTCTTTCAGTAATTTCTTATCAAAATCCTTCCCTCTGAAATTTGTATCTGTTGCAATTGAATACATTACGGATTGCTTCCTGAAGCCTGTGGAAGAAATTATTGGTTTCAGGTAGTGTATGCAATAGCCGACGACTTTTTTCTAGTTCTTAATTACATAAAATGTTTTTCTAAAGCGCTTTGAATATCTTATTATCTCGTCCTCCTGTTTGTTCTCAAATCCTTCAGACTGAATTCTAAGAATATCAGGAATCGTATTTTCATCTATAAGCACAACATCTTGCTTATTCTTCTGTTTCCATCCCTTTAAAAGGAAAATCCCTGAGATATCCCTTAACATTTTATTCATGCTGATTAAATATGGCAATTGATTTAGTAACTGGGGATTTTCTAAAATCCATTCAACTCACCTTTAAGTGATTCATTGACTACTTACTTCTGGATTTTTGGTTCATAATAGAATACTCTCAATATAACAATGTCTTAATCCAGAAAACAGGTGACCCAAAATCCCAGTATTCAGAATTGTCAAAAAGAATTTGGAAGATTGCAAATAATAATGCAACCTGTGAGTAACAATGGAAAAGTAATACTGAACTTATGAATTAATTCATAAATTAGTCATACTTATTTTGTCACATCATACCCAGCGTTTTTCCAGGCGGCCATGCTTCCAAGTACATTATATACTCTACTAAAGCCATTCTTTTTTAAAATTGAAGCCGCTATATTGGAACGTCTGGAAGTACCACAATAAACAATTACAGGACAATCTTTTGGAATTTCATTCAGGCGCTTTTCCAGATGGCCAACATATATGTTTCTGGCTTCATCAATGTGTCCTTTATCCCATTCCTTCTTGCTTCTCACATCGAGAAGTATCATCTCTTCTCCGTTCTCCAGTTTGCCTTTCAGATCATGAACAGATATAAGACTTAATTTATCTATCGGTAAAGCTTTAATGTACCAGGCTGGAATTCCGCCATTTAGAAAACCTGCTATATTATCATAACCCACCCTGATCAAATATCTGACAACAGTTTCCAGCTGCTCCTTCTCTTCCAGCACCAGAAGTATTGGCTTATCATAAGGAAGCACCCAGCCAGCAAAGGAAGGAACACCCCCTAGCCAGATACTATAGGTATCCCTTATATGTGCTCCTCCAAAGGAATGCGGCATGCGTGTGTCCACAACTATGGCCCCTTTTTCCATCTCTGTTTTGAATTCTTCTGGCGAAAACAGTTCGGGAACCGGCAAGTTCTTCAATAAGGGTGGACCCTGCAGGTTATATTCCTCCATTTTCTGGAAGTAAGGCGGAAACTCGAGTTGTTCTTCAACCTTGTACTTTACAAACTCCTCTTTCTCAGTTTTCTGAAGAACAGGATTCTGGATACGTTCCAGTCCAAGGGTACTATACTCTCTTTTAGCGATAGCACCCCCGCAAGCAGAACCTGCTCCATGCGCAGGACAGAGTATTACTTCATCTCCCAGAGGAAGTATTTTGTTAAAAATACTGTCATATAGGTTTGATGCCAGCCTTGGAACTTCCTCCGGGCCATAAAGATCGGTTCTTCCGACATCACCTATGAATAGAGTATCTCCTGTAAAAACCATAATAGGTTCTTCCCCTGTATCAAGATCTGCCAGGATATAGGACATACTTTCATCGGTATGGCCTGGGGTTCTTAAAGCAGTCAGTTTCATTGAGCCTAAAATAAACTCCTGACCATCATCCAGGTAATTTCCGTATTTAAAATCCACACCTCTACCATGGTAAACTTCTGCATGTGTGGGATTCCTCAGTTCCAGAGAGCCTATTACATAGTCCTCATTTCTGTGAGTCTCAAAAATATATTTTATCTTCATGCCCTCTCTTCGAGCAAGGTCAATATAGACCTGACAATCCCTTCGAGGGTCAATAACTAAGGCTTCACCTTCCGAGCCAATAAAGTAGGACAGATGAGCCAGACCTTCAGATTTAATGCGTTCAAATATCATGCAAACCCCCCATCAATAATCTAAAACCTGTACAATAACCTCTGTACTTATGTAGCTTTACCCAGCATGAATTTTGACTTATCCCTTACAGGATCGTTTTAATTTCCTCTCTAAATGTATATTTGCATGCCTCATATGCTTTTTGAAAATTGTATTTTACATTATAGCTAATTAATGTATATCTCTAATTAGGAAATATTTAATTAATCAGATTGAATTGATAACTTCACAATTCTTTATAGAGCCTCTCTTATTAAGTTTAAAAACAGATTACAAATCCCAGTTAATAGTAAGAGTGCAGAAACGTTTAGGAAAAGACAAGAATACACTACTGACTAGTGTCGCGTCATCCCTCAGTGATTAAACAGTTCTGAGTAGTTACAATCGATTTTATACGACATTTTACTGTTGACTCAGCACTAGTGTATCGATTTCAAAATGAATCCATAATGAAGGAAGAACTCATTGATCAAGGACAGATTTAAAAGTGCAGGTTTGTGAATGTATTTTGGAATCGAAGCTCTAGATTATATAATTTAATTAGAATCCATGCGATTGATTAAGAATCAATCTCTTCATTCTCTTTTTCTCGATTTTCTTTTTATTTTAACCTCTATGCAGTAAACCAGTTGGTACTACTCCAGAAATCTTGAGGTATTCTCCAGTCTTTCTGATCCCTTGCTTAGCCGTAGCTAAAGCCCATCGATTTCGAGCAATAAGTGAGAAACTTCAGCCATTTAGAAATCGAGTACCAAATATGAACCACTTGATAAACCAATACTAATTAAGCTGATTTCGGCGAAGGATTTCTTTTTTTGTCTAAAAGTGCCCACAATTTCTCGCATTCATTAGCTGTCAACCCAATATGTTTAACCAGATATTCCTCTGTTTTTTCGTTTCTCACTGTGCCCTTTAGCAGATTACTTATTGTATCCCTGTGGTGCCCTGTTACCCGTTCAATACTTCGTATCCCATTTTTTTCAAGATAAAGGCGATATATCAGCTTTATCTCATCGTTGGGCAAGTGTTTACGATAAATAGCTGTGCCAACTGTATCCATAAAGAATTTCCCGCAATGTTTGCAATTATATCTCTGATGTCCGGTCCTGTATTTTCCACGTTTTATGATGGCATTCCCTTCTATCTTGAGATAATATTCACATTCGGGGTTTGGACACACAACTTCCTGTAGATCGTTAACTAACATAATTTTATCAATAAGTAGTTGTTTTACTAATATATTTATTTTACTCAGTTAATTTTTGGAGAATTTCTATTAAACAAAGATAGAAATTCTCCAAAAGATACGTCAATAATTATATAAAGACATATATAGATACATAAGTATTACCTGTCTTCATTACTATTGAATCCGAAAGAGTAAACTAATGCCATCAGTAACTTGAGACCTTTCTATTTACATTAGACACATCAAAAACCTGGCTTTACATGATTCCAATTCTACAGCTTTATGAGGCAGAATATCGAACGTTTTTATCGAACGTTTTGTAAATATATGGTTCTGTATTCTCTCCTTTCACCTAAAATAGGGTGCTGGATCAAGATTAATTCATTTTTACATATAGAAGATAGGGGTCTCAATACTTATTTAGAAAAATAAGGACTGAATTATAGGAGGCAGGTATACAATTCTGAAAGAGTACTTGAAAAAGATGAGTTAAGAGGCGTAGAGCAAATTTTACAGAGAATCAGGCACACTACAGTTGACTTCAGGTATATATGCCTTTTTTTCTCTAAAATAGTCCATAATTTCTCGCATTCATTAGCTGTCAACCCAATTTCTTTGACCAGATATTTCTCCATTTTTTCATTTCTTACCGTATCTCTTATCAGATGGCTTATTGTGTCCCTGTGGTGACATGTTATTCGTTCAATACTCCGTATCCCATTTTTTTCAAGATAAAGACGATATATTAGTCTGATTTCATCTTTGGATAAATGTTTGCGATAAAAAGCTGTGCCAATTGTATCCATAAAAAATTTTCCACAATGCTTACATTGATATCTCTGGTGTCCAGTCCTGTATTTTCCACGCTTTATGATAGCTTTTCCTTCTACCTTAAAATATACTATCGCGTGAACATTCTAGGTTTTGACACAGGATTTCAGTTTCTTTACCCAATTGAGCAATTTCTTCGTCAGTTGTCATAAGGAACACTTCTCTTTTTTGCCAAGAAATCCTCCGGAAACTCCGTATACATGAGGTTTCCCAATTCATGTTTCAAAATCTGTTTCTTTTGTTGCAAAAAAAGAATCTAAGCAGTAATTCATCAATTTCGGATTTTTTGTGAATTTGTACTATATACAGAATTTAATATTAAACCAGATTTTTCGAATTAATCAAGGAACCTCTTTGGAGATACTCATGTATTGATAAATTTGTACTTTACTTTGCAGGCAAACAAAGGAATGAATTTGATAACTAAGATTAGATTATCTATATATAAAACATTCGAAATAAAAATGTATTATTATATAGGACACTTGTTAATTCCTATTTGTTTAACTAAAAAAGTAACTGAGCATTTCTATATTAGTACAACCAAAGTAAAGCAGTTAAGTCAATCAGCCGTAACCTATCAATTGTTAAAACGACTCCAAGAACACAAGTGAGACAAATCTATTTCTTACATAACGTTTATACCAACCATACTGATAATAAAAATTTATAGATATCCGTGCAAAAAAGTTAATAGACTCTGGATCCCTACTCATCCTTGAATCTTTATGCAATCTTTGGATCTCTATCTCTATCCCTTAATACTATTTCTGAGGGTTTTTATCAGTTCTTTTTTCGATTTCATTTATGAGATAGTGCGAGTTTTACTCCAATTACCGTGAATATTCCCACTTTTCCCCAGTTAATGTACTTGCTAATTCCTGGTTTTTGTGTTATTTTATCACCGATGACTCCGGCAAAAATCGAAATTGCTGAAAAAATCAGCCAGGCTTGGGCCATAAATATTATTCCAAGAAATATCATTTGCATCGGAACATTTCCTGATTCTACATTTGCGAATTGGGGAAGGAATGCAAGGAAGAAAAGGGCCACTTTAGGATTTAAAACATTCATAAAGATCCCCCGCCTGTAAAGGGCAAAGGTATTGTTTTCCCGGAGCGGAGCGGAAGATAACAACTCATCGTTTTCTTTTAAGGCATGCCAGGCAAGATAGAGCAGATAGGCTGCACCAGCATATTTTATGAGCTCAAAGGCCAGAGCTGATTTATATACAAGAGCAGAAATTCCGAGTGCTGCTGCGGTAGTATGAACAAGTACACCAGTACATAGGCCCGATGCCGTTGCAATTCCTGCTTTTTTCCCCTGTGATAAGCTCTGGGTGAGCACAAATAGAATATCAGGGCCCGGTAGGATCGTTAGGGCTGCAGAGGCTGCAATAAAATAGATTAACTGTGAATGTTCTATCAAGCTTCTCACTTTTCCTTCAAATACTATGCTAAAAAATAAATTAGATAGCTGTAAAACGGATTTCAGAAGGGAATTCGTTTATTGCTTAATTTCCTGTTTAAGAATCTTATAAAACTTCTCATTGGCTTCTCGCTCAATCCAAGGCTTGTGTCCACATTTTTTCAGCAGAATGAACTTGAAATCCTTCAAAGACCCGGAAAGGGGGTCACGAACTCCTTCAGAAGGATGTGGGTCATAATCTCCATGGATCGCTACTACCTGGCATTGAATTTTACTTCCTAGTCCAAGCAATTTTCCGCTTCGCCTCAAATCTCTAGCTTCTTCCCACACACCTTTGAAAACTTTGTATCTGCAGTCAAGCAGTTCATCCTCTTGGGGAAGAGGATCATAGCTGTCTGCCTTCGACATTAATTTCCCAAAGCTGCATAGGGCCTCGTTCTTGTTTTTAACTGATGGGTCATCCAGAGTTTCAGTCAGCCGAAGGAAATTTTCCAAATCATTTTTTCCGAGTCGGCTTATCCGTGTTTTCATTATATTTGCAGCATACTTTTCTTCATAGGGGCCGCTCCCGATAAGTATGAGTTTTTTTACGAATTGTGGGTACCGAGCAGTAAAAATGAAACTGAGCATTGCCCCCCAGGAAAAGCCAATTAATATTATCGGAATCGACCCATATTCTTCCAGAAGATCTCTGAGCTCCCTGATCTGGCCCTCAATAGTTAAGGCTGTTTGAAAAGGTTCAAGCACTCCCCCAAGATAAAATAGCTCCCTGGCAACCGGAGCCATCTCTCCACAAGCTCCTGGGCCTCCATGGATAACAGCAAGATTAAAAGGAGGAGTTCCGTATATTTGTAGATTTTTCATACCTTTCAGGCTTAACTCTTCGATTAAATAAATAGATTTTTTGTTTTCTTTCCATAAAATTAGCTGTTTTCTTATGCTTGTGCAAGATGCATCTGAACTTATCCCGAAATCCGTTTTATTTAATTATCAAGATTTTACAAGGATTACTTTTATTCAGGAACTCGATTGATTACTCAAACCGCGAGATTCTGATAAATAACTTAATTTTTGGAATCAACTAGTTTATAAAAAATAATTAACGAAATAAGTAAAAAAATAAAAATAGAATGAAGCTACCAATCTTCATCAAATTGTTTTTGTACTCAATCTCTCAATATGCAGGCCTTGTAGAAAACCTATCTGAATCAACTTCTAGAAAAAAATATGCCATGTTTGATTTGAGAGAGAGGCAATGCCCATCCTTGTAAAAATTTGCGTGTGAGATCTCAAATGAAAAAATTAACACTTAGGATGATATTTCAATTGGATTCTTCATTTGCTGGCATAAGTAAACGCTTCATAGCTCCTCATAAGAATACAATTTTAAATCATTTTGAATGAAGTCCAAGACTTATTAATGGTTTACCAAAGAATAAGTAAACAAAAAAGTCATCGTGAATTTGCGATAAAATAATTTTTAGTTAATTGTCAGATGTATACGACAGCAAATTCGGCTATATAAAATCCTGTAGAGAATCTGATTTACAGCTTGTGAATAAAAAACATGTACAAATGGGTAGCATATACATAAGAATCGATTTATTTGAGAATCTCTATTTTAAAAAATATTTTCAAACTATCTGCATATACTGAATTTATTCGTCTACTTTTATATCCATTATAGAAACTGGATAAGTATCTTGAATCCTTAGCCGGACAGAAGGTTTTTGTCTCACCTATAAATTTAAATACTTCTTATAATTATACATATAGTTAATATATATCTACTTAGGGAGAGTGGCGAAAAATGACCTCAACTGATGCTGATATAGACAAATCTATGCGAAGCAGCTTCACAAATAATTTAGCTAAGGATGTTGATTCAGAGGAAAATGGAATCAACTGGATTATAGATAATCTTCCCATAACTGTTTTTAAAGTTTCGAGTAAAGCAATATGGAAGATGGATTACATAAATAAAAACGTTGAGAAATTAACTGGTTATTCCCCAAGGGATTTTACCAGTGGTGAATTACCCTGGTCTGATATCACTTTTCCAGAGGATCTTAAAATAGTAGAAAAAATTATAGAGAAAGCACAGAAAAATAAAACTTCCTATCTAGTTGAATACAGGATCAAAAAATCAGATGGCGATACTGTATTTATTCTCGAAAAAGGTCATTTCGTGAACGATGAGAGAGGAAATCTGGCCTTTATCGAAGGAGTCTTTATAGACTTAACTGCTCAAATCAAAAAAAGGGAAGACTCTCAAAAGTCGCTCATTAGCAGTATACCCAAACCATCATTTGCTTTTTATGTAGATATGTCAGGAAAAATAAAACATGTGAATGATTATTTCTTAGAAATACACAAGTTTAAAAGTGTAGATCAAGCCATTGGCATGCAGATTCGGGATTTCTTAGAGACTGATTCCAAAACTACCACTGAAAAAGTTCTGGAAAGTGGAAAAGCGGTTCATAACCTTGAGGCTTATGTTAAGTTTAAGGTTTTAGATAAACCGTTATTTACAATAGTTTCTTCGGTTCCTGTAACAGATGATTCTGGTACCTCTTTGGGTGTTTTCACGACCGTAACCGATCTGACAAAGGGGAAAGAAGAAGAAAAAGCCGCTCAAAACATTTTAGATTACTCTAACAATTGTCTTATAGATCTTGGAAATGGTATAAAAAAGGTTAGGGAAGGAGATCTAGATGTCCATTTGGAAAAAGCCAAGGACGATGAGTTTGGGAAGACTTTTGATGAATTTAACAGGTTTGTAACCAACCTGAAATTACTTCTTGAAAAAGGCCTGGGAGATATGGTTCTTACTCTGGAAGAGGCTCAGCGAGCAGAAGAAGCCGCCAACCAGATGAATACAGGCATGCAGCAAATTTCAACAGCTGCAGAGCAGATTTCAACAGGTGCAGAGAACCTTTCTAGATATGCAGGCACAGCGGCTTCAGATGTAAGAGCTTCTCAGGAAATTTTCAGAAAGCTCAGTCAATCTTCTAATAAATCTTCCCATTATGCTTCGCAGGTGGGCAGGACAGGCGAAGAAGCTCAAAGTCTTGGCAATATGGCTTTAGAAGACCTGGGACAGTTTGCTACAGAAGTTTCGAAGCTTGGAGGCATTGTTCAATCGCTGGATAGTGCTGTCAATAATATTGGTGCAGTTACAGGAAAAATCAAATCAATCGCTGACCAGACCAATCTTCTGGCACTGAACGCGGCAATTGAAGCAGCAAGAGCTGGAGAGCATGGTAGGGGGTTTGCAGTTGTTGCTGATGAGGTCAGGAAACTTGCTGCAGATTCGAGGAAAAGCACTGATGACATAAATCAGATTGTTACAAGCGTCCAAAAAGAAACAAAGAAAGTGACAGAAGCGATCGCCAAAGCACAGACAAGTGTCGAAACAGGAAACAAGAATATTAAACAGGTCCTGAATAAGAGTCATGAAATTGTCGATGCGGTTAATACAATAAGTTCCATGCTTGTCGAACTGGATAGACTTGCAGAAGATGGTTTAGAGAAAATTGAGAGTATCGATAAAAGTATCAGTGAGGCAGCATCAACTGCTGAAGAAAACGCTGCCAGTAGTGAAGAAACCTCTGCTGCTATTCAAGAACAGACAGCTGCATTGCAGCAGGTCACTGAATCAGCACAGAATGTTAGTAATCTTGCCCAGAAAACAGTCGACACACTAACGGAAAACTTTAACATTTCGGTGGAAAAGAAGACCAATCAACACTCAGTTGGGAAAACTAAAAGCTTCGAGAGAAAGGGGAATTTAAGGGTATACTGAAAGTCGATATAGGGCTGACCTAATCAGGGCTAATGTAATGCAAAAAACTTCTGTTGGCCCAACTTTAAGGTGATTGTACATGAGTTATCATAGTCAAATTGTAAACGTGGACAGCACAATTCAGGTAATTGTTTTCAGTCTTGGTGAAGAAAGATATGGGGTTGAGATCTCTCAAGTAAAGGAGATTATCCTGCCTACTCAAATTACCAGAATTCCAAATGTACCTGGCTATATAGAGGGAGTTTTAAATCTCAGGGGTCAAATTGCAGCCATTATTAACCTCAGAAAGAAACTTGGGAAAGAGCCGAAAAAAAATGATGAAAATACGAGAATTATAGTGATCGAACTAAATAATGCTATTGTAGGAGTCATGGTTGACAGCGTTAGTGAAGTTAAGTACCTTTCTTCCCATAACATCGAAGAAATACCCCGGTTTTTAGCTTTAAAAGACGATTCAAGGTTCTTGAAGGGAGTGGGAAAGCTTGAGGATGGACTTCTTACGTTGATGGACCTTAAGGAATTATTCAGCGAAGAAGAACTGAAGGGGATAAAAGGATGACAAATAAAGTCCACCTTCGAACTCCTGTAAAAATTTATACTGAGGGGTGGGTGGATACTGAACTTGTAGTAACCGATGACAGCCTGACCGTAGGTAAGCAAAAAATTTCCCTCGGGGAAATAGAAGACTTGGAAGAAATTGATGTAAATAATGTTAGGTGTATCCAGATAAAAAAAGATACTAAGATTATAATCCAACTTCCGAAAAATATCCATCAGCAAGTCTTCAGATATATTGCGTTTAACCTTAAAGCAGATAAGTTTGCAGTATATTTCCTATCACCTGCTACTATTGGCGGTGTTGTGTCGTCGGCTGTGCAGTGGGAAAAAGGATATTTCAGCGTAACAGACGAAGGACTTTGGTTTTTGTCAACAAAAAATCAGCAGAGAATCCCAATTGAAAATCTTGGATCCGTTAATAAAGATGTAAGGGATGTCAGCGGGAAGCAGAGAATGGTTCTTATCCTTTCTCATGTTGAAAAGAGTAATGTAGTAACAAGCCTGGTCCTTTGTCCGGAAAGCACTCTGGAAATGCTTGAAAACTACCTCCAGCGGCTTTTTGAAAAGCATAAACCTTCAATTACTTTATCTGAAAATGAAACACAAATTCTCACGTTGATATATTCCGGAGTAGATTTTGCATCAATTGAGAACATAATCGGAATCTCAACAGATGAACTAAATAGTTATTATGACCGTCTTGTTGATTCAGGACTAGCTAAAATCGTAAAAATTAGAAAAGAAATAGAGTTGACCCCACGTGGGGTCAGCATGGTTGATAAAATTTCTAAGAGATAATTTATGGGGGATTCATATGGCTAAAGTGTTGATTGTTGATGATACAGCTTTTATGAGAAAACTTCTTAAAAATATACTTTTTGGGGCTGGATTTGACATAGCAGGTGAAGCTGAAAACGGAAAACAAGCTATTGAACAATATAAAGTTCTCAAGCCAGATGTCGTCACAATGGATGTGGTCATGCCTGAAATGACAGGACTTGATGCATTAAAACAAATAAAATCTATTGACAAGGATGCTAAAATAGTTATGTGCACTGCTGTCGGGCAGGAAAAGATAGTAAAAACAGCTATAAAACTGGGAGCAAGGGGATACATAATAAAACCTTTCCAGGCACCGAAGGTTATTGAAGAAATAAAAAAAGTTATTGGTGAATGAAGTTTGAGGTAGCATGATTCGGACTCTTATCGTTGACGACTCTGTCTTCATGAGATTGTCAGTAAGAAACATGCTTGCTAGTAGCCCGGATATAAAGATAGTCGGAGATGCCTCTAACGGGAAAGAAGCTGTAGAAAAAGCGAAGGCATTACACCCTGATATAATTGTAATGGATGTTAACATGCCAGTTATGGATGGGTTAACAGCTGTTAAAACTATTATGAGTTCAGATCCGGTTCCTATCATCATGTTTAGTACTCTAACTAAAGAAGGCTCAAAAGAGGCATTGGAAGCTTTACATCTCGGAGCAATAGACTTTGCAACAAAACCTGAGTCTAACCATGTTGTAAAAGATGTAGAGAACGAGCTAATTACTAAAATAAGAAGCATCCACAAATCAAATCCCAATATACTAAGACTGTTAAACATGAGGAAGTTTAAAGGTGAAGTTGTTAGAAGAAACTGGAAGTGTTCTGGGGAGTTTGGGATTCTTATAGGCTCGTCTACAGGTGGCCCTTCCTCTCTTGAACAGGTCATTCCAAGACTCCCTGGGGACTTGCCAGCAGCTGTTTTTGTCGTCCAGCATATGCCGGAGGGCAACTTTTGCGGGCAACTGGCAGAAAGACTAAACTCCTTATCTGAGCTGGAAGTAAAAGAAGCAAGCAATAATGAAAAAATAAAAAATGGTGTCGTTTATTTAGCTCCCGGTGGCTACCACATGCAGGTTCGAAAGGCTCTGAATGTATTTAGAATAAAAGTTGTAAAGAGCCAGCCGGTTCATGCTGTAATGCCGGCAATTGATGTAACAGCTGAAAGCATGGTGAATGTATATGGAAAAAACATAGTTGCCTCTATTCTTACGGGTATGGGTATCGATGGTGCTCACGGGTTTAGAATGATAAAGGAAGCAGGCGGTTCTACAATAGCATGCAGCGAAGATACATGTGTTGTTTTTGGAATGCCGAAGGCTGCAATTGAAAATGGAGCTATTGATATTGTGAAACCGATTTTCGAAATGTCTGAGGAAATTGTGAGCCGACTGGGGGTGAAATGTAATGGAGAGTGATATGGCAGCTTATAAAGATGATTTTCTTCAGGAACTTTATGAGTGTCTTGACATATACAATCAATCTTTTGTAGATTTAGAAAACGGAGATAATGCAGCAATTAATGAGATATTTAGAGTAACGCATACAATAAAAGGGATGGCTGGATTTCTTCGATACACGTCACTTGAAACTCTATGCCATAGTATGGAAGAAGTTCTCAGTGGCATAAAAAATGGAGATATAGAGATAGATAGTGACCTAATTGACATCATGCTTTCAACAGTAGACAGAATTAATGAAATGATTAAAAAAATTGAAGGTGAAGATAACGATAATGTAAAAGTAGAAGATCTTCTGGAAGCTTTTGATGAATATAAAAACATGGTGAATAGTGAACAGGGAAGTTCTGGTATTAAAAAGCCAATGAAGAATAAAAGTCGATCTCCTGAAACTGCATCCATACAATCTTCAACGAATAATTTTTCTTCCAACCCAGAATCTCACAATGAACAGCAAACCATAAGTGTTCGTGATTCAGCAGATTACAATCTTACTTTGGATATAGATCTTTCTGCTGATTGTGTCGCAAAAGATTTGAGAGCGGCATTGATCATAGAATCTCTCAGGGATATATGTAAAGTTATTAAAACAATCCCTCATGAGGATGAAATAGATAGCAGTTTCGATGGTCACTTTTCTATGTTTCTTTCAGGAGACAGTGTTAAAGTTGAAGGGTTAATGGATAGAATTTCAGAAATTGAAAAATTCAATATTATTTACAATGAAAAAGATGAAAGCTTTAACTCAGCATTAGAAAAATCTCAAACAAATACCTTAGAACAAAAATCCGAAAAACTTCCTGATCAAGAATCACAATCAGATGAAATTAATGTTTTAGATGAAAACTTAGAGGAACATCCTGATCAAGAGTCAAAACTTCATAGAACTCCGGAAATTAGAAAAATAGACACAAGTGATTCCTATCCAGAATCGGCAAGTTCCACAAAATCGCCATCTGAATCAAAACGACAAGAAACTATCCGGGTGAGTACCACAAATCTTGATAACATAATGAATCTTGTCGGTGAGCTTGTTATCAACAAAGGACGCTTACTGCAGATATCTCAGCAATATAATATACCTGAGTTAAAAGAAGCGACTGGAACTCTGGACAAATCTATCTCAAGCTTGCAAGACGAAGTAATGAGAACAAGGATGGTAAAAATAGAAAGAGTATTCAGTAAGTTTCCGCGTATGGTAAGGGACTTAAGTAGGAAACTCAATAAAAATATTGATTTTGAGATAGAAGGGCAGGATACAGAGTTAGATAGGACAATTTTAGATGATATTGGCGATCCTCTAGTTCATCTTGTAAGAAATGCAGTTGATCATGGGATCGAAACTTCTCAAGAGCGGAAAAAGACCGGAAAAAGTGAAAATGGTCACATAAAGCTCTCAGCTAGAAGAGAGAAAAATAATGTCATAATTGAGATCGAAGACGACGGTAAAGGTTTAGATCTGGAATTATTGAAAAGAAAAGCGCTTGATAAAGGATTATTGTCGTCATCTGAAATTGAGGATCTTACTGAAGATGAAGTAAGGATGCTTATTTTTGTATCGGGTTTTTCAACAAAGGAAACGGTAACTGAAATCTCCGGAAGGGGTGTGGGTATGGATGCAGTAAAAGCTGCCGTTGAAAAACTTGGAGGAAAAACTCGCGTATATTCCAAGATGGGAGAATACACAAAAATAAGAATTGATTTGCCTCCCACAGTTGCTATAATAAAATCTCTTTTGATAGAGGTTGGAGCAGAAACATATGCGATCCCGATTTCTAACGTCGTGAAAGCCTTGAGTATTGGTAATAATGATTACAAGCTTGTTAAAGGGTCTCCTCTGCTCTACATTAATGATAAGCTAATACCAATCATTGAATTAAAAGAAATCTTTAATGTAGAGTGCGAAAGATTGGAAACAGAAATTGCAATAATTGTAGAAAAGGAAAATGAAGAAATTGGCTTGATAGTTGACTCAATTGTAGATCAACAAGAAATTGTTATTAAACCACTAACGAATATTTTCTCAAATACAAAGGGTTTTAGTGGTGTTACGATATTAGGGGATGGGCGAGTAATACCGATTCTTGACGTTTCTACACTTATAAGGGATGATATTGATGACTGATTTGGGAAATCTTAGCGAAATGGAAATGGATATTCTAAAAGAACTCGGAAATATTGGAGCTGGGCATGCAGCAACGGCTCTTTCCAAGCTTCTTGATAAAGATATCAATATAGCAGTTCCGCAGGTAAAGATAGGGGAAATAAAAAGCATATCCACGGAATTTATCAGCGATATTGTCGCAGGTGTAATTATAGCATTACAAGATCTAGAGGAAAACAAATCCGGATATCTGTATATCATGTTTCCGGAAGCTTCATCAAAACAAATTGCAGCCGATTTGTTTGGTTTGGAGGAATTTGATGAGGAAATGTATGAATCCACAATTATGGAAGTCGGAAATATCTTAGCCTCTTCTTTTTGTGATGCTTCAGCCGATTTTATGGATATAATATTACTCCCGTCTCCTCCAAACTTTGCAGTAGACGTACCTACAGCAGTTATAGATTCTGTAGTTTCGCAAATGGCTAAGAAAAGTGATTATATAATACTATTTGAAACAACACTCAGCTCCGATTCAAATATAGTAATTCTTTTGTCTTTACTTCCTGAACCTTGCTTGCTTGAAGATATAATGAGAATGATGGAACAATTATGAACAGTGATATTTTATTCATCTCGAAAGGAAGTGAAAAGGCGATTTTTTTCACCAAAGGAGATGTGATAATTAAATCTTACTGTTCACTTTCAAGTAATTGTTCGTCCCAAGAACGCTGCAAATCATGCGAAAAAGCTGCCATTATAAAGAAATACACGACTGATGGAAAATCAAACATTGATATTAAAGTTTTGGACGGGGAGCTTTCAGTCGGAATTGGGGAATATAAAATTGGAAAAAGGGCTCTCCTGGAAGCTATGGGCCTTGGGTCCTGTATCGGTGTAGTCCTTTTTGATAAGACTACAGGCATAAGTGGAATAGCGCATATATTGCTTCCGGGAGCTTCACAAAATGGTGAGACTAAGTACGCTGAAACAGCTATCGAGAAAATGCTTGAAGATATAATTAAACAGGGAGCCAAGAGAAGTAGAATTGTCTCAAAATTTGCGGGAGGGGCCCAGGTTTTCAAGCATATGAACCTGGAAATTCTAAAAATTGGCAATCGAAATGCAATCTCTGTTGAAGAGACTCTAATTAAGAAGAAAATTCCAATACTGGCAAAGGACGTGGGAGGGGAAATTGGCAGAAATGTTCTTTTTAATCCTTTGGATGGAAGTATGATTGTTAAATATACTAAGGGGGGCATATTGTGGCTTTAAAACTTGATGATGATTTTAATTTTCTTATTCGAAAAGCTTCTAAATCATCGGGTGTTGCTCTGACTAGTTACAGGGACAATTATCTTAAAAGAAGAATTGACCTGAGAATGAAGGCTGTGGGAATAGATAATTACGCAACATACACGAGACTTCTAGATCAAAATAAAACTGAAGTGACAGAATTCTTAAATTCCATTACAATAAACGTCACAGAATTTATGCGGGATAAAACACCATTCATATTTTTTCAGAAAGAGCTCTTACCTGATTTAATAAAAAGAAAAAAGAAATCTAAAAGCAGCTTTGTCAGGTTCTGGAGTGCAGCCTGTTCAAATGGGGAAGAGCCCTATTCGATTGGTATTTGCTCAAAGGAGATCTTGCCCGCAGATTGGAGTATATCCATATATGCAACTGATATTGACGAAGATTCCCTGGATCGCGCATCTAAGGGAATATATAGCAAAGAGCAATTAAAAAATTTAGATTCTGCCCTTGCACAAAAGTATTTTGAGCCCTCCGGAAAAGATTTTAAAATAAAAAACATCCCTAAACTGTTAATTAGATTTATGAAACATGACCTGACCAGTGAACCGCCAATCTCAAAGCATTTTGATGCTGTCTTTTGCAGAAACGTTATGATATATTTTAATGAAGGACAAAAAGTAAAAATGTTAACTGATTTTTATAACTCTCTATCAGATGACGGCTATCTAATCATAGGCAAATCCGAAACTTTACCGGATGAAGTCCGGGAATTGTTTACCAGTGTGAGTGTAAGAGATAAAATTTTCAAAAAACGCAGTTATAGTCAACACATAAATTAAGTACACTTTTAAACACTATAACCATGGAAAACATAGCCAGGCACGGAAAATCCAATCATAACTATGTAACCACTGAAAACACGGAAAGACACGGAAATAAACGTGCCTGTAATTCCTTTTTTCCGCGTTTTTGAGCCACCAGCAGTTCATAACACTATTTTATTGACTAGTCCGCTTGAGTGAGCGAAGCTCGAGTAAGAAACGGACCTCGTGCTCCCGAAGCGAAACTCGGGTTTTGAGACGGCATCTCAGTAGTTCCCGATAGCGACACTCGGGTAGTGAAACGGACCTCGTGCTCCCGAAGCGAAACTCGGGTAGTGAAACGGACCTCGTGCTCCCGAAGCGAAACTCGGGTAAGGTCATTGCTTTTGTTTGTGTAAATATTTCCTGCGTTGACTATAATTATTTTTATTTTGGGACTATTGCAGAAAGCTGCAAAATCTCTTTTTGTTCAACTCTCTACGGATTAAGCTCTCTGCTATCTCCATCTTGCCTGGAATTCTGCTTTTTTCATGGAGCCTTAAAACTGTATCCTGATAGAAGCTCAACTGTTAAAATAAGTAATAGTCAAGGGTATTTAGGAGTGGTAATTCTTATCTGGAGTTCCGTTAGTTTTAAAATATGTCCTTAAGGGCATTTGAAGCTGTATATACGCTGCCGACTCCGAAAATGTATTGGGTTATCCTTATTGCCTGCATAATCTCTTCTTTTGTCGCACCTGCCTGCATAGCCTGCATTGCAAGAAATTTGACTCCATCTACTGCCCCATTAGCTGCATCCAGTGACATTGCAATAAGGAACTTGTATTTAAGCGGAATTCCACCTTCTACAAATGCAAGTTCACGTGTATTCTCTAGAAGGGTAAATAATTCAGAATCCTCGTCCATTATTACCTGAAGTGGGTTTTCTGACAATATATCATCTCCATCACATTATTTTATTGAAAATTTTAATTTAATTGTTGTTATCTTTGCTAACTATATATAGATTAACTTTAAAACTTGCGATTTACGAATCTGCCTAAAAAGTAAATTTTGACATTATGCAAACGCAAAAAATGTAACATTGAAACCTTTGCTTGAGAAGTTTTAGAAAATGGGAAGGAATAAAGAAAATTAAAAATTAAAAATAAAGAATATAATCAGGTATTTATGGCTACTTTTCTGCAAAAAGCTTGGAATTAAGGGATGGAGAGATGGGTCATCTTTTCTTTTAGAATGAAAATAAGTATACAAGACTGGGGTTCAAAAATAAATTTCGCAAATATCCTCCTTTGAATTAGACAAATGTATAAAATTATTAAACTGAATTTTTACTATAAATCATGAGAATGTGATTATTTTATGAGTTTTCTCGATTTGTCTCTTTTTGAAAAGAAATGTTCAGAATTTCCAACGTCTCTTTGAATTTCATAAAGTATGGTCCCTTCTTCCTGTCCCTTACCCTTCAAGAGAAAACCATTCTTTTCCAGCACACGAATTGAGGCCCTCAGGTGAGGATACGTATAAGCTATAATGCGATCTTTCTTAAGACTGGAAAAAGCCCATTGCAACATTGATCGAACGGCCTCCGTTGTGTATCCTTTATTCTGGTATTCTGGAAGCATAGAGTACCCTATCTCAAGGGTTCCATTCTCATGGACAAGAAAACCTCCGTTTCCTATAAGGGCAGGCAGTTCAAAATCCTCCTGGCATAGAAGCCAGTAAAAGCTCCAAATCTTCCTATCTCTTGCCTGTATCCTTCTTATAAATTCTTCAATCACCTCAGGAGTTGTTTGGTCAGGTGGCCACTCCTTCGGGACGTGAGCTTTGAGAGTGTAAGCGAATGACTGATGGTCATGTAGCTCCAAGAGGTAGAGCTTCAGAGTAGCAGGAATTAGGCGCATCCTTTCGGTGTTGATAGAAAAAAGAGGAATAATGCGGCATGCAGTTGATTAAGATCTGTTTGAAGATAATTTTTTTGGTAAATTGAACCTGAAGATCTTCCAAGCTTAAAATTCTAATCACGAAATTCGCAAGTATGCAAGCGAAATCAGAAAGTATAATACATTTCACATGCCGATAAATCCAAAATCACATCAAAATTGTGTTGTCTTATCCCTCAAAATAATCAGTAACATCATCCCTCGAAATAAACAGTGGTATCATCCATCGAAATTGCAGAAATATTAATCCTCGAAATAAACAGTGGTATCATCCATCGAAATAGCCAGAAATATTAATGTAAATTTAATTATATAAACAATAAATAGGTAATCTAAAGAAAACTCTTTGACTGGGTACATACCAAGCTTACATACATTTTTCCTTCTGTGCCTCTACAACTTTTTGTCGCTTTACGAACCTAACACCCATCTCATAGGCTCTCTCGCAGTCCAATGGGAATACTTCTGCTCGTCTTTTTGCCTTCTCTTCTGGATCAAATCTATCCGCGACATACTTTGAGTAATCATCGAACTGGTAGGTATCTGTACTGTACAGTGATTCTGAATATCCGAAAATTCTCGCTGTAACTGTTTCGTTTAATTCAATAGTCTTGCGAAATCCAAACAACTCGAGATGTTCTTCCTTCCAACCCATCGTGTAGATATAACCAACAGGAGTGTTTTTCGGATATAATGATTCCGGGGTAGCAGAATAAACAAGATAAGGGAATATGTATCGCTCCATGAATGACCTCATCTCACCCGTAGAGTTCCCAATATAGATTGGTGATCCAAGTATCACTCCATCGGCATTTTTCAGCTTTTCCAGTACAGGCGTTAGCTCATCATTCATTGCACATTTTCCATAGCTTTTCCCATCTTTCAGTTTACAGGCAAAGCAACTTGTACATCCCTTAAAATTAAGGTCATAAAGATGGATTATTTCTGTCTCTGCACCTTCCGACACTGCACCTTCAAGAGCTTTTTCCAGCAGGGTTGCTGTGTTCCATTTCTTCCTCGGACTTCCGTTTACTGCTATTACTTTCATAGCTTAACCTCATATCTTCAATTCTCTGGATTCTTTATGAATTAACTGTGATACTGAGATTTTTTTGTTTATATCTATTAGTGTTTACATTTGAATTGATAATGCAAGATACTGCAAATTTTCTATACTCTCTTAGTGTTTAATAATTGGATTGATAATAGGATCTAGTTCAATGAGTAAAAATAATGTATGTTTAAATTATATAATTTAAAAACTGAATAATGCTTCCCGAATATAGGAAAAAAATAATTATAAAAATATGGTGAAAAAATAGCATCTTGAAAGCAGATATTTTAAAACCTAATTTTAAAACCTGAGTTCTGTATATTTGTATTTAACCCCAGGTCTGACAGTTTAATTACTATTCTTTAACGTTTGAAATCTTCCAGTTTTACAAATTGACCTCTAAAAGCAGTTAGCAATTTTAAAACAGTCAGTATTCCCTGAGCTTAACTAAAGGAATTAGGTAATATAACAATATAATAATTAAAACAGAAATTCTAAAATTGGGTAAAAATTGCAGGGGATGTTACGGTTTGACAGGCCGTAACCCCTGTTCTGCATCCCTTAATGTTTAAGCATTATGGATATGTGCGAAACTATTTCCTGTATAGGATACCCCAGATCTTGGAAGGTCAATATCGATTGCCTCTCTCAGGACCTCGTCAATGGTTTCCACAGGTACGAAGCTAAGTTCGTTTCTGACATCTTCAGGCACATCTTCCAGGTCTCTCTCGTTTTCTTTTGGTAGAATTACCTTCTTTATGCCTGCTCTGTGTGCTGCCAGAACTTTCTCTTTTATGCCCCCAACAGGCAATACTGCACCGCTTAACGTGACTTCACCTGTCATGGCAACTTTTGGGTCAACCGCTTTGCCAGTGATCAGGGATGTAAGAGCAGTAAAGAGTGTTACACCTGCTGATGGGCCGTCTTTTGGTGTTGCACCTGATGGCACGTGAATATGGATATCGCTTGAAGTAAAGTCAAAGCTGTTTGCAGTGTTTGCAAGCCGTGATCTGACAAGGCTCAAAGATATCTTTGCAGATTCTTTCATCACGTCCCCGAGCTGGCCTGTAAGCGTAAGCTTGCCATTTCCGGGCATAAATGTGCCTTCGATGAAGAGAATATCTCCTCCGACAGGGGTCCATGCAAGTCCTGTGACTACACCAGGTACATTATCTTTTCTGGCCTCTTCCTGGCGGATCAATTCTTTTCCGAGGATATCTTTGAGCATATCCGTTTTTACCACGTAAGGAAAATCAACATTTCCTGACACGATTTTCTCAGATACAAACCTTGCAGTTCTTGCAAGCTGTTTTTTAAGCCCTCTGACTCCTGCTTCACGGGTGTACTTTTCGATGATTGTTTTTAGGGCATCATCTTCGACTCTAAGCTTCTCCGCATCAAGGCCGTGCTCTTCCAGTATATAGGGCAGAAGATGGTCTTTTGCAATTGCAAGCTTTTCGTTTTTAGTGTAGCCCGAGATCTCTATCATCTCCATTCTGTCAAGGAGTGGCCAGGGGATACTTGCCAGAGAATTGGCAGTGGCGATGAATAATACATCAGACAGATCGTATGGGACTTCCAGATAATGATCTGAGAATGAGCTGTTCTGCTCGGGATCAAGGACTTCGAGAAGTGCACTTGCCGGGTCTCCAGCATAGGAAGCTGAAAGCTTATCGACTTCGTCAAGGATAAACACTGGATTTTTCGTGCCTGCTTTTTTCATGCCCTGGATAATTCTGCCTGGCAGAGCTCCCACGTATGTCCGTCTGTGCCCTCTGATCTCTGCTTCATCTTTGACGCCACCAAGGCTTGCTCGGACATATTTCCTGCCAAGAGCATCTGCAATGCTTTTCCCCAGACTCGTTTTGCCGGTACCTGGCGGTCCTACAAAGAGCAGAATTGAGCCCTGTTTCTCATGTTTTAATTTCATTACAGCGAGATGCTGGATTATTCTCTCTTTGACCTTCTCAAGTCCGTTATGGTTGCTCTCAAGCACATGGCGGGCTTCAGCAATATTGATACTCTTTTTCTCTTCTGTTACCCAGGGAAGGTCAAGCATAAGGTCCAGGTAATTTCTTATAACCTGGCTTTCAGGATTATGATTTCCACCCATCTCGAGTTTCTTCAATTCTGATAAGGCTTTTTTTCTCACTTCATCAGGCATCTTCGAACTCTCGATTCTTTCACGATATTTTTCGTCGCCTGAGGCGGAATCGTCTCCTCCGTTAAGCTCTTCCTGAATTACCTTAAGCTGCTCCCGCAGCATCGCTTCTCTATTCGACTTGCTTATTTTATCTGTCACTTTTTTTGCCACTTCGATCTGTAAGTTAATGTTCTCTTTCTGTTTGGTGAGAATATAAAGAAATGTTAGATACCGTTCACGGACAGAAACAATCTCCAGAAGGTTCTGCTTCTCTTCGAGTTTTATCGGCATAAATGGCATAATGTATCCAATTATCTGGTCAACTGAATCCATTTTTTCGATTGGCCGGGTAAACTGCTCGGAGTTCTGAAAACGCCTGCTGATCTCCTGAATTGTCTTTCTTATATCCATTGTTATTTCTGTCTGCATGTCTTCATCGAGATCCGGAAGATCAGAAACAGGCTCATATGTGGTATAATACAGTCCATCCTCCTGGGATATGGAAATGGCTTCTACCCTCTTGAGAGACCTTGCAGCAACTAGATAACCATCATCAGAAGGCTGCACAAACGTAATCTTTAACAGATTTCCTGTTTTATACAGATCATCTATTGATAATTCTGAAGCTTTCTTGCCGCTCTTTACTGTCAGCCCTACAGCATACGCACATTCGGCATCCTTCATTTGATTTAATAATAATTCTCCAGTGATTTTATTAGCCAGTAATTTAGTTCGGCTTTTCGGGTAAACCACTGTCTCAAAGAGTGGTATTACAATGCTCTTTCTGTTATCGTCAACTTGTATTGAATTCATCATGAATCGTTCCAACTATTATCTTAATTGTTTAGTTTGAATTAACCTAACTATAAGGCCAAACAAAAAAAACTACTTTATCTTCCCCAGAATTTTAATAAGTGTGTCAATCTCTTTTTCATCCAATGATTCTGCCATTTTTTCAATGACTTTCATCAAAGCTTTCTCTTCAGCACGGGCTACCGTCTGCCCTTTTTCGGTTAGACGAATATAGACTACTCTGCCATCATCGGATGATTTTTCTCTGTACACACACTCCATTTTAACGAATTTGTTAATCATTTCCGTGACTGTGGGTTTTGAGTTGCTGGTGACCTTTGCAAGTTTACTGAATGTTACTTCCCCACACCCATCAATGGTCCTTAGATATCCAACCTGTTTTACTGTAATATCAGATAATCCGCATTGAGAGAAGAGCTCACAAGAGCATCCGCTTTTGATTTTTAGCAGGTTGTCAAAAACTATGAATAAATGCTCTCTCATCGCCGTCATATTTCTGTCCTTCTGTTAGTTAGGGGTTTCCTAATTATATACTTTTTGGTTGTGGCAAATTTAACCTATTCATTACTTCGGAAGTGTGAGTAGTCAGTAATATCCCGCATCTCAGGTCGAGAATGAGTAAACCCTTGAATACTTGTTTCTACTCTTTGTTTCTCTTAGCTGTTAGAAATGTGACTGTGATACAATCAGGCACGGTATTAATGATATTAACTAATTCGCATAACTCTCATCAGCCGACACCGAAATTTTTCTTTGAGTAAACAAATTTAGCTCGAAATTGAGGATTTTTCCAGATTTTCTGGCACTTACATTAATTGGGAGTAAAACATCTTCATTTTGTAACTTGACGATTCCCTTTGATTTTCTGTAGAAGTCCTGATATAGAGTGCAACTCTCAGTTCATTGAAAAAAATAATAACTTACTCAATATATATTGATTGTCATTGTTACCGTATAGCTTAAACTTTCTCAATGGCTTATTTGTGACGAAGAAAAAGGATATAGATCAATTCAGAATTTACAGAATCCTGATACAAAGTTATTTATATTATTACTAGGAAATAGATATCCGTATTCCTTTATCAAGAAGAACTAAAATTAGGATAGAGGAGAGGCAGTTGATGAATGAAACGACAGAAAAGAAGCTTTCAAAGCCAATTTCACACGGTTTTTTATTTGGTAATGGCATGCTTTTAACTCCTGATGAAATGAAAATCGTGGGAAGATATGGTTTTTCGTTCAGTAACAGCATGCTTTTGACCCATAATGAAATTGAAACTATGGAAAATTTCGGGGTTATTCATGCAGCACAATCTAAACTTAAAAACTAATCGGTAATGATCGTTAGTTAAAAAATTTTAAAGTGGTTATATAACTTATTAAGTGTCGGAGGTAACAAAAATGATTTTTGAAAAGGGGTACACTTTTAAGAAAGTGAAGACTTCACATGGATCTGAAATGTACGTCTCAAGGTTTGGTCAGGTAGTAAAAGTTATACCATGCAGTCCACAAGCATCACTCACTGACACTTATATTCACAACCTTATCCAACAAATCGAGTGAATGATAAAGATGCAAATATTGAAAAATGAAAGAAAAATACGTTTATTTAACTTTACCTCTGAGTCTATGGAGCTTGGGATATTTCTTGCAATTGTAGGGGGATTCCTGGAAGCTTATACATTTGTAGGGAGAGGTGGTGTTTTTGCCAATGCCCAGACCGGAAACTTCGTGCTTATGGGTATAGAAGTTGCAATAGGAGAATGGAGACAAGCAGTGCTTCACGGAGTCCCTATTCTGGCATTTGTTCTTGGAGTAGTAATTGCCGAGATGATTAAAAAACCTTCAATGCGCCTGTTAATACCGGATACCGAAAGAGCAGTTTTAATTCTTGAAATTGTAGTCCTTTTTATCATAGGTTTTGTACCTTACACAAGTCCTAACATCATTGTAACTGTTGCGATTTCATTTGTTGCTGCTGTCCAGTTCTCTATATTTCGCAAACTTGTTGGTTCCCCGTATACCACAATTGCGATCACCGGAAATTTAAGGTCAGCTACCCAGGAAGCTTATATTGCGTTCACAAGAAAAGACTATAAATCAGCTTTTCAAGCATTCCGATTTTCTATGGTTAACCTCTCGTTTTTAGCAGGAGCTATTCTGGGAGGGGGGCTTACGTCAATTATTGGAGTTAAAGCAGTGTGGGTTACTGTAGTTTTGTTAATTTTGTCTGTAGTTTTACTCAGTATAAACGAACGTAAGAATAATGGACTTACGCAGTTGAAATGAAAATTCAATAGCATTAATGACATTATTAAAAATGAATGGCATATTATAGGCTTTTAAGGAAATTGGACTTTATGAACTCTTGATTGGGTAAACTCAGAATAAAAGCCCTCGAGAAATATAACCTATATTCGGCAGGTCGACATTAAATTTTGAGAATTTTTACTGACATCGTTTTTGAAAATAATCTGCTAATAGTGCAAGTGATTTTGGGTTTACATATAACAGGACATTAGTCTCCATCATTAAATCGTACTACAAAAAGCGTTACATTACTCACATATGTCGTGGGAGTTGAGCCATACGTTAACCAGCTCTATTCTGGTGTCTATTTATCAAATCTCCAAAAACGGCATCATGAAAAATATTATAATTCTAATGTCGACCTGCCGAAAGTAGAATCATCATCGGTAGACCGCCAATAATTTCATTAGAAAACAAAAGTAAACCCCTTATGTGTCAACACTTGTAAAATTATCAGTGTCGGAAGACAGTTAACATTTACATTATCCAAAGTGAGATTTTAAAAAAGCTTTCCTGTCTCCTCACTTATTTGTGCAAACACAGGTTTGGTATGGCGCTGTGCTCTTCTGTGATTTCTTCTAATACCCTGCGCAATTCCGTACTTACTTCTTCCCATTGCTTAAGGAAAGGCTCCCATAATAAAGCGTCTTGTTCTGCCTGCAGTTCTGCCAGGATCCGGGAAAGGTCATTATCTTCTAAGTTGATTTCCAATGAATCCATGAAAATTAAATATTTTTCATTTTATAAAATTTTTGATTCGAAACAAAAGCGAAACAAAATCAACTAAAAATATTGTACTTTTATGGCGAAAGATAGCGGTTATTAGGATTATGAGTTTTTTCGTTTCGAAACGAAAAATAAGGGTTTTTTCTTCTTAATTCGAAACACATGAATTTTGCGTAATTGATGTCAAGAGCCATTTAAAAAGTTAAAAAAAAGCGATTTTAACGAAACAAAAGCGAAACGAAATTACAAATTAATTTTATATAATTCAAATAATCCCGAAACGCATAAACAGTATTAAGAGACACTTTCAAAGGTAAAAATAACGAAATATTTCGAAAAAAATTCGCAAAACAAATTGATTTTTTTATTATAGTCTCCACTATAATATGCAATTTTATTCTTTTGATAAACACAGAGGAATGGAGAATATTAAGCGATTCTGAGGGATTAAAGGGTTTTGTTTGAGAGTGAATAAGGGAATTACCAAAAGCTGGATAGAAAGTTGAATGTAGAGGCTGAGAATAAACCGAGTGGAGAAGGGACGGAGAATGAAAAGAGACTATCACTCAACTCACTAAAATTGTCTTTTAGAGAATGAAAAATGAAGGATTAATTTAAACATCCTCTTTTTACTTTCCTTTTCTCTTCTTATCTGGTTCTTTTATTTTGTCGTTCGTTACCTTAACTTCCTCAACTGGTTTTTTTATTTTGTCGTTCGTTTCCTGATCTGCCTTAGCTCTTTTTGCTGCCTTCTGTTTCTTGGTCGCCAAGTTGTGAACCTCCTAAAATTATACTTAAAAATGAATAATCATCAAAACGGTTTATTACTATAAGAATGTTCATCTTTTCTTTAATCAGTCCTCCAATATTCTCAGTTTAGTCAGGAATGTCTCAACTGTAGTATTAGATAAAACGTTTCTCAGGAGATTTTAGACGTTTTGAGGAAATTGTTGATAATCCCGATGAAAAAGAAAACTGATTGTAGAGGGTTATAATATGCCTAATGTTTGAGTCTTTTAATTCACAGAAGGAAAAAATTTAAATTCAACTTTTTCGGGTTTTTTCCAACTACCCTTTTACATGAGGTTTTGCTATTTCCCACCAAATTCCTTTATTTTCAAAAATATTTGATAAGACTGTCCATTTGCAAAAAAATTGTTTAGGACAATTTAAAATCAATTTAATGCAATTTTATGCCAGTTACTCTCATTAAAGAGATTATTAATCATAAAATAGAGGAAAAAACCCTATTTTAGTTTTCAATCTTACATTCCGCAGTATTTTTTGAAACTCACTATTTCTTCCGATAGCTTTTTTAAGACATATTAAAATAATCAAAAATCCAAATGGAACTCAATGAGAAGTGAATGCTATCGTTTTTTGGAATTTAAATTCACATATATTAACCTTTAATTCCTCCACAAAAGTCCAATAAATTTACGTTAAATGGAAATCGATAGCAGTAAAAATTGTGAAAATATGAAATTTTACTGCGGAAAGTGGGATAAAAGCCCTCGAGAGATATAATATTAGCTAGCCACTGTTCAGGAAGAAAAAAAGATTAAGCCCAGAGATCATTAAGTTCCCTGAGCTTTTCCTAAACTCGAATCCTCCCTAAGAGCTTAGAACTCAACTTCTTTCCCATCAATCAGTAAGCTCTTAATTACGGCATTTCCAAATTTGTCAATAACAACCTTTACATCAACTTTTTCTTCTCCAGTCCACTGGTTACTTTCTATCTCTAATCCTTTGCCTTCGGGCACAAAATAGCTCTCAATACCATAATCAACTCTGAGCTCAGGAATGTCCTCTTCTTCTGTCATAACACCGACTTCATCTATTTTCCAGTCGCGTATAATTTCTTTAACCGTGCCTTTAATATAAAGCTCATTCTCTGGTGGCGTCCTGTATATTTTTTTAGGTACACCATATCCGTCCTTCACTTCCAGCGCCAGGTATATCTTATCATTATAATCAAAATGGGTATCCTCAGCCGGAATCGTTTTTAAGTCCAGAGTAGTGATATTATAATTAAGATTTACATAATCTCCCCTGAAAATATCTCTTGGGTCTACAGGCTCGGTTTTGAGAATAACCTCTGTCCCTGTCCTGAGAGTGTATTCCTTATAGGCAATAAAGCCTGAAAAAATAAGAAGCCAGAAGACTATAGTGAGGTACAGGATTTTCTTTTGATTCATCCCTGCATCCTCCCTTCATTTGAAAAAGCCGTGGCTTTATAGCCTTGAAATATAAAACAGCTATTTTTCATTGCACTCCTCCGGCAAACTGAGCTTTTAAATCCCTTCTTTTCTTTTCCAATCCTATACTTATGGCCAGGAGAGCGAGCCCTCCAACTATGAAAAAGAGTGACCTTGGAAGTAGTTCCCAGAAAAAGTCAAAATATCTCGCAAAAATCAGAGGTATAAACCAGAACATTGCAGTATTAATTATTCCTATATTTTCGGTATTGTACCCTGCATAAAGGAGCAGGACCAAAAGCCCCAGGAAAATGAGGTTAAAAAGGCCCATGTAAGTTTTTTCTGATAATGGACTGTACAACATTGTGAGAGTAATTCCTGCTACTAAGAATGAAACTGCAGCCATACTTGCATCTACCTGGAAGCCTGTAAGCTTTGATCTTAATCTCTCTGAGAACAGAACTGCCAGGAAAAGGATTCCTAAAAAGGCATAAATTACAGGAATAACTGTTTCAACTTTGTATTCCCCTAATTCGAAAGTGTGGATAAATAATGCAAGGAGTGCAGCCTGTAGCCCCATAAACTTAAAAGTATTTTCAGCATGTTTTACATTTTCTGCCAGCCCGTGCAAAGTGCCAGCAAAATAGAGAGCAATGCCTGATATAAGATAGAGGTCCCAGATACTAATTAGCTTAAAAAGGTCAGTCCGATCCCAGTAGAAAAGGCTAATCCAGAGATAAAAAAGCAGGGAGCAAAGCCCTGCAATTGGAGCGGACCTATAACCGTAAATGAGGGGAAACTACTCCAAGGAGCCAGATCAGGACAAGGGTACTGTTATCTGCGTTAACATTGTAGATCTGAGCAATTAGAAAAACGCTGGCTCCAAAGAACAGAGCTGAAAGAAAAAGCAGAGCAGAACCTACCCTCGAATATTTCTGACTCTCGTATTTTAAGTGATAGCCAGTATAATGTATGCCAACCGTACTTCCCACAAGAAGCAAAACTTTGATCGTATCCCCTATTTTTTCCCAGTTGGAAGCCACAAAAAGAATAGCTCCAAGACCTATTAAAATAGCCCCGATAGTAGAAAAGGCAATAGTTTGACTTTTTGACCTGCGTTCCCTTTTGTACTCTGCAAGATCTGCTTGCATCTTTTCTGCCTGGGCATTATTAATTGTGCCTTCATCCAGCCACTTCTGGATTAAGTCTTCATCAAGCATATGTTAATTATATCAATTATTTACTATATTAATTTTTTAGGTAACTTAACGTGTCAATTTAAATCCTCTTTCCCAGATTTGTCTAATTTACGTTCCTTCGCCGATATCTGCTGGAACTAGCTGGCATGCATGGCAAAGGAGCTAGACCATGAATTCAATTTTTGGCTCTTCCTGTTTTGGTGAATTCTTAGTTAGATAGTGGGCGCATCAAACTTGAATGATTTTCAATAACAAATGTTTCCAAAAGCTTACTGTTGGGATAGATTATTCAATTTTTTGATGGCTCCATGAAAAAAACGATATTTCTCCAATAACATTAAAGAGATTCTTAAAGTAAGCCAATTCTGCAATCTTAATTCTTTTTTCTTTTTTCAAGCTCATAGAACAGTTTTCAGAAGCATTGTTTCGAAAACTGTTTGAATGCAAATTACGTACTTTTTATATTAAGCATATTGAGGTGATATGGATGAATTGCAGTGAACTAAAAGAAGGTCAGGTCCTTTCTTGTGAAGGGTGCGGTTTCGAACTTAGAGTCGAGAATGAGTGCAAAGACGAAAAATGCTCTACAGATTCTTGCTGTGTCGGCAATATAACGTGCTGCGGCGAACCAATGAAAATGAAGAAGTAAGGAAGAAAATTAACAAATAAATAAAGAATAAGTCCGGAAAAGGGCACAGAAGGAAGCTCGGGAAAAGATTTAAGATTTTTTTTCAAGATAAGACATTTTATAAGCTTATTTATTATTTCTTTTCTCTTTTTTATTCATTTAATTTTGGATGGGAAGATTCCATTGCGGGAAGATTCCATTACATTTGCTAAATATCTGTTATTATATCATTGCTTTTTTGATTCTGTGAAGTCTTCGGGAGCTTAGAGTATTTTTCTGTTAGCTCCGAATCTCATTCAACTCCCAAAAGACTACACAAAACCCTATAACTCTGTACTATTCATAATTGACTTAAATATTGTTTTGCATCAGAATGAGGCTGTTCTTCAAGAGGTACTGAATATTTTTCACTAAATCTTCTGAAACACCAATTTCCTGCATACATAATCTCAATTGTATAACTTTTTCATCTTTGGAGATCCATTTTTTCACCATTGTACATTAATGACCTTTACTGCTTTGCTCACTTGACCCTCAGCGTTTTGTATCCTTAAATAAACTTTATACCTTCCTGGTTCTTTGAATGGATGTACAGGGTTCCTTAAAATTGATGTAGTTTTATCTCCAAAGCCCCAGAAGTATGTCATTAGCCCATATTTCGTACCCCATATGTACGGAACTGGTTCCCCGATACACTGCTCTGTGAATCTTACTGTCAATGGTCTATTTGGGTCATGAGTTGCAGTAAAATCAGCCATGAATGTTGGGTCTGCTACAGGTTCATTTGTATTAGTTTTCATATTATCCGCAGGTGCTGCAATTGCAGTTACGGATAATAAATAAATGCTGATTAAAACTATACCTATCGTTTGCTTTAGTTTCATATGATTCCCCACTTTAAATTTTTTTATAATCAGTGTTTACTGTTCCTTTTTTACTTTCTTGCCATTTGGCAGTTTTAATTAATCAATTATATTTATAAAAATTATCGATTGGATATGAATTATTTCACAAGTAAAGATCACAAAACACAGTAAAACAAGGGTATTTTTGCAAAATCAACAGAAAAGGTATATTAGCATGTTAATCATTTAGAGTTAGCCCCAAGCCTTTTATATATGTCTTCGCGAGTTGTAAAATCTGCCATGTGATAAAAACTGATTAAACCTTAGTTTATAGATGCCTTTATTACCATGGATTATCGCGATTCATCATGAGATGGAAGATGAGAAAAAGGAATACGTTTTTATTATCTGACATATTATCTCAGCCATAAATCCTAAATTTCTTCGTGGTATTATTGCTTTTTTAACATAACTTTTTGAAATTAGCCGCCGAATTTTACAGCTCATTTTTAGATGTACTGAGCAGCCACAGACTTTACAGAATTCGTGAAAGAATATGTGGATAATCTTAGATCAAATGTAAGCCAAGAATGGAGAGAGCAGATGGTTTTATATTAAGATTAAAGCTGACATGAAATATGTATTTGCTATAATGGATGATGAGACAAGATACTCGATAGTTCAGAAAGTAACAGACAGCAAACACATCCACGATGCAAGAAAAATCTTCCATGAAGCTAAAGTAATTGCAGATAAGAGACCCGAGACCCTTATTACTGATGGACTTCTTGCCTACAGAACGGCATTCAATGATGAATTTTTTACTCTCACAAAGCCTCGATTTCAAAATATCAACGCTATTAAGTTAACAGGTCATGGTAACACCGCAAACAACAACAGATGGAACGTATTAACGGCGAGATCAGAGATCGAGAAAAGACTATGAGAGGTCTAAAAATAAAGGACACAGCAATTCTCAAAGGAATGCAGGTTTACCACAATTATATTAGACCTCATGAGGGATTAGAAGGAAAAACATCCAGCCGAAGCTTGTGGAATAGAGTTAAAAGGCGAGAATAAGTGGATAACTTTGATCCAGAATGCTAGTATGAAAACAAAACCGACTTAAAGTTTTTAAATCATTGTTTCGTTTTCTAATTCCTGTAAAATCCTGGGTATCAAAGCAGCCGCATACATAATATTTAATATCTCATCTCCATATAGCTATTAAAACGTGACCATCTAAACTTTTATCGTTCGGATTAGTATCAATATATGCTTGTATATAAGCTCTCTCAGATTCTGCTATCTATTATTTTATTGTAAAATATGTATAAATCCTGAGCTATAGTCACTATTGAAATTGGAGAAATCTTTAGCGTATAAGTAATACATTCCTTGATCATAATATAAAGAAGGTGGGATTCAGAGGTCTATCCAATGTTGAAAAATATTACAACATTGAACGGATATATATTTGGAGTAGAGTATGAAATTTTGCCATTGTGTATTGATTAATTTTCGATTGTATCACGATTATTCCACTATTAATTATTTCCCGATAATACAACAAAGAACCATTTTTATTGGATATAATGAAGAAGTTGTTCGTTTCATTGATAACCAGCCGGAATCTCACCCTTACAGATGCCAAGTCCAAACCTTTTTTTAAAATTGTGAATATGTTTGAAAGCAGAGTTAATGGATGCATCTCTATTAACATCTTGACTACTGCTCTCTAATTACTTTCTTGTTCGATTTGTTGTTTCTTCGATAATCAGTTAGGTTCTCGACACTATCAAGACTCACGTCATAAATATAAAGAGAAGATGCACTAGTGAAAGACATCTATTAAGCTATTTCCAATTTGGTTAGCTTATCATCATTACTATTCTAGGTTGGACTTGACTTCAGAGCTGCGAATAATGCATGATGGATGACAAATAGATAGTCCCTAAGAAAATACAAAAATGGTGTTGTTGATGGTAAAAATTAATCACTATTATTGATATCTCGTCTGACCTAGAAATATTATGATTTTGATAGGCTCTAGGCGTATTGGTTTGAACAAAGTTTGTGAGAAGTTTTGTGAATCGTTGTCGGATGGACTATTTTTGCAGTTGATGATGACTGTGCGGTCTATGGTTATCAAGTTTTCACGATCTTGAAAGATGAGTTGAGGGGTATCTCTTCTATACTGATCCGCTCATGTTACAAACTATTTTGAGGTAAAAATAAAAAGTTTTTAAACTTTTTGTTTTAATAATAATTACTCATTTATATGATCGAATCGAGTATAACTATTCGGCACAAACACATAAATCAGACAATTCCAAGATATTAATACGACCCAAAAAAACTGGCCTATTAGATGTTTACATGCAAATATTGAATGATTTCATTATCATTCCATATTAGATTTTGCATATCTACAATTCAACAATTCCAACAATAAATATAAACACCAATTTTTCCGAATTGATTTTTTTCTACAGTTTCTCTTCCATTTCTCCATTCTCTTCATTTTTAATCACACTATTTTGACAGACTAATTTCAGACAACCCCTTCTCCCTCATCAACTTGACAGACCCTAAAAAAAAGTTTAAATATTATAAGTAGGCAATAAGTACTGCTTAGCAGTGAAAGCAGCAGACATGGTAAGTTAAAAGGTAAGTACAGATGACAGAAATTGTTCGCAAAAACCTCTGAAAACCAGGTTCTTCCACGGATCCTGTTAAAAGAAGACCGCAAGTTCATCCCTTACTTAAAAGAAATAGTAAAACCTGGTAAACGAAATCAAGCGCAATAGACATGTGGCTTAAACTTCTAACTTGTACAGTTGGTGTCTAACTTGCCTTTCAAAGATGAGTGATTTTACGTTATCCTGCGGCTTTGTTTGTGTATGCCTAGAAAATGAATAATCCTTCCATTAACGATTTTTTAAGATGGAAGGTATTTCTCCATGTTCAGAAAAGAAAATAAAGATGCTTGTTTTGTGTCCATTTCCTCAACAATGATTTTGCTTTTTTTGGATTCTCTTCCCTGAATTACCGCAATCTTAATCTCTGACAGTTTTTCAATGAGCTGTTTCATAGAAAAACCATATATTTTGGTTTCCCAGGCCAAATATCTGTAGAAAAGTAGGCCAATCATAGCCAAAAATACATGAACTCTAATGTTTTCATCCTTGTGGTGATATACTGGTCCTACAGGAACAAGCAAGTGATCATTCAACAGTTTAAAATCATCTTCAACAAGGCTTTTACTGTTATATGTTTTCACTATCTTTTTAGTGTGCCACTTTTGCTTATCCGTAAATAGGATATTCTTCCCAAATGTTTTTTCACACTTTTTTTCATTCTCCTCATCAATCCAGAATCTCAACTGAGGTTTTTTCTTACCTTCTGGAGCTTCAATTATTTCATATTTTATGACGCTCCTGAACTTTTTCAAAATAATTCCTGCAACCTCATTTTCTACGCTGCTCCTGTTTCTTTCTTTTCCTTTACTGCTTTCTAATCTTCTCCGCAGATCCTCCAGTTGATCAATTATTCTTGATTTATTTGATTCATAAGTGCTCTTTTGAAGTTTGTAAGTTCCTTCGTTGTAAGTAATCACAGTTGTAAATTCTGTTCCGTAGAACTGGTGTTTTGTCCTGTATCCAAAGATTTCATTACCTTTCGAATTCTTATATAAACACTCATATTTGGAAAGCGGAACATCAAGGAGCTCCTCAGCCTGATTTGCTTTCACAGCTCCTACAAAACTCATTTTTGAAGCTACCTTTTTAATGTTATCCTTTGAGTTGTTCCCTTTATCAAAAACAAGAACAAGATCTTCCGAACATATGTTTAATTCAGTCAGCCGAGTTATGATTTTATCTACAATGCCTGAGAATTCTTCCGAATCAGGAACATTTCCAGGATATGTTTCGTGAATAAAAGGTATGTTGTCCTCATTTACAGCTAGCGAAACACATATTTGATTTTTGTCTTTTCGATGCTTTTTGTTATATCCTTTATGTAGCAGTTCGCTCTCATTATCATAATTGTTGGCATATGTAAACCAATTTGATTCATCAAAAAACATTATTGATGGTGTAAATCCCTTTCCTACTAGAACCCTGCAAAGGTCATCTTCAATCTTTTTCATCGTATCTAAGTCAACATAAATTCATCTGATTCAAAAAATTCTGACAATTTAATTTATGTGGGAAGTTCCACATAAAAGCTAAAGGAGATTTTTTGAACCAGTCTTCAATCCCATTTTCACTTAAAATGCCGTGACTTTTTCCGATCACATCAAGTAAGAGGTATTCTCCAACACTCAATCCATCTATTGATTTTTTGTCAGTATGCTTGTTAACAATGTCAATAAATCCAAGTTCTTCATTCACATGAAGAAGTGCGGCAAGCTTGCCGTACTCAAAGGACCTAAGTTTATCATAGGGCAATGATTCACATTGCCTTTTCATCTCAAGTATTTTTTCTGCGCTACCCAGATAAACCTGAAAAATGGCTTTTACCTTTCCATCAACTCTGGCGGACTCTACTATGTACCAGTAAGGTTTGCCATTGACCAGTTTCTTTCTCAAAAATACCATATGTTGATTATGATCTACATATATAAATAGTTTTTTTAAGTAATTGATAGCAATAGACTTTTTAAAGTGAATTTTAGACTTAGGATCTACAATGAAAGAATAATCAAAGGGTCGGCTGATGATGGTTTTTGAGGAAAATCAAGACAAAAATCGCGTTTCTTTTGAAACTAAAGTCTCTTTCTTTTATCCCAATTTCTCTTTTCCTTTATTCTGTTTAACAGCTTTAATCTCTGCAAAAGTTAAAATGAGTGAATTAAAACCATATTCGCGTTATAGCCATTCCTTTTTCTCCTAATAGCCTATTGTACACTTGGAGATTCTATTATTATCCTGCCTGAAAGTTAGGTTTTGCCTTTAAAATATCATCTTTGATATTTCATTTTGACGTATATCGTTATCAAAGATAATTCCTTATTTTGAAGTCTTTCTTTGTCCTTTCGAGAGCATGGGATCCTTTTCGGCCGAGTTGCGGCACGAAGATGCGCAGGTCGTTTCGCTCCCCGAATTGCGCCTCGGGAGTACGCCCCGAATTGCGCCTCGGGAGTACGCTGCCCTTTTCGCTTCGCTCAAGAGGGCTTATTTATCAAGTTAACATTGAGTTCGCTCAAGCGGACTAATTATGGCAAGTAAGTTGGTGTTAATTATGTTATTTTCGCGCAAGAGGACTAATTTCCCAAGTTTCGTTTCCCGAGTTCCGCTTTGGGAGCACGAAGGCCATTTCGCTTCGCTACGTCAGAGGTGCAGTTATTTTAATCACGGTTTTTAGTCAACTTTCTCGAATTTGGATGCAGGTGCCCCACAAATTGGACATTTCCCTTCAGGTTCGCCTTCCATAGTATAACCGCAGACACTGCAGACGTGATAATCTACTTCTTCATTCTGGCCAATTTCATTCAGTGCTTTTTCATATAGGCTAGCATGGATCCTTTCTACTTTGTTTGCTACCTCAAAGCTCCAGAGGCCCCTGTTATCCCCTTCTTTCTTTGCCTCTTCTATGAATTCCGGATACATTTTCGTAAATTCGTATGTTTCGCCATTAATGGCATCTTTCAAGTTGTCCATTGTAGTTCCAATCCCACCCATACGCTGAAGATGATTGAAAGCATGGACTGTTTCCGCAGCAGCAGCGGCTCTAAAAAGTTTAGCTATCTGGTGGTATCCTTCTTCATCGGCTTTTTTCGCAAAGGCCAGGTATGTCCTGTTTGCCATTGATTCGCCAGTAAATGCAGCTTTAAGATTATCCTTAGAACTCATACATATCTCCCCTTAATTTGAAATATTTTTTTAACCATATTTACCAGGTAAGATATATCATTTTAACGCCATAATATCTAAAATTAAACTATCTAAAGCTCTATTAGTGATATTGGTGGAGTTGAGTAGTCCGGGTTGTCAATGACGGTTATGGATTAATGAAAACAGGCTAAGTCGAATATGCATTCTCTCAAAAGATCGGATTTGATTTTGTATATCCAGCCAATGGGTAGGCTATTATTAACAATTGTAGTCAAATTTGATTATTCATATACATGTGATTTTTTTGAAAGTTGCGCGACTAAAAAACCGATCTCAAAATAAGATATATTGATTAAGTGCGTACAAGGAATTAAACGGAAATTCAAATGTGTACCTGGAACCTCAATTAGATTCTAGTAGGTTATTACAAAAACGACATCAGGATTAACAAGGAATATTCTTGAAAAATTGAGATTACCTCGTTCCTCTTTTTAAAAATAAAAAGATAAAAATTAAACTCTTTTACGAGAAAACTTGCAGCTCTTTTACTGTTCCCATTGAATCTAAATTCCAATCTTTAAACAGATACTTTCCAGTCAAAGGCTCTCCAACAGCACAATTTAGAATCTTGTCCTCATAAGTAGATCCTCCGGGCACGCCTGTACAGTCAATATATACAATTCCCTTATCTGTTGTTTCAAATTTATTGAAGGCATGTCCTATACCCTGGGTAAAATCACATCCGATAAAAGTACATTTAATTCCATTTTTCTCCGCGTTATTGTGCAGAGTTCTAGCAAAATCTGAGCAAACATATCTGGAAGTATATCCCTTCTCATCTGTTTTATCTGCCTTCAAGAATGTAACAAGCTGATCATAAGTAGGGTCCTTTGCATTATCATAATTTGTCAATGTTAAAACTTCACCGTTACCTCCAACATCGCACACATTATTTGAACAGAGTTCATATGTGTTTTTTCCGTTTGTTGAGGGAGTATCTACAGGTTCTGTTGTTGGTACTGGTACTTCAGGTGTTACTGGTTCTGTTGGTGTTACTGGTTCTGTTGTTTGTACTGGTACTTCAGGTGTTACTGGTTCTGTTGTTGGTACTGGTACTTTTGGTGTTTCTGGTACTTTTGGTGTCACTGGTTCTGTTTCTACATCACAATTGCCATTTGGACATGGGGAAATGTCTACAGACTCAGTTGTGTCTACAAATTCAGTTGTCTTTCCGCAATTTCCGTCAGGACAATCGTTTCCGCAATTTCCGTCAGGACAATCGTCTCCACAATTCCCTTCAGGACAATAAGCTCCGCCAGGGTATGGACCACAATTTCCATCTGGACAATGGATTCCAAAATTTCCTTCAGAACATGACGAATCCGAGCCACAATTTCCTTCAGAGCATGATGAATCCATGCCATAATTGCCGCCATCACATGTTCCGCAGTTGTGAGATGACCCATGTTTATAGGGGTTTGGTTCAGACGCTGAAGCTGTAAGACAACCCGCGAGGACGATACAAAAAATAGTTAGTAAGATTATGGGGGTTTTCATATAAACTTACCTCACATGTTAGGGAGTAAGTTTTGTATTAAGTAACTTCTTCAAAATGTTATAGAGTTATCCAATATACTGCACTGTTAAACTTTCTTACATTGAAAAATTTATATTTAACATTTAAAGTAGAAAAACGCAAATTTAAGCATATTAAGTTTTAATTATAATAAGAAGGGAATTTTCAAAAAATTAGTATATAAAAATATTTAAACTAAAAAATAACCGTATGGGAATAGTAAATTTAATCTGGAGAAAAACCCAGGCAAGAAATTATTAAAAAAATAAGTAAATTGATATAAATACAGTTAAAAAAGATTATTTCATGCCCGAAAGAAATAACGTGAAATTAAATACTCTATGATTAAAAAATTCTAACAGTATTCCAGAGTAGTTTTGCTCTGGAGTAGAAAGCTGTATACTTCAAGCTAGAAGCATAGGTAACAGGACGCCTATAAGATAGTGACAGCAGTTACTCTTTGTTAAGGATTGAAAACTCGATAGTGTTCTAGAGGTATTACAGTTTTGGAACCGCACTTCTCCATGTTATGTTAAGTCGAAAACAAATAATGTAACGTCTACTTATGAGGTTTAAACTTCTCACAACTAAAAAGGAAACTATTTTTTTATGGGAACAGTCTAGCGATAGTTATGGCAAACTTTCTTAATTCTGACTACAAAACCGAGAATAATATATTACAGTATGATCCTTATGGAATTGCTGATCGAAGTAAAACAGGATATAACAAAATACCCGAAAAAAAGATTCTTTTTAGACCGATCTGCAAAAAAAGGAGATCGTAATATAGAATAGTATTTATAAAATAAATTACAAAGTTAAATACGTACTCTATTCGAATTTTGAGTGCATGTGAATAGAAATAATTATCTAATGATTGGAACTGAGCATATATGTTACAAGGAATCCAGCTAAGATTAGATATCTCAAGAATGAGGGGCTAATTGTCAGAAATTATGAATATGGGTTCTTCGTTATCAATTATTTTCTATAGAAGCCTTATCAGGAGTAAAAAGGACGATAGATTAAGCGAAAAATAGGAGATGGAAACAATGATATTAAACTGTAAATGTTCAAATTGTGGTGAACTTCATACCGTGGGAGTAGACGTCTCTACACTAGAATGCTCTTGCGGAAATATCTATGAGATATGGTTTCACAATACCGGGCCTTTTCTAAGAAACGTTGAGGATATTTAACTCGGGGGATATTTAATTATGGGAATACATAGAATGTTTTTCCATTTTTGAGGAGATGTCTATGTTTTCCATTTGAGAATTGTATATTTATTATCTCTTGTTTATTATTTAGTATCTGTTATCTATTATTTATTCATTTATTATTTGGTCGTGTCCCTAAATCATTGACTTATTTTTATATATTTTCAAATCTATTATTATTAGGGGGATTGTAATCACTTCTGAAATCGATTTTTCACATTTTTTTTGCTGGAACAAAGATTGTCCTGATTATGGAATTAATAATCAAGGGAATATAGCCCTTAAAGAAAGATATGGTAAAAACAATCATGCACTTCTTAGATGTAAAACTTGTAAAAAATGTTTTAGTGAAACGAGAGGTACAGTATTTTTCCAACTTAACACTCCTGAGGAAGAAATTCTAAGAACATTAGCTATGATTCCCGAGAAAGGAGGTATTCGTGGACTTGCGAGAGCTACTGGACATAGTAAAGACACAATTTGTAGGTGGCTCGAGATTGCAGGCACTCATGCAAAAGAAGTTACAAATTATTTCCTTAAAAATCTTGACCTTACTAGTGTAGAGGTTGATGAAATCTGGTCATATATAAAAAAAGCAAAAAAATGTAACTGAAGAGGATTCTGAAGAGTATGGAGATGTATACTCACTAACAGCACTAAAAAGTGACACAAGATTGCTCCTTTTCCATCACGAAGGAAAACGTAGTACAGAGGATGCTATAGAGTTATTTACCGGAGTCGAGAAGATACGGAGTGCATCATCTCCAATTCCTGTATTTATCTCAGATGATTGGGATGCCTTTGAAGAAGGGCTTATAAATGTCTATGGTAAAATGGAGTTGCCACAATACAAAGGTATTGGAAGACAACCATTTCCAAAACAGGTTCCACTTGATGATTTAAAATATGTCAAGGTACTAAAGAAAAAAGTAAAAAATTATATAGTTGAAACAATTCAACGTGTTATTTTTGGAGACCCTGAAGAAATATTTGAAATGCTTGGAGCTAATTCGGATGGTTATATTGGTACTTCATATGTAGAGAGGATAAATCTTACGATCAGGACGTCTCTTGTAAGATTTGTAAGAAAAACGATGAATTTCAGTAAAACAATGAAGATGCATACGAAAGCATTTGATTTATTCCAGGCATGGTATAACTTTATAAAACCTCATGACTCTCTAAAATTAAGAATAGACTATGGGAATAGGAAATGGTTCCAAAGAACTCCAGCAATGGCAGAAGGAATAACTGATCATATATGGAGTTTAAAGGAACTATTGACGTTTAGAGTTCCTGTTCAATGATTTGAGGACACGACCTATTATTTATTTATTTATTTATTTATTTATTTATTTATAGATATTCCTTTTGTAAGAAAAGAAATGGGCGATAAGTATTAATACATTTAATTTTAACTCTGAATTTTTAGAAATAAGATTTGTTACTGATGATTCGCTCGAAACTCCCTCATACCATATTTTTTGTTTCATGATGCAACTGTTTTCCAGAACTCAGCAATCCAAGCCCTAATTTATAAAGGGCATTAGTGTTAATACGCCTCAGGCTGTATAAGTGCTACGATCTACCTCATGTAATCCTTTTTACATGCCTTAGTTTTCCTACTACGCTTTACTTCCTCTTTTAATACCTTATCTCTTCATACTAAGGGCTACTTTATATAGTTTCTTTAAGGTTTATATAAAAAAATCAAACCTATATAATCGATTGTACCTTAATCAAGGAAAAATAAACTATCTCATCTTGAAGCTAATGTAGCCTATTAATTGTAGAAATAGCTCGAGTTTCTAGAGAGGCTCTGGGAAATAATTTTCGATTATGATATATCATAATCGATTTTATTAATTTCTCTTAGTTACTATATTTAAAAAACTAAAAATATTTTTTTCTTATTCGATTTCTAAAAAATCATACTATTTAATATTTAGAACGTTACCATTAATACGAGTAACATTCTAAGAGTATGCTTATCTTTCCCCTGTTAAGTCTTTCTCGGCTTAAAATAGAATATAATTTCCAAATTTTGCTCAAAAATGCCAAAAATATTTATAATATGACTGCTAAAACCTTAAAGTGTCAACTCAGATATTTATAACAGATGAATGAAAACTTTTTCAGAAGAGTTGACTTGGCTAAAGGCCGTAATTAGTGAAACAGGAGGTATTGACCAGAAGGAATAACATCCGATGGTCAGTAACAGATTTTGAGTGGTAGAAGCCAAAGCTTCTCATTTCCGGCCACCTCCAATGACAAATCCCTAGAAAGTGATTGGAGAGTGGAGACTCTGTGTGCAACGTGTCCGCCCCACATAAATCGCAGAGAACCGAATTGGATAGATTCAAAAATATTACGCAGACGTAATATAGAATTTTTGAATTACCGTATAGACCCGACCTAATTAGATATTTGATATAGACTCGGTCTAATTAGATAGTTCGGAAAAACATTACGAGTACGTAATATGGAATTTTGAGAAATATCTGGGAAAGAGTATACAATTATCCTAGAGTTTTTGAGTTTACTCAAATTTTAAATCCAATCCAGAGGCGATACGATGCTAAAAAAGAAGCCAGGAACCCTATTCCTGACAACATGTCTTATTTTAACAACCGTATCAACTGTTGGAGAAATATACAACTATCCTTAATTTTTGAGTTTACTCAAATTCTAAATCCAACCCAAAGGTGATACGATGCTAAAAATGAAGCAGGAAACCCTATTCCTGACAACATGTCTTAGTTTAACGACCGTATCTGCTTTGGGAAAATATACTATGATCCTATGAAATTTTTTGAGTCTACTCAAATTCCAAATCCAACCCAAAGGTGATACGATGCTAAAAAGACAGATAGGAACCCTATTCCTGAGTAACATGCCTTATTTTAACAACCGTACCCGCTGTGTTAGGCGCACAGAATACAATAACCGTAAATCCGACATCTGGAACAGATGCCCAGACTGCAATTAATAATGCAATAAATTCAGTAGCATCAGGAGCAACATCAAGTAACCCGGGATATGTTCTCCTTACTGCTGGCACTTACAAGATAAGTGGACCTATAGTTTTGAAATCTAATGTAGTACTGAAAGGTGCAGGCGACAGTACAATAATCTTTGCTACCGGTTCAGTTTGTAACTCCGAAGGATCACCTGCGTTACGTATTCGGATCAGGTGTTTCTAACGTTGAAGTATGTGACCTTCAGTTCCAAAGTACAGCAACCGGACCCGGTGACGGAGGTCATGGAGATTATAGAAACTGCATAAAATTAAGTTCTTGTGCTAACTGTAAGGTTCATGATATTCTGTTTAAGTATTTTTATACGTGATGGTGTCAGAATCAGTGAATGTTCCGGAATAACTGTATATAACTGTAGAATTGGGGCAGGACATGACGGAGTATGCATTTTTTCAGTACTAAAAACAGCCGGCATGTATAACTGTGACATTGAGGTTCACACCAATACAGGAGTCAGGATAGACAACTGTGCAAACATAGAAGTGGATCACAATACCTTTTCGGTAGTGCATGGCAGCGGATGGTGCTGTGCTGAAATGGAAAATTCCCTGACAAATGCGAATATCCACCACAACATATTCATGATTTCAAAGGATCAAGCAGCAGTGCAGGCGTTGGAAACTGTTCATGCAACTGGGTCTATTAGCGTTCATGATAATGTTATGTGGAATGTTGGCATTATTCATTTGGAGACCAGAGTAATAACATTATAAATCCATCTGATCACAGTGTTGAGAATTGGGTAGCAAAAGGGTATGGATATGGCTCTATTGGCAACACAGCTCCTACAACACCAACTGATCCAAGTACGACTGATCCAACTAACCCAACAAACCCAACTAATCCAACTGCTCAGCAATTACCGGTTGCAACATTCATCAGCAATGTTACTTCTGGAAGTGTACCTCTAAACGTTGCTTTTACGGACACAAGTACAAATTCACCTACTTCATGGAATTGGGATTTTGGAGACGGAGCAACTTCAACAACCAAAAATACAACGCACAAATATTCGACTGCAGGAAGTTATAAGGTAACTCTAACTGTAACCAATGCTGCTGGTAGCAATACAACGACAAAATCAAATTATCTAACAGTGATACCATCAGTTTCTCCAAAACCGGTTGTTGCTTTGTCTGCATCTCCGACTACAGGAAATGCTCCTTTGAATGTAGCCTTTACTGACACAAGTACGAACTCACCTACTGCCTGGAACTGGAACTTTGGAGACGGAACAACTTCAACAAGCAAGAATCCGACTCACACTTATTCGGCAGCAGGAACTTATACAGTATCACTCACAGCAAGCAATACTGCAGGCAGCAATACGGCAACAAAGACCAGTTATATAACAGCGACAGCAGTGCCAACAGGTCAAAAACCGGTTGTTGCTTTTTCAGCTTCTCCGACCTCAGGAAACGCTCCTTTAAGTGTTATCTTTACTGACGCAAGTGCAAACTCGCCTACTGCATGGAAATGGACTTTCGGAGATGGGACTACTTCAACTGAGAAGAATCCAACGCACAAGTACACCACAGCAGGAAGCTATACGGTGACTCTTACAGCAACCAATGCTGCTGGAAGTAATACGGCAACAAAATCCGCTTATATAAAAGTGACATCATCAACCACTTCAACACCAGTTGCTGCTTTTTCAGGGTCCCCAATATCAGGAAACACTCCCTTGAGCGTTGCTTTTACTGACAAAAGCACTGGATCACCAGCTTCATGGAAATGGAGCTTTGGCGATAATATATATTCAACAGCAAAGAACCCTGTACATAAATACACTAAAGCCGGAACGTACACTGTCAGTTTGACGGTAAAGAATACTGCAGGTAGTAGTAGTATACTTAAAAAGACTAGCTATATCATAGTGAAGTAAGTCAATATATTGTATTGAAAAAACAATAAAAGGTCAAGTCTAAAAAGGAGTGGGGAATATATTTATGAATAATTCTGGAAAAAAGCTTATACAAAACTTTACCATTTTTTTGCTCCAGTCACTTGTATGTCTTTTTTATTAATCAATGTCTGCATTTGAGCATGTAATTGCTATGTATGGATTTGAGGTCCTGCTCTTTTGGCTCGTATCTCAGCTCTTTTGTAATCTCATACAATTATTTTTAGCTTAACTAGGTAGGTTCTGATTATTTTAAATAGTTGATCTTCTTATGTTTCCACATTCCGCAGATGTACACATACGTGGAATTTATTTACCGATTTTCCTAATGTTGTTCCTTAAAGATAAGATGAACATTTAAACTACTGCCTAATGAGAAAATGGTAGCATTTTTGTGTACATCTGCGGAAAGTCTGATGTATCATAGTGATGTTTATAAACTTCCGCTTTCAGATAGGGTATATTCCATGAGCCAAAATGGCACAGAATCCGGTTATGACAACCTGTTGCGTGTCAAAAAGATGAACAAATGTACTTCCGGCCTATAGTATCCTCCTAAGTGTCCAGCAACTATTTTCGATCAAAGCTACTTGCTAATTTTCCTCAGATATGGGATAGTACTTTCCATCGTCCATGTAAGCCAATTTATTCTTCTGATATGAGGCTTGCCAAAATTATGATTTTTTCAAATGTATACTTCACTTCTAAAATTTGGCCTTATCAAGCTAGGGATAAATATTATATAAGTGGTCACGTGCTATTGCTACGAGCGTGTGACTAATTCCTAAGATAAAGAAAATGTCTATGTTATTAGTCTGATCTTCTGGATATGCAGTTCAAAGAGTTAATGGGAAGAATAATCAAAAAAATAAGCAGAAGGACAGATTTTAGATCGGACTAATAAGATGAACCTGTCTATCTGCCAGATTTATTAAAGACTCTACACTATCTGCTTTTTCACTCCTTTTTATCTTCTTTTGTACAAGAATACACCAAGCAGACAAACTATACCAAAAGCTATTTCAAAGCCAGGAGTGCTCTTACTTTCTTTTGCGGGAGTACTTGTTTTGTTCTTCTGCTTAGTTGTTTGCTCAACATTTGATACTGCATTTTCATCGTTTTGTTCAGGGTCCTGAGGGTTGTTTTCAAGTTTTGTTACAGTTCCGGTATCACTTGAGCTGCTGACATCATTACTGTTGCTCCTGATGACATGAGCCTCTCCGAAATTGTCTCCGTTGCGGTGTCCGCTCGCACTGATGCTGTCAATACTGGAGTTAGCTGCTTTCAGTACAGTTATTGCCGCAGTTTTCGAGTCAGTGCCGTTTGGATTGATTGATGTCAGTTTAGCAGTATAAATTCCCTGAGTTGTATATGTATAAATCGGGTTTGCATTGCTTGAATCAGCAGTCCCGTCATTATTGAAGTCCCAGCTCCTTGATACTGCATTTTGAGAAAGGTCAGTAAACTGGACTGAAAGAGGAGGGTATCCGCTTGTAGTATTGATGCTGAAATTTGCTACAGGAACTTTAGAGTTGTTAGATTCAGGAGTTACTACGGTTGGTGGAGTCTGAATTATACGCAACACTAAGCTACTGCTTTCATCACTAAGCTCTTTGCAGCTGGCTGTTGCTGTATTCTCAATAAATCCGTCCCCATTACCATTGCTGCCTATGTCTTCTTGCGTTATCTCATAATCTCCTGTATACACCCATGTCTCTCTAGGATTCAAAATTCCTGGATCATTGTGGTCTCCGGATGGTCCTGTGAGTGTAACCAGCGGGTCGCTTATTGAAATCCCTGTGAGCTTCACGTCTCCATTGTTTCTTACTGCAACCTGGTAGCTTATCACATCTCCAGGTTTGTTGATCATGTAGTCTCCAGCTTCATCGATTCCTATTACAGATTTGTATATTGAGAAATCCGCCTTCTGTTCAATCGGCGTTTCTACATTACTGCTTTTATCTGGAAGCTCCTTGCAGCTCACAGTTGCATTGTTAGTGATATACCCATTTCCATCGGTTATATCATGCGCTGTTAACGTGTAAACTCCAGTATATACCCATATTTCTCCCGGATTCAACACTTCTGAATCATTATCATCTCCAGCAGGTCCTGTGAGCGTAATCATGGTGTCGTCTACTGTAATATTTGTCAGGTCCACGTTGCCTTCATTCTTTACTATTATCCTGTAGGGTATTTTGTCTCCAGCTGAATTGACTATACAATCTCCATCCTCATCGGGTGAGATTACTGACTTGAATATACTTAACCGGGGATTCCTTTCTATCGGGACTTGAACAATGAAGCTTTTCTGAGCCAGCTCCTTACAGTCTACAGTAGCTCTAATTTTAATGGAGCCGTCTCCTTCAGCCCCATTATTATTTATGTCTGCCTGTGTAACTGTATAATTTACTTGATAAGTCCAAGTTTCCCCTGCGTTGAGAATTTCGTCATCATTAATTGATGAATTGGATCTTGTGAGGTTAAGCTGTGGATTGCTAACGTTTACGCTGACATTGTTAAGGTCATTTTTTCCATTATTTGTCACATTAATCTGGTAGATGATTAAATCTCCTGATTCTGTTACACTCCCATCATGTCCTCTTCCAGAGACATTTGTAACATTTCCGTCAATAGTATAAGACAGTGTGTCTAAAACAGTTATTGTAGCCGACATTGAGTCCGTGCCGTTTGCATTAGCTGCAGTTAGATTAACTATATAGGTTCCTGGATCTTCGAACACATGTATCGGATTTGATTCATTTGAGTCAGGAGATCCGTCTCCAAATTCCCAGCGTACTTCAGTTGCGTTTTTTGAACTGTCATTAAACTGGACATAAAGGGGAGTATAATCCTCAGTAACATTGCTGGTAAAGTTTGCTACAGGAAGAAAATCTGGATCGGTGAAGGCTTTAATGCATACATTCGTATTTGAGAAAAATGGATCTACCACTGATATATCTTCCCACGTATTTCCATCGTAACTGATAAAACTCTCTCCCGGATTTGCTGTTGCATTACTACTATAGTTTTTGTAAGGCATTTCTACTGCCAGCGGATAATCGCATTCAGGAGTTGTAAGCTTGAGGACTACAGAGAAATTTTGGCCTTCTGTTAGCCGAACATCAGAGTCGAGGGGAATTGTGTGATAGCCTGCGACTGAAATTGCCCCGTTCTTGGAATAAATAGGGCCTGCTTCATTTATTGGGCCGGATGTCGGATTAGCGTAGATATAAATTTCGTAGTTGCAATTTGTGTCTGTTGCGTAGAAACTTACAGCCTTGAGAAGTTCGTCGGATTTTGCAGTAAAGATATTTGCAATCCAGGCAGTAACAGAGTTATTATATCCTACCCCCATGACCCATCCAAGGGGATCATACTGGTAGATGGATTTATAATTATCAGGGTTTTCAGCGGTGAAAACCGCATTTTCCGTTCCTATATTTGGGTCATAATAAGAAATATAGAAGTATCCATTTTCACCCCAGTCTTCTCCCCAGCTATTCTTTACGATAAATGCCCCATCGCCGGGAGGGATCTGGGAAAAGTTATTCCGGTCAAAAGAGTCGTCCCATCCTACAATGTCTACAGCGTGATTGTTATAGGAGGACTCATTATTGTAATAGCTGGAATTATTAGAAGAATAATAGGTATCATTGTAGTACATAGCGGCATATACTGCTCCATAATTCTGGAGTGCCCATTTTATTGCCTCATTATCAAGAGGCCCTTTCCTATTCGGGAGAAAAGAAACATTTTGGACGTGTTTCTTTAAAGGCAGATTCTCCGGAGAAACTTCTGAAGTATCATTGTAGGGATCATCACTTTCTTGCACGGGTCCGCTCCATCTGGTCAGGTAGGCAGTTGACATAAATATGTCTCCGCCATCATTGGCATCGAGGTCAAATCCTTCCGAATACGCAGAAGATAGCATGTTTTTCATATTATTTTCTGAAAAATTCCAATTTTCTCCCGGCATTAAATATGATTCCAAAGACCCGTAGGTTGCAAATGCCCAGTAAGACCCTGCACCACCCTGGTCTTTCACAGTCGTTACTCTATCCAAGGTCCGCAGGTCATAGTAAGCTGGAGCAAGTGCGGTCAGGAAAGAAGTACTGCTGAGATAAGAAAGATTTACCGGTTCAGGCGTAAGGCCAGCTCTATGTCCGTCAAGGGAAGGTTCCGTCTGATTGAGAATTTCATTCGTCTGGTTTTGGAAAAAGGCAGGGTTGTCAGAAGCAAGTTGAGGAATTTGGAAATTGTCTTCTGCCATCGCTACCGATGAGCTCATAACCAGGAGTAGAACTAAGATTCCACTGAGAGCTATTAGTCTTTTTTCCCATAATTGAGTCATATTTTGTTTTGATATTTTTGTCATGTTTTTCTCCTTTTCACTTTATAAAAAATCAACACATCCCTTGACTTCTCTTAAAAAACAGGCACTCCATCTGACAAATCCATCTCTATTTCTTTGTAATATTTTTACCTTAAAGAGCGAGATCAACAATAATAAAACACAAAACTATATAAATTATTGTATACAGATAAATATGATATAAGTGATCTAAAATGGCTGTTTTGATTATAATTATAAATTTTGTAAAAAAGTAATTTTAAAAATAAATAATTGAAATATATAAAGGCTCACTATGAGGTAAATATGCAAAGAGTCTGAAAAATCAAATTTAATTATTACTTAGGCACTTGAAGTACAAAATCAAGCATGATATACTTTCTAGCTAAACTTGTGCTTTATCAGTTGAAGATCTAAAGCTATTGATTTCTCAATTCAACCACGTGTTTCCTATAGTTATAATTCTTAGAGCGTGTCTTAAAATTCAAATAATTTACAATTGAGTAATAGACAATGTTAACTTCAAAATACGACGTAAATTCTCTCGAAATTCCGATTCATATTGGCCTTAATAAAAGTGCTTAAATCCATCGAACTTAAGGAATGACGAAAATATAACTTCAATATTTCTGTTGCCGATATTGTCTTTGATGGTTATTTGAGGGAATAGTATTATAGAGCCATTTCCAAAGTGAAAACTCGAAGTTATTTTTTAACCATTTCTAAGCATTAGCAGTAAAAATCAACTACAATAAACATCATGGCTTAAATATACATTTTAGATGTTAAAAGTTTAATGCTACTATTTTTCAGTTCAAATGTGAAGCAATATCCCAATTGTAGAATTCGATTTAATTTTCAGACAGGCTTTTTCGTTACTTATAGAACATTTGAAAATTTTTTTAATCAATTGCTTCACAAATTCAGATGTTTATATGAAATATTAAAAATAATATTACTTCAGTTTATAAATATATAAAAACAAAAATATAACTTAAAGTCTTTAAATTTATTCATAAGATTTCCATCGTGTTCAATGTTCATGTAGCCATCATATCTTACGCTCACAGCTTCTGTAAGATACCCTCATGTACTTTCATGTCAAATTTTGTGAAAAAAGTAAAATTAAGAATCACTATATTTTAAAATTGGTTACAATCTTTTGAATAAATCTTCATAATTGAAGTCTTTAGATACCGAATATTAAATTTGATTGAAGGATATTTTTCTCCCACGAATTCAGTGTTTCAGTCCAGAAACCCAAAAATCATTAGATTTTTGACCAGAATCTTTCCTGCCCAAAGAAAATGTTTCTTAAAAATCATTGGAGTTTATTCAGTAGTTAGCAGAGAAAAATTGTAGTTTTGAGAAGGAAAAAATGGAAAATCACTAGATGTGGATCGTGCTGAATCAAATGTGATTTAATAATAGCTACCTTTCAACCTTTCATATTGTATAGATATATTTTTTTCGTATGTCCCATCTATTAGAAGCTTAAATCAGAAACTCAATTAAGAAAATTAATTAAATAAGATACTGCCTGCAGGGTCGTACATATCGTCGATGATTTATTCGAGTTTCTACTGTCACTCATTGAGCAGTCCTATTGATTTGAAAGCCTTATGGATCCCTTACCTTGCTTAAAAACGGCCTTTTTGTTACAGTCAACCACAATCCCCCGCACAGTAGTCCGATTATAATATTTACCGCGCCGACGACCTGCACACGATTTCCGAGGTTAAGTGAGATGATAACCATTCCAATACTTCCCATCACGGTTTGAAATGAACTTATAAGCGACGAGGCCGAACCGGCATCTCCTTTGTGCTGATCCAGCATGAGGAATGTAGCAGGCGGGCGGGCACAGCTTGCCACAATACTCGCAGGTAGCAAAGCTATTGCAAATATCCATGGTTTGAACTGCCCCATCATAAAAACCATAAGTCCGCTAAATATCATAACCGCAAAGCAAGCATTTATTATTGAAAAACGGCTGAACCGCGTTGAGAGCTTCAGGTAAATCAGTGGTCCGATCAGCAGACCCATAGCATTAAAGGCAAAATAATAGCTGTATACCTGGCTGCTCAGCCTGAAAGTGTCCTGATAGATATAGGAAGACGATGAGACGAATGCCATCATTGTTATGCTAATCATTGAAAAAATTATAAGCAAGGCGGTAAACCCGGGATTTTTGAGAACCACAGCAAGGCGTCCTATTGTATGTACAATACTGCCGTTACTTCTCGATTCCAACGTTTCCCGAAATGCGACCGAACCGGCGACGACTATCACGCCTAAAAGCGCTTGAGCGACAAAAACTCCTCTCCATGATGTAAACTTCAGCAAAAGCGCACCTACAACCGGTGCAAGAGCAGGTGAGATAACTATCATTGATTGCACCAGCGCCAAAATAGATTCACGTTTTTTTCCCTGATAAACATCTTTTACAATAGCCATAGCCACAGCGCTGGCGACGCCTCCACCGATAGCCTGCAGGACCCGAAAAAGAATCAGCTGATTTACATTTAACGAAGCTGCGCATAGAAGGCTTGCAATAGCATAGCCGATAAGACCTATGAGCAAAATGGGCCTGCGTCCGTATTTATCGCTCAATGGCCCCCATATCAGTGTTGCGAGGCTGAAGAAAACGAAAAACAGGATGAGAGTCAGATTTATCTGGTACTCGGGTACATGGAAATATGTAGTCATGGTTGGCAAAGCTGGAAGATAAAGGTCGGTTGACAGTGGCACAAAGGCACTTAAAAGCGCCAAAAAAACAATCAGGCCTTTATTACCTAGATATTTCTGCCTTCTTGTGATGTTATCTGTATTTGAAGAATTACCTATGAAGCTCATTATATTCTCTCTTATTAAAACAAATTTGTACTGGCACATCCCATTGCAATTATCGGGATATGTTCGTCTTCACCTTGCTTTATATCCTTAAGTTGGACAATACAAATTCCATTTATTATGGAACCTTATTTTTTCGTCAAAAACCATATGACAGCATACAAAAATCATATGATGTTATACAAAAATCATATGATGGCATACAAAAATCTCATCAAAATAACATAATTTGCTAATTTTTCAATTACATAACTTCTAAAATATAAGAAATGTAAATTTTTATTACATTTTAACAGTTTTGTTACCTGGTTTTTGTACAGTATTTTATACTCTCATTACCCAGAAACTCACTTTTTTATCCATACCTTCCATATTTTGTGCTTCCTTCTCGTTTCTACTTCATATCATTCGGCCTGTCTAAACAAGGATCCTCGAGTTTCGGTTCATGGAATTTAAGTGAAGCCTTCTGAATCAGTCGCCTGAAAACTTCTTTTTCGTCAGGTGTAAAATCTGAAAGAAGAGTGTCAACAAAAGAAATCAATTTTTCCAGAACCACATCTCTTATTTCCTTCCCTTTTTCTGTGAGGTAGACCCTATAGGCCCGAAGGTCATTTTCATCTCTTTGCCTGTACACATAACCTTCTTTTTCCAGGTTCTGGATCGCTCTGGTACTTGTTGCTTTGCTAACTTTCAGGATTTTTGCAAGGGTTTCTTGAGAGATTCCATCCTTACGATATAAAACCATTAAAAAATCAAATTGTCCGCTTCCTATCCTGTAAGCTTTGAGTTCTTGTGCCATATATGCTAGATGGCTCCGGTAGATGATGGCGATCGGACCGCAGATTTCTCTTGGATCTTCCATAATTTTATCCCTCGTTTTTACAGCGCCGGGAGTTTTGTTTTGAAATAAAGCTAATTGAGAAATAGTTACTCATGAAACTAATTTATTATACATTTTTATGTATATATTAGTTACGTATGAAACTATGCCCGAATAGTAATTAGTATGTTGCATATAAAACTACAAATTATGAAAATAATGGCTGAAAAATATCTATTTAACGGCAAAAAAGGCTCAGCTGATCATTTTACCGGATCACTGGCTTCTTACACTCTGGCCTATAGAATCTATCCACTAGCTAGACGCTCGGGACGTCTTGTAAAACTCAGGCACGTTGTAGACCACCCGTTGACCTTGAACTTGCGGGTGATGGATATAGGTCAGCGTTTGCTTCCTCAAATATGGCTGGATTGGCCGGCAAGCTCATTCTCAGAAAAGGATATTAGGATATTCCTGGAAAAGTTACTGTCCCGTCGCCAGGTTGATGATTAGAGCCACTCCAGCCAGGGCCATAATTAGAACGATCGCCCATCCCAGAATATTGCTCGCCCTCGAGTTAACGAACCGGCCCATGACATCCTTCCTGTTCGCGATCATGATGACCAGTGCCATCAGCGGTGGTGCAGCCAGGCCGTTCAACGCTGCCGCGTAGTAGAGGGCCGTTATCGGGTTGATCCCAAGCCAGTGAAGGGACATGCCGATCAGCGTAGATGCGACAATCACTGCGTAAAAGCCTGGGGCTCGACCAAGTTTCTTGCCGAGCCCTTCCTTCAGTCCGGCAGTCTCGGCCACGGCGTACGCCGACGCGCCTGCCAGCACAGGGACCGCAAGAAGCCCCGTACCGATGATTCCGACTGCAAAGAGCAGGTAGGCGAGATCGCCGGCCAGCGGCCGCAGTGCCTCAGCAGCCTCTGACGCGGTCTGGATTGTGTTGATCTTGCCCGCGTACAGAGTAGCAGCCGTGGTGACGATAATGAAGAACATGATGATCTGGGAGAAGAACATTCCGACAACGGTATCCCAATTCATCTCGGCCACTCCCCGCCGCGTCACACAAGGCTTCCCGATGCCCATGTCAGGGATCTGGCCGTTCATAACCTCTTCTTCGACCTCTTCCGACGCCTGCCAGAAAAACAGGTACGGGGAGATCGTCGTGCCCAGGACTGCAACGATGTTGAGCAGATAGACCTCAGAGAACTCGACGTGCGGGAGCAGCATGGAATGAAAAACCACCCCCCAATCCAGCCTGACGACGAGGGCCGCCAGAATGTACGAGAAGAGGGTAAGTGCCAGATACTTAAGGATCCTCGAGTAGGTCCTGTACGGGACGAATACCTCGAGGGCGATAATAGACCCTGTAATGAGGACCAGCCAGAAGAGAAATGGCAGTCCTAGCAGCATCTGCGCTGAGGAGGCCATCGCGCCGAGATTTGCGCCGATATTGATCGTATTCGCGATTACGAGCAGCGAGACCATTATGTATAGCACCCGCCTCGAGTAGTGCTCGAGAATGACTCTGGCCAGTCCCTTCCCCGTAACCATCCCGATCCGGCTGCACATCTGCTGGATAACGATCATGAACGGACAGGTGAACCAGACAAGCCAGAGCTGACCGTACCCAAAGAACGCCCCCGTCTGTGCGTAGGTCGCGATACCCGAGGGATCGTCATCTGCTGCGCCGGTGATGAAACCAGGGCCGACATTCCGGAACATCCCTTTCAGAGCCTCAAGTAACCGTACGGCCCTGTTCCCCTGGTATTGCTGTGTTAGTGGCGATGTGGATTGCGGCGATTCGGTCATGCTTCCCTGCGAAGATGAAAACCGGCTATATGGGACGATATAAACATTCAACCGGCATTCTGTATTTAATATTATTATATCGTGATTATTGATCGTCCATTAGATATAATTAATATTATAAATTTGAACTAATATATTAGTTTAATGGGATTATTACTTTAATGGGAAAAACAAGAATCAAAACCTAAAATTTACTTATTTTGCTTGCCAAATAAGTCTTGTCGATATTTTCTAAACTGTGTTACTGAACTAGAGTCTTCATATGCATAATACCGCTTTTAAGACAGGCTCTAGGGATAATTTCCTCATAATAAATGCAACTAAAAGAAAAGAAGAAGAAGGAGAAGAAGAAACCGAAAAAAAGGTTAGCTCAGAAAGGAGATATCTGTCATACGCTATTATCGTGAAATCCTTATTCCAATGACGTAACCGAGGAGGGAGCAAATGCTCAGCTCAAAAACGGCGTCTTAAAGGTCATCCTGCAAGTAGGACTGCCATTAATTATCATCCTCTGGAGATCCTGTAGAATTCACGATTCATTCATAGTTGCTGTAGCTGACGCCATCACTTGCAAAATGGTTTCCGGTGATCAATTTACCAGATCACCAGTCTTTCACTCTCTGGCCTGTAGAGTTTATTCCCCGGTTTTACGCTCGGGAATGCCTTGTAAAACTCAGGTACGTTGTAGACCACTCCGTTGACCCTGAACCTGCTGGGCGAGTGAGTATCGGTCAGTGTTTGCGTCCTCAGGAATTCGTTTGTGTGCGATTCCCTCCATAGCTGGGTGAAGCTTAAGAAAAACCTCTGATCTCCGGTGAATCCATCAATCATCTCCGACTCCTCTTTCGATGAGAGTTTATAGGCGTGATAGGCTGTGGTCAATCCACCGAAGTCTGCTATGTTCTCCGCAAGTGTCAGGTTGCCGTTGATTTGCAGGCCGGGCAAGGCCTCAAATTTGTTGTACTCGCCCACCAGAACGGCAGTGCTTTTATTGAAGTTGTCGGCGTCCTTTTGTGTCCACCAATCCGTCATATTTCCACTGGCATCGAATTTTCTGCCCTGGCTATCAAAGAGATGAATCATCTCGTGTCCTATAACGGCGCCTATGGCACCGTAGTTGACTGCGTCATCGGCGTCCTTGTTAAAGAAAGGAGGCTGAAGAATGCCTGCAGGGAAGACTATAATGTTCTTACTATAGTCTGCATAAGCGTTAGTTTCCTGTGGGTTCATTTCCCAGAGCTTCCGATTTACAGGTTTGCCTATCCTGTCCAAGCCGTAGGGGCCGTGGTGAAACTGGAAATTAGAGGCCCTGATGGCATTTGTGACATATGAATCGTTCTTCACTTCAAGCTCTGAATAATTCAGCCATTCATCGGGGTAACCTACCTGGACATCCACAGCTTCAAGCTTCATGAGGGCTTTCTGCTTGGTTTTAGGCTCCATCCAAATAAGGTTTTGAATTCTGTCCCTGAAGGCCTTCTTCAGGTTGGATACCATCTCCTCCATTCTGGCCTTGGAGCCTGGGTCGAAATACCTATCCACATAAACACGGCCTATGGCCTCACCTATGGCGCTGTTTTCAGCATCGAGAACTCTCTTCCAGCGGGGCTTCATCTCCTGCTGGCCATTGAGTTTCCTCCCATAAAAATCAAAGTGCTCCTCCTCGAGGTCGGAACTGAGATAGGAAGACGTGGTTAAGATCAGCTTCCAGCGCAGGAAGGTCTTCAAGTCAGCTACGCTTTCTTCCTGAAGGGTGGTGCTCAGCTCCTTAAAGAAGGACGGGTTTCTGACGTTGACCTCGACTACGTCCAGACGGCCCAGGGTGCTGAAGAAACAGGACCAGTTCATGCCTGGAGCAAAGGCCCCAAGCTCCTCAAGGCTCATCTTGTTATACGTTTTGACCTCATCGCGGTCTTCCACGTTGGTAAATGATGCGTTGGCCAGTCTGGTCTCTATCCTCATCACGGTCCTGGCATTATTCTCAGCGGTTTCCGGGCTATCGCCGAGATAGACGAACATTCTGGAAACATGAACCAGGTACTGCTCCCTTATCTTGATAGACTCATTGTCCTGCCTGAAATAGAAATCTCTATCTGGAAGGCCCAGGCCCCCTTGAGTAAGGGTTGCTATCATGACCTTGCTGTTCTTCTTATCGGGTGCAGCGTAAATGGAAAAGAAGGGGTCCATGCCATAGTCCATCATTTGCGTCGATACGGCCTGGACATCAGAGGTGTTAGAGATATTGTCTATCAACTTAAGTTCGTCTTTAATAGGATCAAGACGCTGCTTTTCCAGGGTGGCATTATCCATTCCCACGCGGTAGAACTCACCGATCTTCTTCTCGAGGCTTCCCTCAGGCGCAGTGGTATTATTGGCTGTGCTTTCCACTATTCCTTTGACCCGATCGTCGGTTCTGTCCTTTACTATTGCGAACTCTCCGTATCGGGATTTGTCCGCAGGTACAGGGTGGCTTTTTATCCAGGCTCCCTCAGCATATTCATAGAAATCGTCTCCAGGTTTTACTGAGAGATTCATACTTCCGGGGTCGAAGGCCTTCTCGTATCCTGAGGTGCTCGTGTTACCCATCGAAGTTTCAGAAGAACCAAAAGCTACAAGGGTTAAAGCGTTAATTAGTTCGATGCCAAAAGCGAATAGACGTATTACTCCCTTCTTTTTCATGCCCCTCAACTCCTATGGATTCTAAGGAAGCCTTACACTGCAGCATATAATGCTGCTATTCGGGCTCTGTAGAAATTCTTAATTTAATGTAACAGGATATACTCACTTGGGGTACAAAATCAAATACAATAACATTCTGATCAAATTCGCATTTCATACAGTTAAATTTTTAGTGAATTAATTAATGAATTAATTTTCAGTTCAACTGCGCAAGTTCTATTTAGATAACATCAACTTTTTAACTGCTAGCTCGTTGTATGCAACATGTCCATAAGTCCTATTGCTCCCGATATAAAACAATTATTCCGGTAATTATTTTAAATTAATTATATGAAAAATAGACTCAGTTCCAAAATGAATATGAAATTCTTTGAAAACAGGCACAAATAGATGAAAGTTCTTTTCGCCTTAACCTTTTTGGCTATTGATTCCGATCTGATCTTGGGCAGTAATGTTGTCCTAATTTTGGATATGTCTAAACAACAACTATCCCGATTTTAAACAGTCGTGTTTTACATCCAAACATTACTAAATATCCAAATATCATTAATAACAATAATAAATAAACGAAAGAATGAAGACAAATAAATGGAGATGAAGAATGTGCTTGATTGCAGAATTGATGTTAGAACAAAAGCGATGCTAGCTATTTTGTTAATGGCAGTAAGCTTTATACTGGCAGAACCGACTACTGCAGTAGTAGCCGCTGCAAATTGTACTTTGTTACTGGCAGTAATCTTTCTACTGGAAGAACCAACTACTGCAGTAATCGCCGCCGCAAATTGTACTCGTGTGATGCATTGAGGATAACCAGATCCATGCAGAATATAAAAGCAAGTCTAAATTCAATTTCTTCTTTTTACTAACATAACTACGCCGATCTCAGGGATAACTCCTTGCGATAATTCACATTTTGGAACAGCTCCGATAGATCAGAAAAGATAGCTACTTTTTAGGGTATGTATCATTCATCGGGTTACCCTATTACTTAAGACAATCTAAGATGCTTTTAAAACACCTCTAATTTAGCCTAGCCATATTTTAAACGTTCAACAGAGAGTCTGAGAATCAATTAATAGTTTCTTCTGGGAGCAGAACAAGTTGTTTTTCTTTGAATACTTATCTTAATGAGCTAAAATATTGGTATTCCCGCTTTTCTTCTTTATTATGTTGCTTCTGACAGTTAATCACCCGGTTTCCTATCAATTTCTACTAAAAGGATTGCATGGTCTGACATTACTTCTGATTTCTTTCCTGTGAAACATAGCGACCTGATTCTGAGCCGTACTCTGCAGTAAGTGAAAAATGTAGGCTTTGATGAAATAGCCATTAAAATCAATATTTTTCTAAATCTCTTTTCGCTAAGCTTCGGTCTATTTTATACTAATTATCCATCGGAATATATACATCTTATTGGATATTGAATTAAGTCGTACATCGGGTTGCTTAATCAAGTATCAGAAACGTGACCGGATGAGAGTATTGAATGAAGCAAATACATTTCTAAAATAGATCACTAAGGC
>CAVRNH010000051.1:0-73044 GCA_963722085.1 uncultured Methanosarcinaceae archaeon | reverse complement strand
TTTTACTTTCCAGCGATTTTTTTTGCAATCTGGGTTACATGCCTGCCTTGATAACGGGCCATTGAAAGTTCGTTTTCTGAAGGCTGTCGACTTCCGTCTCCCCCGACAATTGTTGAAGCTCCATATGGGCTGCCACCTGCAATTTCTTCCATTCCCATTTGTAATTCTTCAGCATAAGGAAGCCCGACAAGGACCATTCCAAGGTGGAGCAGGGTAACATGAAAAGTGAGAATTGTAGACTCCTGTCCTCCGTGCTGCGTGTTACTGGAAGTGAACACGCTTCCCACCTTTCCTACAAAAGCATCCCTACTCCATAGACCTCCTGTACCATCAAGAACTGTACGCATTTGGGCAGTCATCATCCCGTATCGTGTAGGAGTTCCAAATATCAATGCATCTGCACCAGCCAGCACATCCTCATACATATCTCGGGTCAGCACAGGAATATGAGCAAAAAGCTTTTTTGTCTCAGTTGCCCCCATTTTCTCAATAACATCAGGAGGCAGAGTCTCAGGCACCTGGTAAATTTTGACTTCAGCCCCTTCGACTTCTCTTGCTCCTGCAGCTATGGCTTCTGCCATCTTGTAAATGTGACCGTGAATGCTATGGAATATCACGTTTACTTTAACCATACAATCCCCCTTAAGAACAAATCAAAACATAAGTAAGTGGTTTAGACTTTCAAATATACAATGAAATAAGTAAGTGATTTAGATTTTCAAATATACAATGAAGCGGCTCAATTATTTCCTAAAAACTTCAAAGTCCCTTCTTAAAAATAGCCCTCTGATGTTTTAAATAGCTTGTTGGCAAAAGTTAACTTTTCGTCCTGGCTTTATCATGGCTTACATTGCCTTATCATGGCTTACATTGCCTTATTATGGCTTTATATTTTTACTTGACTATTTTCTTATGCTGCTGATAGTACAAAATGTAATTTTGGATTGCCAATCCATGATAAGTGGGTTGTATCAAAATAGTTATAAAGAAATATGCTGTATAAGCAGGACATGCCCTCTCTTTCTATCGTAATGCCTTCCATGAATGAAGAAGAAACAATTCGAATTTGCATAGAGAAAGCTCAATCCATAATAAAAAAATACGGTATAGAAGGGGAGATAATAATTGCTGACAATTCCTCGGACAGAACCCCAGAGATTGCATCATCTATGGGCGCAAAGGTTATAGGCCCGATAAAGGGATACGGAAATGCCTATCTCAAAGGGCTGGCTGAAGCGAAGGGAGATTATATTGCTATTGCAGATGCGGATAACACATACGATCTGCTTGAGCTTGATAAATTTCTGGATCCTCTTTTATCAGGAGATGCGGATTTTATAATGGGGACCAGAATAAAGGGCAATATCAAAAAAGGAGCTATGCCATGGCTGCATCAATACATAGGCAATCCTCTATTGACAGGAATGCTTAACTTCCTGTTCAAGACAAAAATTTCGGATGCTCACTGTGGAATGAGGGCTTTTACAAAGGAAGCCCTAAGAAAAATGCATCTTAAGACTCATGGTATGGAATTAGCATCTGAAATGATAATTGAAGCCGCAAAATGTGGGCTCAGTATAAAAGAAGTTCCCATTACCTATTATTCACGAAAAGCACCCTCTAAACTGCGCTCTTTCAGGGACGGCTGGAGGCATATCCGCTTCATGATGCTCTATAGGCCAGTTCCTTTCCTATACTTGCCAGGCGCTTTTGTATTCATCTTGGGCTTTCTAATAACTGCTTCTCTTCTTCTTACAGAAAGTGCTGTATATGATCGCTTGCACTCTTTTATTTTAGGCAGTATGCTGCTAATTATTGGTGGACAGACTCTTGCTACTGGTGGGTATATGAAAACATATGGTCTGATCCACGGCATGTATCGGGATGACATAACAGGTAAAAAATTGCTGAGCTACCATTCCCTCGAAAAAGAATTGCTTGGAGGCTCCCTTATTCTGGGATCTGGTATTGTTCTCGGCCTTAAAGTCGCCTATACGTGGATGAATTCCGGATTTGGCTCCCTGAAAGAAGTGGAATCTGCAGTTATTTCAATGGTGCTTGCAGCAGTTGGACTCCAGTTAATCTTTTCTGCTGTTTTCATAAGTGTAATGCTTCTGGAAATGGATACTGACTGGTAAGTGGTTTAATGAAGATCGCTTTTGTATACGACGCTATATATCCCTGGGTCAAAGGCGGCGCAGAAATGCGCAACCATGAACTGGGAAAGCGACTCTCAGCAACGCGGCATGAAATACATGTTTTCGGAATCAAGTGGTGGGAAGGCGAAGATATTATTGAGTATGAAAATATGACCCTGCACGGCGTTTGCAAAGCTCGAGATCTTTATGTAAACGGCAGGCGTTCAATTTCCGAAGCTCTTATTTTCGCTGTAAAATTATTTCCTGAGCTTTGGAGAGAAAAGTTTGACCTTATCGATGTGAGTGTTTTTCCTTACTTTTCTTGTTTTACCGTAAAAGCAATTTCCATCCTAAAAAAGACACCGTCGGTGTTCACCTGGCATGAGGTATGGGATGATTACTGGTACGAATACATGGGAAAAGCAGGCTTTTTTGGAAAAGTTATCGAAAAAGCAGTTTCAAAGGTTTCGGGAAAAAACATAGCAGTTTCAGACTGGACTAAGAAGAGGCTTGAATCACTGGGTGTTCCTGATGAAAGTATTACGGTTATTCCTAACGGGATCGATCTTAAAAGAATTTCTCAGATTGAACCGGAGGGCGGCCTGACTTCTGCAGGGCTTGATGGGAAACTTTACGACTTAATTTTTGCCGGGCGACTTATTAAGGAGAAAAATGTTGATGTTCTGCTCAAAGCTGTAGCTCTTCTTAAAGTCAATTTTCCGGACATCAGATGCTGCATTGTTGGGGACGGGCCTGAAAAGGCAGCACTTCTTGAACTTGCAGAGAAACTGGCAATTTGCAGTAATGTTGAGTTTCCGGGCTTTCAGGAATATGAGGCACTTATCGGAAAAGTCAAGGCTTCAAAAGTGCTTGTGCTGCCTTCAAGCAGGGAAGGCTTTGGAATGATTGTAATCGAGGCTTTTGCCTGCGGAGTACCGGTAGTAACTGTTAGAGAAAGATACAATGCAGCGCAGGGACTGGTTGATAATGGAGTGGATGGTTTTGTTGTGGAACTTGGAGATAGAGAAATTGCAGCAGGGATAGAGAAAATATTTGGAAGGAAGGCGGAGTATAGAAAACTGCCTGAAGCCGCATTTCGGAAAGCTAAAAAATATGATTGGACGGAAGCTGTAATTGAATTAGAAAACAGCTATGAGGAGTTTGCGTGAAAATTGCGATTTTCCATGATTACATCTGAGCAATAGGCAGAGGAGAAAAACTGGTCCTAACCCTTGCAAAGGGACTGGGAGCAGACGTAATTACTATAGATGTGGACATGGATTCTGTAAAAAAAATGGGTTTTGATGTCATAAAAATCATAAGCCTTTGAATACCCTAAAGATGCCCCCGCTAAAGCAGATAGATCCTGAGTTCCAAAATATTAAGCGCATAAGCCTAAATCCATAAGTCTGAAAGGTAAGTTGATTGTGATTTTGAAATTGGAGCTTGATGTTCATGTGCTTAAGTTTAAGCACATATTTCGATATCATGAGAAGCTTATGCGCCTAAAAAAGCGGAACGTAGGATAGATCCCTCTTTTAAGTTTACAACCTGTGATTTTTCGAAAAAATATACTTTTTTTATATTTTCTGGAAACTGGGCATTTTTGCAGCAAAAATATCAGGAACTTTTAGAACTATACAAGGAGCGGAAGCTTTCTGCAGAATTAGAGCATACATATCCACAATCAGAAAGAAAGGTTTGAACGTTATATAGGCTATTCTTGTGGCGCTCAAAAGAGAGCCACTAACTATAACCAATAGTTATAATTAATTATATTAACGTTCATGTCCACAGACCTCCTGCAGTAACACTCAATGAAACTCCCAAGGAATTCCATATTTCCACTAGACTATGTCAGAAGATTTAAATCAAATTTACTGCGGAAGGTCTCTGGACATGAACCTTAGTCTTTTAGCCTCTCTATATGTACCCAGGACATTGGCTGCTTTTTGATCAAAATCGGGATCAACTTTAGCAACGTAACAGCTATTCTTATGTGGTTTTATTTTGCTTGCATTGAGAATCTTTGAAATTGTCCCCTGATTTATCTTCGATAAATCAAGATGTTTCTCTTTGATACAATTCTCCCTGATATATTCAACAAGGAGCCTCGAGTCCATATTTCTTGAGGATAACCAAGATCTTTTGGTTTCATACAAGCAAGTGAGACTACCCATGCTCGTGATTCAGCACTAATATCTTGAGGTCTTCCACTTCTTGATTTGTCTACCAAGCCTTCTTTAACTCCAAGATCCAAAACTCTTTGTATCTATTCTCTCACAGTTTTGTAATCTACTTTCAACTCTCTGGAGATCTCAGTATCGTTTTTTCCCTGATGGCTCAAAAGTACAATCTTGGATCTTTCAACAATGCTTGCAGTTTGATTTCTAGAACGACTTAACTTGGTCAGATAGTCTAACTCTTGTTGAGTAAATGATAATTTGGGACGAAGACTTATGCGAGGCATAAGTACATTTATAGTCCTACTAATATAATGATTTATGCATATAATTCAGAATCGAAGCACTAGTATAGTTTGTAGTATAGTTTGAGAATCCAGGTTAAATTTTACGGCTCTTCGCTGTTTTGTGTGGGTTGAAATAATTTCTCAGTTGAAATGTAACTACACAAAATAGATAAACATCGATCTTGTATGTGATATTTCACAATAAAAGTTTCTAAATATTAGATATGTCACTCTTACATTCAGGAAGTAGATCTGAATTACCCACTCGAAACAGCGAAGAGGCAATTTTCCAGGCAGAACTCTCTTTATAATGTCTTATAGAGCCTTATGAGGTATTATAAAGCCTTATAAGCCTAATAAAGTTTAGAAGGCCTTATAGGACTGGGGAAATTAAGGAAGAATAGGGTGGAGGCATCAGAGATTAGGCCGCTGATTTTTGGAAATGGAAGAATCCTGATTTGTGAAGATGAAAAAGGGACTATAAGAGATATCTATTTCCCATATGTAGGGCTTGAAAATCATGGGAACTCTTTAAAAATCGGAATATGTGATCTTGATTCTCTTTACTGTAGCTGGCTTGAAAACTGGAAAATTCGGCAGCGGTACAAATCGGAGTTTGAGGAAAGTTTCTGTAACCGAGTTCTCGAAATTTCAGAAGACAGTAGATATAGAGAGGAAGTAAGAGAAGAGACCATTGCTAGCAAGAAGCCTGAAGCCTGTATAGAAGTTGTTTCAAATATTGGGGAAAATGTATTCGAAAATCCTGATATGGGGCTCAGGATCACGGTCTGGGAAGCTGTCCACCCATCGGTAAATATTTTTTACAGAACCTTTGAGGTCAGGAATACCTCAAATAACTCTAAGCATCTGCGACTTTTTTCTAACCAAAACTACAGGATTCTTGAGACTAAAATTGGAGAAACCGCTGTAATTGATAAACACACCCTTATCCATTACAAGCGCGACCGTTATTTTCTCCATGCTAGTGATCCTGCTTTCGATCAATACGCTGTAGGAACTGCGGAATGGAAGGGGCTTGAAGGCACCTGGAAAGATATGGAAAATAATGCTTCCCTAAGCGGAAATCCTGTCGCTCACGGCTCGGTAGATTCAACCCTAGGCTGGACGCTTCCTGAACTGAAACCAGGAGAGTCTACAAGGATACACTGCTGGATTGTCCTTGGAAAAAAGTACTGTAACGTGCTAAAAGTCCATAAACGAGTAAAGGAAGCTGGAAGAAGCGCCCTTTTTCACCACAACTTCAATTTCTGGAACTCATTTACTGAGAGGATATCTGTGCTTCCGGAATTTTCCTGGATGCATACCCTTCCGGAAGAAGTCTCAAAATGCTTTTACAGGAGTCTTCTTGCAGTTGTAGCACATATGGATATTACGGGCTCAGTAATCGCATCCTGTGATTCGGATATAAAGCAATTCGGAGCAGACCTTTATAGTTACTGCTGGCCCAGAGATGCAGCCTGGATCTGCCTCGCGCTAGATAGAGCGCGATACCACCACCTGAGTACCGAAATATTTGAATTTTTCTCAAAAATCATTACTCCCAGAGGCAACTTCCTTCATAAGTACACCCCTGCAGGGGACTTTGGAAGCACATGGCATCCAGTCCCCATGATTCAGATCGATGAAACAGGCCTTCCCCTATATGCCCTCTACAATAACTGGGAGATTGCAAAAAGTATCTGGACTACAGGCAGGTATTACAGAACACTTGTAATTCCTGCAGCCAATTACCTTATAAAAGCCATCGATAAAAATACGGGCCTTCCAATTTCAAGTTTTGACCTATGGGAGGAGCGAAAAGGTGTGTATACCTACAGCGCCTGTACTGTCTATGCGGGCCTTAAAGGCGCTTATGAACTTTCCCGTTCCCTTGGAGATTATGATAATGCAAATGTCTGGAAGGATGCTGCAGACCATATTAAAGAATCAATTCTGGAAAGGCTCTATGACGAAAAACTAATGCGTTTCCGGCGTTCTATCGATGATCCTACACTTGACTCATCTGTATTTGCAGTCTGGTATTTCGGTATTCTCCCCCCCGATGACCCGAAAGTTATCCGGACAATGGAAGCTATTGAGAGAGAACTTAAGCGACCCTCCGGAGGAATTGCAAGGTATCTTCACGACAACTATTATGGCTATATGAACAGCTGGATCATTTGTACTCTCTGGCTATCCCAATGGCACTCGGCAGTCGGGAACCTGAACAGGGCCCTTGAACTCCTTGACTGGTGTGCATCTCACGCCCATCCTGCAGGCCTCATGTCTGAACAGGTCGATGATAAAGGGAAACCTCTCTCCGTTCTCCCACTCGCCTGGTCCCATTCAGCCTATGTACTGGCTGTCCTTGAATACCTGCAAGCCCTTGAAAAAACAGAAAGCAACGCCTGCATCTATCCGGAAAAAGGTTAATTTAAAAAAGAAGAATCGCAATCAAATCTATAGCCATACCAAAGCTCATTAAAAATAAAATGAAAAAAATGGTCGTCCTGTTTTATCTGGTTGATGTTTTAAAACACCTGAATGTCAGTAGTTCTTTTAAACTCCACTTTGACTGAGTGATTCCTGCTTCTCTTGCAGGTGTATTTTTACATTTAAAGCCTTTATCATCCTGATATGTCAATCCTCCATGTTCCCTGCAGAAATTAAAATGTGTACAGTATAGCATCATTCTATCTATTAAACACTTTATTTTCTTCGAAAATCCTATCGTCTTTCTTGAAATTCTATTGTTGTCTTGCCTGAATGTCAGGTTTTGTCTTTCGAGTAAACTTGTTGAGATCTCAGTTTCTTCAATGTCTTTTCCAAATATAATCTTCTTTGCAATCTTCTGTAACTTTCCTCCTTTTCTTTTTTTAACTACCTGAGCATGCCTCAAGTCATCAGGAGGAACAAGTTTTGGATTCTTTGGCCGTCCTCTCTTCCCTGTTCTGGGGAACTCTTCGATTTCTCCAAATTGTTTGAGAAGAGCTTTTCCATAAAATTCTAACCCATCAGAGACAAAAAGAGGCTTTGATTCAGAAAGACGTTTAGCCGTTAATTTCACTAATTCGTCCGCAACATGCTGTTTTCTGGGGCCTATAGAAAAAGCAACTATTAACCTGCAACTTGGTGCAAAAGCTACCCACATCCACGGGCCATCATCTTCATAATTTTTCATTCTTGGGACGATTTTTTTTGGACAATTACCCATATCTCATCCATTTCAATCTTGGGTACATTCAGGTCTTTCATCAAATTCTTATTTACCTTATCACAGCCTTCTGCTGCACGATCTAACCACCTGCGTACAGTAGCTGGAGTTATCCCCAATACATCAGCAATACCCTCTTCACTCATCCCTTTCATTGCCATTTTCAAAGCTAAATCAATAACAAACTCCTCTTTACGGAGATCACTGTAGAAAGTGCCTGTGTAGTCATTGAATACTTTGCCACAGTGGTGACAGATGTATTTTCTGACTTTTTCTCCACGACTCATAGATGTTCCATTTCCGACAATGTTGCCTTTATCCTTAAGACCGTAAAGTTGGCATAAATTATTTGGACAAGCAACGTCAGTAAATTGTGGTTTAGGACCTCGTTTCCCCATAAATATAATTATATTACTTCTATTATATAATATCAACTCAATGAAAATGAACTACCAAAAAAATCAAAGCTTCGAAAAACGAAGAAAACTATACTTATATATCCATTGGTCATCGGTTAAGGGTTATTCCTCTCTCCCATTGCTTTTTTTGAAACCTATCCATTAATTCTTATTCAAACCATTCCTTTCTAAACCTTTCTCTTTTTACATGTGGATCCAATGCCTGATTTTTATATGCACTCATTGTAGTTTCAAAAGTTCTTTGAATTTCACATTTGTGAAGAATTACAGTCAACAAATCTGCTGCCTTCTCTGCGAAAATTTTACTCCAACGCAACTGCGTATATCTATACTTTTTTTTGGAATTAGCTGCTGAGTTTTTGACCAGAGAATAAATTCGTCTACTAACGATTAGTGTCAGCATTGCACTCCAGATAAGAGCCTCAATAATATGCACATTCTTTGTTTCAAGGACATCAAGGGCGTATCTGCTTTTCAACTCCTTAAACAGCAGTTCGATGTCCCATCTTGCCCCATATAGTTTTGCAATATCTTTTGCATTTAAAACATCTTTCTGAATATTTGTGATATATATGTGGTGCTTTTGATCCTCATCATTATATACTGCAACAAGACGTACACGCATTTCATCCTTTTTTTGCTTTCCTTTATACTTCCTTCTTTTGAATACAATTTTTACAACTGTATCGAAATCTTTTCCAGAAAGTTGTTCTATACACTCATTGACAGTTTTACCAATGAACTCTTTACACTTTGTTTTAGGTACTCCTTCCTCTATTGAGACAACAATGGGGTTCATATTCTTTTTAATTCTCGAAACAAAAAATCCACCATTTTCCTCAACCCTTGCAAACATTTGATTTTTGTAAAAGCCAAGATCAACAAGAAGAATACGGTCTTTGATCCAGGGACCTATTCTTAATGTTTTTATTTCAGCTGTTTTTTCAGAGTACAAAGCAATGGTTTTAGGTCCGTTAGCAACTGCACTCACCATAACTCCCACTTTTAAGCCTGCAGCTACTGTCCTTGCTCTCGCCGCTGGAAACTTGGCTGCTAAAGAAGAGTACATAAAATGAAAAAAATCAAAGCCTCGAAAAACGAAGAAAACAAAGAAAACGAAGAAAATTGTACCCATTCCCTAAATTAGTCCGCTTGAGCGAGCGAAGTGAGCGAAACGGACAGCGCATCGTCGAGCCGCAACTCGACTGGCGCAACTCAACTGGCGCAACTCGGGAGTTAGAACTTTTTCTCAAAATACAGGTACCCTTTCTCTTCTTTCTGGAAAATGAAGCCATGTTTGAGATACATGTCTATTGCTTTTGTGAGGGTCGAATCGGTTTTCAATCTGGCACCTGAGCAGTTTTCTTCAGCAAAATCCAGAGCAGCCTTAAAAAGCTGCTTTCCGTTGCCTTTTCCCCTGAAATCTCTATTAAGGTAAATACGTCTGATTTCGCAAAGGTTATCTTGCAGCTTTCGGACTCCTGCAGTGCCAACTACCTTTCCGTCTGCAACTCCTACGAAAAAAGTACCTCCGCTTCCAAAATAATAATCTTTAATATCCTCAAGGTCGGCATCTTTAAGTCTATCATATTCAAATCCGTGCTCTAGCAGGACTTTAAGGATAATTTCACGAACTTCTTCCTTTTTGGAATCGTCGTATCTCTGGATTATCATTCCTTTTTCTCCCTAAACTGAGCCCTGAGCAGGCAAATCCTTTACCTTTTAACCTCCCAGTCTCAAGTTTTTTCCTGGTATTTCAGGGGTGAAATACCTCTGCGGAAATACCTCTGGGAACTGAGATACTTTTTAGGGTTCTTCAGAAAATCCAGAGCAACGGTGTAAAATATCTTTGTGCCAGTAATCAGGATCTTTTCATCAATATCAAACGTGCATGAGTGATTGATCTCTACAATTCTTTTTTCCGGATTCCGGGTGCCTAGAGAAATGAAGATTCCAGGCACAATTTGCAGATAACTTGCAAAATCTTCGGCTGCAAAGGTTTTTTCGATTTCTGGGTAGATTATGAGTTCTGGGAAACTCTCCTGCAGTTTTGAATGCACTGCTTCTGTGAATGTAGGGTCATTTACAAGGACAGGATAGCCGTGCAAAATATCAAGATCGTAATCAGGATAGCCCGAAAATTCTTCTCCTGGTTTTTTGTACTTTTCTACTAAAATATCCAGACACTTCTTAATAGTTCTATCAATGAAATCAGTTGTCTCAGTATCAAAGGTCCTATAACTTCCAAGGATTCCTACACTATCAGGAATTCTATTAAACTGTGCTCCACCCTGGATTCTTCCTACTCCAATGACATACTTGTCCGGATCAAGCTGTTTCTCAAGGGTAGAATAGAGGCTGTCTATAAAGTCTACTGCCATCCTGACAGGATCAATGCATTTTTCAGGTATTGAGATGTGCCCTCCTTTCCCCTTAAGGATGACTTCAAACCTGTTAGTATTTGCCATAAAAGGTCCGGAACGAAAACCCACACTTCCTGATTCGTGGTTAGTAAAAACGTGCATGCCAATAACCGCATCTACTCCCTCAACCCCTCCTTCTGCAATTACTCTTTCCGAACCACCTGGAGGGATTTCTTCTGCAGGCTGAAAAATAAGACGTATTTCTCCCGGAAAATTCCTGTTTTCCTGAAAAAGCCGCGCGGCTCCAAAAAGCATCGCCATGTGCCCATCATGTCCGCAGGCGTGCATTACTCCATTATTTCTGGAAATATAGTCCGCGTTTCTTTCTGTTAATTCTTCCTGTACCTGCAGCCCGTCAGTATCCGTACGAAGGGCGATGCAGGGACCAGGTAACGTTCCGCGGATGCTTGCAAGCACGCCGGTATCCGCAATTTTTCGGGCTTCTATTCCCAGTTCCTCAAGGGTCTTCAAAATTCGCTTCTGGGTTCCGTATTCTTCAAAACTCAACTCGGGGTATTGGTGAAATTCGCGTCTCAGCTGGATAATCCAGGCTTCAAGCGCTTTTACACTCAGGTCATCTCTCAAAAATATTACCTCGGATTTTCTGCACGCGCAGTTTATTCCGTTTACTGGTACCTAATAGACTACTGTATACTTCGTTTATCAATACTGTATACTTCTTTATCCCTTCAGTATATATTACTCCAGGTATATATTATTCTACTTTGGTATGTCATTTGTTTAAAAGCTAATATCTGGTAAATAAAAGGCTAATATCTAATAAATATATACATGAATGGTACAATACATTTCCTGCTAGCTAAAACACATTTCCTCTTATTGTTATAAATTATTATAGAGACGTGCAGTTAAGATCTTAATATTTGAATGTAGGTTATAAATCCAGGAATGGTATAAATGCTCAAAACACGCCTGAGAGATTTTCTTGTCACAAAAGATGACTGGCTTTTTGCGGTTTCCGACTATTTTAGTAATGATGGGATCCGGGCCACACTCCGTTACGTTCCGGATGAAAACGGGGAAAGAGAGTTGAACGGAAAAAGATACAAAAAATACGACTTTGATCCGGCTTTCAAGTTCATGAGGAAACATAGGCCTGAATGGGTACAGGATGTTCATGTGGTTCCCGAATCCGAGGTAAAACAGGTACTCTACCCCCCTGACATTATTCCTGAACTTGTGAATTCAGACAGTCGTGTAAGGGCGATCATAAAGGCTCTTGATATAGCCGGAATTCCAAGAACAAGTATGGGCGTTACTGGCTCAATGTTAGCAGGTCTACAGAATGAGAATTCTGATATTGATTTTGTTGTCTACGGTCCTGTATGGTTCAGAGCAAGGGATGCCATAACTCATGCAAAACAGCAGGAAGGGCCAATAAAAGAAATTGATGAGGAGATGTGGCATAGGATTTATAATAAGAGGATTCCGGATATTTCATTTGAGGAATTCATGCTGCATGAATCAAGAAAAGGAAACCGTGGAATGGTTGAAGGTACTTATTTCGACCTCCTTTTTGTAAGAGAATGGGATCAGATTAAAGAACCTCTTCTGCGAGGAAAAGATACAGTTAAAATGAAAATCAAAGCTGAGGTCAAAAATGCTGACTTTGCTTTTGACAGCCCTGCTTATTATAAGGTCGAACACAACGAAATCGATCATGTGCTTTCTTATACTCATACATATGCAGGCCAGGCTCTTCCTGGGGAGATCATAGAAGCCTGCGGCGTCATTGAAGAAATCAGAGGGGACATTAAGCGGCTTGTTGTGGGCACTTCAAGAGAACCCAAAGGAGAATGGATACGATCCTTGACATGGCTTGAGCAGTGCGGGTATATTTAAAAGAAAAGAGAAAAAACTAAAGTGACCCAAACTTTTTCTTAAGGCGAGCAGTTCTCAAATGGTTCATTCTCAAAATGGGTTGTTTTCAAAAGGACCGCTCTTAAAATGGGTGTTTTCAAAATTATCCGTTCTTAAAATGGGTAGTTTTCGAAATATGCCTTTCAAAACGGGCTGCCCTCAAAAAGTTATAGCTAGGAAATAAAAGGAGCTTAGGAGAAAAATAGTCTGTAGATATTCTCTCGTCGGCTATTTCCTTCTTTTTAATACTGCGTATGAAGCCATTATGTCCGCTACAGCAAGGACAAAACTTATATCTGGCAAGCTTTTCTGTTCTTCTTTTTCATTATTTGAGTTCGAACCTTCCTGTTCTCCTTCAGACCGGTTACTTTTAGTGGTCATCTCATTTCCTTCTTTTACCTGGAGGTTTTCAATATTAACACTCTCCTCATGGCTCGAAATTGCAAAGGGAGAAAATCCAGGGGTCTCTGCAGTAAAATAGAAATAGTCTGTATCTTTCTCTTTCAGGACAGTAGACAATGGGTTCCATTTACCTTCACTGTACCTGTAAAGAGTTATTTTGCTTTTGTTGACACTATTTTTGGAAATCCAGGTCTTATTCACCCTGAATTCTATTCTGGCGTTTTCCAGATTCTCAGGCTTGGAGAACCCGCTATTCCCTATCCAGAGATTTACGTTTTTATAAACTTGCCCGGGGGCAGGCTCCTTGACTATTGAGGAAGTATTTTTAAGGATCTCTACAATGGCAGTTGTCTTTCCAAAGCTCTTTTTCGGATCAAACTCCACAAGGACTATGTCATTTGCTCCGCCTTTAAAGGTGTAGCAGGTATGGATTCCTTTAAAGACCTGCTCATTTGAGATCTCCTTAAGCGCTATATTCTTGCTTGACTCTGGAGAAGCTGAACCTCCTCCGCCTCCTCCCCCACCACTTCCTCCGCTTCCCCCACTTCCTCCTGAACTGGAAACCATCGCTGATACGGTTATATATCCGGTTTTTGTTTCGGTGTTACTTCCGTAAGTACCGTTAGCTGCCCTGAGAATAACAGAATAGGTGCCCGGATTTTCATATGTATGAGGAGCTGGATTTCTTTCTCTTGAGTCAACGACCCCATTCCCGTCAAAATCCCATTCCCAGGAGTTCGGGCTGTTGGCAGACAAATCTGTGAACTGGACGGTAAGGGGTGCGGAGCCTGAGAGAGGGATTGCATTAAAATCCGCATCAGGCAAAGGGGGATTTACTGTTATCGTTGATGATCCTCCCACAAGGGCAGCAGGAATGGAATAAGCAGAAACTGTGCCAGAGATATTTGAGACTCCAAGCTTGGAGGCTGGAGGCACGGTAACATCATAAGTAACGGTTTTTTCTTCACCTGTTGAAAGATTCTCAACCCAGATCCATTCCTGACTAGAGGCTTTGAAAGTGCTTGTATCCTGGAATATGGCCCCATCATTTCCTACCCGGCTTAGGTTCCATCCTTCCGGAAGATTCTCATCAAGTGTCAGGGCTTCAACATGCTCATCCGCCTTTATGTGTACTGTAACTGTAAAAGTTCCTCCTGCATAAACCGTTCCGGTGGATATTTCCCTGCTTGCCGTAATCCCTGCGGCTGAGGCAGGCAGTATTGTTCCTGCAAGAAAAAAAATAAGAGCAAAACCTGAAATAAGGTATGAGAGCTTAATCCGGTTTTTAATCCTGACAATCTTGATAATGTTCATAAATAGGTCCTTTACTATTTGTTTACTTTTTCTGCCATATTTGCAAATTCTTTATTATGTTTTGGTGTATATTACTATAACTGTTGATATCCTCATTATCTCAGAGATTAGAAGAAGTATTGATTTTAAAGAGTTATTAAGCTTATAACATTCTGAAAAATTGGCAAGTAATTTTCAGGAGAATAGCACATATAATTACAAATAAATTAAACAGTTACTCACTTTTTCTTTTGAAATTAAAAAAGAGTTATCTAAAGGAGATAAATTCTTGAGATCCATAAAAACAAATCTTTTTTCAGCGTCTTTTCGATCTTCCTCTCGACAATTTGATTCCGTTTCTCATATATGTGAACCAGAAATTGAGGTTTCGTTCCTCCCTATGTAGCCGACAGTGTAAACAACACTTATATGTTGGCACGCGCATATACCAACATTGCAGATTGCGGCCTGCACGAGGGATATATAATGACATTCGAACAGAAATATACATCAAATAACTTTAAAAAAGTTCTGTCTGAGGATGTTCCAAAATCCACAACTGCTGTAATAGCTGAAGTCGGTTGTGGTAGAAATACTGCAAAGCGGTACTTAGCTGAGCTCGAGAAAACTGGAAAAATTAAAAAAGCACTAATTGACGGATCAATATATTATGGTTGGCTGCTAGTACCCGAGCCTGAGCCTGTGAAAGAACCAGAACCATCCAGGAAGACAAAAGAGGAGCTAGAGGGTGCTATCCACTTCTGGTGTTGTATTGATGAGTTCCGTGAAGAGCATCCCAACAATCAAGTAGCGCAATTAGTGTGTACTTTGATCCGTGGTGCTGATCCAGAGCTTTATGACAATTGTGTCGTTGATGTGAAAAAAGTAGATTCTAACCTTGCTCGCCTGCGTGAATGGCTATTGAAGTGATCAGTCCTAGTCCTGCAAGATTTAGCATCTATCAATTAAATATCTTAGAATGAAATGACTCAGGATTATTCTAGTAATTGATAAACTAAGAAACAGAAATCTGTTGTTTTACGGATCTTTTTTCACCTTTAATTTCTCAGCATAGATGTAAGTGCTAACATAACTATTTTTTAACAGTTTACCAGATTGTTTTGATATATTCTAATTCACAATTTCTTTTAAAATGTATTGGTAGTATTGCAAAGAAGTTAATTAAAAAAGTTCTGAAAAAAACAGTTATTTATGCTTATTTTTAATGTTGGCTAATATTTAAATTTCAAGGTCATCTAGCTTACAATAGCTCATAAACTTAAAGGAATAATTCGTTACAATTATCATTGGCAGTTATATATAAATAATGCAGTCATCCATTTTCTTTTATGAAAAATATACAAAGTTCCCCTAAAGGAAATGAGTTCCAGACAGATGAACATGAAGCTACAAATAACGGGATAGAATCTGGTTCAAGTGTGGTAACCAAAGTACAAATTTCAAATCCGGAGAGGTTGCTCACAATTGATCCTACGGGGACGGGTTCGGCTATAGAGGTTACCGTTTATAATAATGATCTTTCTCTAGTGAAGGAAAGGAGAGAACTTGAACTTAAAGCTGGAATAAACAGGGTTGAATACACGAATGTTGCTGCCCTTATTGACCCGACCTCGGTGATGTTTGAGGATACGAAGAACAAAGATACCATTGTACTGGAACAGAATTATGAATACGATCTGGTGAGCAGTAAGAAACTTCTAGGTAAATTCCTTGACAGCGAAATTACAGCAACCGAAAAAGAGGGTAATGCATATACAGGAATTCTACTGAGCAATGACGGTGGAGTGGTGCTCCGATTGAGTAATGGGAAGGTTATAACTCTTTCCGAAATCTCGAAGGTAGAATTTCCTGATTCTGCAGGCCTACTGACAAAACCTACTCTGGTATGGCAAGTTTACTCCTCTACTGAAGGCAAAAGAGAAACACTTACTTCATATCTTACAAACGGTATGAGTTGGAAAGCAAACTATATCTTAAAGACCAGTTCGGATGATACTGAGGCTGATATGCAGGCTTGGGTCAGTATAGACAATATTTCAGGAACAACCTATGGGGATGCCAAACTGAAACTTGTCGCAGGAGAGATCCACCGTATAGTTGAACCGATGATGATGATCTATGAATCTGAGCAGATAAAATACAATTCCCCCTCAGAAAGCCGCTTTGCTGAGGAAGCCCTTTTTGAGTATAACCTCTATACCCTTGAGAGGCCGACTACCCTTAAAAATAACCAGGTCAAACAGATTTCTCTTCTCTCTGCAGATTCCGTGCCTGTGAAAAAGGAACTCGTTTTTGATGTCTCAAAAAGTAAAGATGTTCGGGTTATTCTAAATCTGAAAAACTCAAAAGAAAAAGGCCTTGGAATGCCTCTTCCCGCAGGCGTTATAAGGGTATACAAAGCTGACTCCGAAGGGCAGCTCCAGTTTCTTGGGGAGGACAGTATAGACCATACTCCAAAAGATGAGGAAATCAACATCGTAGTCGGGAGCGCCTTTGATGTAACCGGCAAGAGAACCCAAACAGACAACAAGAAGGTAAGCTCAGATATGTGGAAGGAAAATTACGATTTCGATGCAGCCGGTAAGAGAATCCAGACCAATTACAGGAAGCTAGGCTCAGATGTCTGGAGAGGAGGTTACGAAATAGAACTCAAGAATCATAAGTCTGAAGCTCAGAAAGTAAAGATTGTAGAACACTTCTACGGAAACTGGGAAATTATCAAAAACTCTGACCCCTATAAGAAAGTAGACGCCTTTACCGCTGAATGGGAAGTAATAGTGCCTGCTGACGGCTCAAAGAGAGTTTCTTACATTATGGAACGAAGCTACTAACGCTGAACGGGAAGCAAGCTATCAAATAAGGATAATATAATCACATAGGCGCGGAAAAATTTATTCAGCACTCATAGCCATGAAGATACAGAAAATCCAAATTTATATCAGCTTTTTAAATTAGTAATCCTTTTAATTAGTCCTCTCGAGCAGCTTCAAAAAAGCGCGATTTGGGAAGAAAAAGCTGAGAATTCGAAAATTAGTCCGCTTAAGTAAGAAAACCTACGTACATTAAATTAGCCCTCTTGAGCGAAGCGAAAAGGGCATCGTGCTCCCGAAGCGAACTCGGGTAGCGAACTCGGGTAGCGAAACTCGGGTAGTGAAAATCGGGTAACGGAACTCAAGACTTAGGCCATCAGCCCTTCCAAAAAATTGTAAATTCTTAGCTTTTAATTAGCCCTCTTGAGCGAAGCGAAAAGGGCCTCGTGCTCCGAAGCGAAATTCGGGAGGGCAACTCGGGAGACATAATTAGAGTATCACAAAATATTACTACTATCACCCCAATTAACCCTCAAATGATTATAGGCGCAATGGGGCCTGAGGGCTCGTATTCGGAAAAAGCTGCAAAGTTGTGGGCTTCGAAAAATGATCTTGGTGATGAGGAATTCAGGTATTTTGCAGATATAGAGGACACATTTCTTGCGGCAATCAAGGGTAAATCAGATCTCTCAGTAGTACCGATAGAAAATTCTATTGAAGGCTCGGTAGGTGTTACTCTCGATCTTCTTCTCGAAAAAGATATCACAATAGTCGGAGAGGTTGTTGTCAAAATCGAGCACTGCCTGCTCTCGAAAGGTGGGCCTGAGAAAATCAAGATTATCCTTTCCCATCCGCAGGGGCTTGCCCAGTGCAGACACTTCCTTAAGAAACATTTTCCTGAGGCCGAACTTAGAAGCACAGGCAGTACTTCCCATGCGGCCAGACTTGCCGGGGAGTTTGAGGAAATGGCAGCAATTGCGTCTCCTGAGGCCGCACAGTGCTATAGATTGAGAATTCTTCTTTCAAACATCCAGGATCAGAAAGAAAACTACACCCGTTTCATTGTTTTGGGAATTGGGAAAACAGTTTCGGCTTGCAAAACTCTCCCCTGTAAAACTTCCCTCATAGTATATCTTGAAAAGGACAGACCAGGTGCATTATACGAAATTCTTGGAGCTTTTGCAAAAAGAAAAATTAATTTAACTAAGATCGAGTCCCGACCATCGAAGAAAGAACTTGGAGATTACTATTTCTATATCGACTTTGAAGGGCATGCCAGCGATGCGCTTATAAAAGATGCCTTAGAAGATATAAAGGCTAAAGTTGACACTCTAAAAGTACTGGGTTCTTATCCTGCCTTTAAAAGTAAACAAAAAGATTAAAAAGGTTCAAATACTAAAAAAATTAGTTAAGTCTGATCGGTGTGATTGTTTGGATCTTGAAGCGTCAATAAAAAAGTACGAATCTGCAGTCCGTGCTTATAGATTATTGTATATTTTACTTGATTTTGCAACAGTATTCTTTACTTTACATATAATTTTTTCATTAACTAACATGGGAGATATCTTTTCAATAATAAGTTTTTTTGAACCTTATACTGGTATTAAATACAATTTTCTAGGTCTTGGAGCCTTATTTGAAACTTTAGGGATTATACTGATAGAAATCCTGTTTACTGCAATAATTATCGCCATCAGATACAGTCGAAAGGAAAAAAAAGACGCTATAAAACTTATTGAGGAAAAATTCCCAATTCTTAAGGAAAGGCTAAGAACAGCCTATGACAACAGGAATACTGAAAATATAATTGTTAAGGATCTCGTAGGTAAGGTAACTATTGATCTTAAGCCAGTAGAGCCCTTATCCCTGCTCAATACAAGATTATTAATAATCGGAATCGGGCTGATGTTCCTTGCAGGTTCAGGTGCTACTTATATTACAACTGCTGACTATCACACAGACATAAGCCCAAAAGATATCCCTCAAGTGATAGCTCCCTATGTCTCAGATTCGAATGCGGATCTTTACCCTGTAGAGGAGAACGGTGGGACATCGAATAACGAGAGCAATAAAGACATATTCGGGAAGCCTGAGGTTATTGTAGTTGAAGGCAAGGCAGTGGATTTTAAGATTCCCCCAGGCTCCGGGCAGGGCTTTACAAGCCAGCAAGCAGGCAACCAAACTAATCAATCATTCACTCAATCGGATCTTGTAAACCCTGAAGCAGTTGCTTCCCAGGCATATTATGAGAATCTGCCTGAAGGATACAGGAATGTTATACAGAATTATTTTGAAGAAATCGCAAAAGAATAAAATATAGAAAACTTATCTAAAATGAATTAAATGTATTATAGTGATTGGAAGTTGTTTGAAAGCAGTTTTTGAATAACAGACTGTTCTTTGGATGGTACATTTTGCAAGAGCAGGTATCGTCCTCTAATAGAAAGCAGGCTTAAAGACCTGCAAAAAACAGCAAATTAACGGGTGAAGCAGATATGAATGAGAGTAATATCGACTCTGGGCAGGCCGCCACAACTTATCAGAATGCAGGCAGAATTTTCAAAACTTTTTTTGAAGAGATAGGGCACGTTATTGTAGGCCAGAATAGAGTAATGGAGCAAATCGTGATTGCGATTCTCTGTGACGGGCATGCACTTGTAGAGAGTAATCCAGGGCTTGGGAAAACCCTAATGATTTCCACAGTATCAAAGGCAATGAACCTGAAATTTAGCAGGATTCAGTGTACTCCTGACCTCATGCCTTCTGACATTACAGGAACAAACGTTATCGAAGAAAAGGAGAACAGAAAAGAATTCAGGTTCTCACCAGGGCCTGTTTTTGCAAATGTTGTCCTTGCAGATGAGGTTAACAGGGCATCTCCTAAGACCCAATCAGCCCTGCTGGAAGCTATGCAGGAACAACAGGTAACAGTAGGAAACGATACCTTCCTGCTGGACCGTCCATTCTTTATCCTTGCCACCCAGAATCCCATAGAAATGGAAGGTACATACCCCCTACCCGAAGCCCAGCTTGACCGTTTTCTCTTAAAAATTCTTGTAGATTATCCTTCACTTGAAGAGGAAATGGAAATTATAAACCGATATACCAAATCCGAAGTCCCAAAAATTTCCAGAGGCCTGGATAAATCCACACTTCTCGATTTACAAAAACTCACCCGGCAAGTTCCGATCTCAGAAGAACTCAAGCAGCGCGTTCTTTCTATCGTGAGCATGACAAGAAAAGATAAGGAGCATATTGAGTATGGAGCCTCACCCCGTGCATCCATTGGCTTAATTCTTGCCGCAAAAGCCAGAGCCCTTATAGAAGGAAGAAATTTCGTAAGCAAAGAAGATATTGATTACATGGCTTACCCGGTTCTTCGCCACAGGCTTATCCTGACTTTTGAGGCAGAAAGAAGTGGTATGACTCCTGATCAAGCTATTGAGGATATTATCAAGAAAATAAAATAAACTAAAATAAAAGAAAGTAAAATAAAGAAAGTAAGATAGTAGAAGTAAAAATAAAAGAGAATAAAATAAAAGAAAGTAAAATAAAAGAAAGTAAAAACGAGATTAGACAAAAGAAACTAAAGTAAAAAAGTAAAAGAAACTCTGAGACACCCTTTAATGGCCAGATCAAGAAAGAACTGCAAGGTGAATTTAAAATAACCCTGAAGGGTTTCCCGAGTTCGGGTTAAACCGGGCTTTTGATTGACGATCCAAAATGACTCGCACAAAACAAAAAATAGAAACTGATTTTTTCAGGCAGCTTGACCGCTTCACATTCTCGGTCCGGAAACGGGTATCAACGGTGTATGCCGGAAATCGTCCGTCAATCCGAAGCGGGCACGGCATTGATACCATTGGGTTTAGGGAGTTTGACTCAAGCGATGACTTGAAAGATATCGATTGGAAAGCCTATGCCAGGACTGAAAAACTCTATGTGCGGCAGTTTGAGGAAGAAAAGACCCTTACAACTCATATCCTTCTTGACTCTAGCAAAAGTATGGACTATCCTGAAAAAGGGACTTCGAAGTTCGAATATGCTGCTATGCTTGCCGCAGGCTATGCCTATATGGTAACAAGATATAACGACAGGTTCGCGATCTCAACATTTACACAGGAAGTTGATATAGACAAACCCAGCCGAGGCCGAAAGAACCTTCTGCGGACAATCGACCGCTTGACAGAACTCCAGATGTCCGGTGGAACGTCGATAGATGAAGCAGTCATAAAGTACAGCCGGTCAATTAAGTCAAGATCCCTTGTAATCCTTATCTCGGACTTTTTGCAGGAAGCTCAGGCAATAGAAACCGCAGTTTCCAGGCTTTCTGATCATGACCTCATTCTCATTCAGGTGCTCGACCCCACCGAAAAAGTGCTTCCCCTTCAGGGAAACAGCAAGTTTGTGGACCTTGAAACCGGAGAAGAAATCAGGACCTATGTTAGTGAAAAGTTCAAGGAACGCTATCTTGAAAAGCTTGATGAACACAGTGCGAGAATCAAAAAAGCCTGCATGAAAGTAGGGGCTGAATTCTATACCTTTACAACCGACACTCCAATTTTTGATGCTTTCTACTATACGATCCGGAGAAAGAGGCGGAGATAAAAAATGCCTTTAGAAACCCCTCTAGCCCTTGCCGCGCTCCTGAGCGTCATCCCGCTTATAATTATTTACATGCTTCGCCCGAAGCCAAAAGTCCTTTCGATTCCCTCTGTCATGTTTGTCCTTAAGCTTGAGAGGGAAAGAAAACGGGTTTATGCCTCGCTAACTAAAATAGTGCAGGATCCGCTTTTTCTGATCCAGCTACTTATGCTTATCCTTCTTTCCATTGCAGCGGCAGGCTACTACTACACCTCAGAAGAACCGCTAAGCGGCGAGCATACTGTGTTCATTTTTGATACATCGGCAAGCATGCAGGTTGACTCCAGATTTTCAGATGCAGTTGGTATTGCTGACGGTTATGTTAGCAAGAAAAATAGCATAATTCTGGCTTCAGATACACCTCTGATTGTCCTTGAAGGAGGAAGTGCATCTGCTGCAAAAGATATACTAAATCAGGTCAAGCCAGGAGCAGGTACTGCAGACCTTTCTGCAGCCATTACTACAGGCATGCGCCTTCTGTCCAAGGAAGGAGGAAGAGTAATTGTTATTTCTGATTTCACAAACTCGAAGGGAGACGACCCTGCATCTTCCAAGAGCCTGGCTGAGTCTTATGGAATTAAGGTCAATTTCGTAAAAATAGGAAAGCCTGGGGATAATATTGGGATTATCAATGGCTGGATAGAAGCTGCGGATGGAAATTACAGCTATACAGGCGTGATTAAAAACTACAGGAATCAGAACGAAAGCGTTGAGGTCAATACAGGCAGAGGAATTTCAGGGAACTTCTCTACGTCATTTTCCGTTGATGTTCCTGCAGATGGAACAAACCAGTTTACTATAGGTAAGCTCGGGCCCGGAATCACAACAGTTAAACTCAATGTGAAGGACAGTTTGCCTGTTGACAACGAGGCCCATATTTATATTCCGGACACTTCCGATCAACGTATACTCTATATTACTGATGATGGGAAATTGCCTTCAAAAACCGCGCTCTCTCTGCTTCCGAATAGTAATCTGAGTGTCTTAAAATCCGTGCCTGCTGATCTTGACAACTATACCCTTGTGGTGCTTGCACAGAAAGAAACTCCTATAGCTAATAATTCGGTCGAAAGAATTGAGAACTATGTCAGGAACGGAGGAAACGCAGTTTTCATTGCAAGCGAAGCCCTCGCTCCAAATAAAACTGAGGTTAGCCTGATCAAGATCCTGCCTGTAAAACCCCTTGAGGTCACAGGTGAAGAAAACGGGCTTGAGGTTAAGGAAGTCCAGCAGAGCAGCATCACGCGAGATATTAAAATTGATGAAATCTCTGTTCGCAAATACCTTAATGCAACTGAAAGGACTGGCTCGACAACCCTCGTAGCTCTTAAAAACGATGTTCCTCTGCTAAGTTACTGGCAGGTAGGAAAGGGAACTATATTTTATATGGGGCTTAATGATGAGCTCGGCAATGAGACATGGAATAATTTCCATAACCTGCCTGAGTACCCAGTATTCTGGATAAAACTTGTTCAATGGGTCGGAGGGACAGGAGATATTTCCGAATATAACCTGAAAACCGGTACATTGACATCGCTTTCAAAAACCGAGGAAATCCGTACACCCTCAAAAACCTTCATCTCAAACCGTGTGCTTTTTGACGAGGCTGGAATCTACGAGATCTCAGGGAAGAGAATTGCAACAAATCTCTATAGTGACAGGGAATCTAACACTACAATTGATTCCTCTGAACTGATTCAAAAGGCTGTTGTGGAAGATAAAACCAAACTTGTGAGGGCTGATACCTATACTGCCAAAAAAGACATTACCAATTACCTGATAATAATTATGTTCCTGCTCATATTGCTTGAAATCCTGATCGTGCGCCAGCGGGGTGAACTATGAACATATCACTCGAACACCCGGAGATGCTTTTACTCATAATTCCTGTAGTAATTGCCGGGTTTTATCTTCTTAGGAAGACAAAAACAAAACTTGTAGAATGGAGGATGTTAGTTGCTTTCCTCCTTATCCTTGCCCTGGCTTCGCCTATTACCATGGTTACGAGGACTATTAGCGAAGAGAACCCCTCACTTGTGGTTGTTCAGGATCAGACAGCAAGTATGGAGCTGTTTCCTAAAGAAACTGGTACGGAACTTTATAATGCCCTTACAGCAAACACTCCCACTACTTTAGTCCAGCTAACAGGGGATAAGACAGCTCTTGGCGATGCCATAACTCAATATGCCAGCACTGGCAACCAGATTGTTCTCATTACCGATGGGAACAATAACTCAGGAAAGAGCCTTGTTGATGCCCTGGAGTTTGCAAAAAAAACCCAGACTCCAGTTTATCTTGTCCATCCTGAGCTTAAGGGAAATGATCTGAGTGTTGAGGTGCTTGGAGATAAGACTGTTATAGTTAATAACCAGAACGAGTTTGAGATACTTGTCCGCCAGGCTTCCGAACAGAATATCAGCTATTTCCTTGAAGTACGTGTTGATGGAAAACTGACTCAGAGCAGCGATTTTACCCAGAATACCCGGAATAATACTATTCCAATTAATCAGGCTTTTACAACCCTTGGGGCTCACAATGTCAGTGTAAAGATCACTCCATCCGGAGAAGATCTCAATAAGATAAATAACGAATTCCAAAAATCTATTTATGTAATTCCTAAACCGAAGCTTACCCTTGTCACGAATGAGGCAGGTTCTCCTCTTGCGCAAAACCTCAAGAGCCTCTACAACATTTCCGTCTTCGATACTTACCCCGGAACAGCTGCTCTCAATAGCAGTAAAGTTCTGGTACTGGACAACCAGTTAATTAACATGCTTTCAGGGCCTCAGGTGAATGAAATCGTAAAGTATGTTAGTGATGGAGGCGGGCTGGTTGTAGTAGGAGGAGATAGGGCATATAATTATGGCAATTATCTTAACTCTTCGCTTGAAGAAATCCTGCCTGTAATCTCAAAACCTTCAGAGTATAAAGGAGGAAGGAATCTCGTCCTGATTATTGACGTATCTCCCAGTACGCAGGCTGCTGGCAATAGAGCAGGAGACCCCAGGGTTAATGATTCGGGAACTCATGGAGATATTCTTGGAAACGCCATATACATTTTGCAGAACGAAAACCTCAAAGATGCAAATGTAGGTGTTATTGCATTCGGAAGCGAGGGATATGATGTTTCTGGAGGGTTTTTATTTACGGGCCTTCCGCAAAATCAGGCAATCCTGAAAGACAAAATCTCGAAACTGACAACCAGTGAAGAGGAAAAAACTTCTCTTGACCAGGGGCTCAAAATCGCAAAAGAAATGCTTACAGGGAAGGACGGAGAAGTTGATGCCATTATTATTTCGGATGGCGGAATCAAGGAATCCTACGACCCAAGCCTTGAGGCTGCAAAAGAACTGAAGGATATAGGCGCAAATCTGTATTTTATCCATGTTCACTCGCTTGCTGCTCCCAGCCAAACTGACCTTACCACTAAAGAATTCTATGCTGAGAGATTAATGAAAAATCTGGGGCTTGAGAATAATTATAAGCGCATCAATTTAACAGAAAGGGCAGACATTACTTTTAAGCCAAATGAAAAATCCCAGGAAAAAGAGGAAAAACAGGAAGAGGGTTCTGCTACATATCCTCTCTTTGCATATTCTCCAGACCACTTCATTACGAAAAATGTCAACCTTACTTCCAATATTACCGGATACAATGATGTTACCCCAAAAGCCGGAGCTGAACGTCTGGTAATTACCTCTACTAACGGTAAGCCTGTATTTACAACATGGCGCTTCGGACTTGGTAGAGTTGCAGCCCTCACCACGGACAACGGGGAAGGCGAGTCTACTCGCTGGGCTTCCGCCCTTTACAACGGTTCCAGTGCCAAACTCGTTTCTCGCACGGTAAACTGGGCAATAGGAAATCCAAGGGCTAAAGAAGGAGCCATCCTGAACGGCCCGGATACATGGCTTGGCACTCCTTCGGACCTGACCCTTACAATGTATGATGAGGGAATTCCGGAGTTGGCGCTGGATGGAACCTCTCTCAACCTTGCTCTGACAGGTAGGAATACCTACGAGACGAGTGTAAGTCCTGAGACCACTGGAATTCATGATATTTCTGGCTACCCGCTTGCAGTAAATTACGCACTTGAATTCAGGGACATGGGACTTAATAAAGATATAGGGCCTTTGATCCTTGCAACTGGAGGGAAAATTTATACTGAGAAAGATGCAAGAGCCTTCCTCCTGAAGGACGCAAGGCAAAACTCTCAAAGGGAAGCAAACGAGCCGGTTAGCCTGAAAGTGTATGTACTCCTTGCAGCACTTATCCTGTATCTCAGTGAAATCATTGCGAGGCGTATAAAAGAAATGAGAAAGTTTAATAAGGCAGGTGAGGCAGAAACAGGCAAATAAAGCCTGATAAGCTTCATTCTTTTCTTTTATTTCTCCTTTTTACTTTCCATTTTGTTCTTTCTTTTTTTCACTCCTTTTCTTCTTCACTTTTGCTTTTTACTTTTTATTCACTCTGGGTTTCGATACTTTAGCGCATTACATAGCTCCATTTTTACTTTCCAATGATTGTGTTTTGAACTTTACTTTGGTTTCTTGCTTAACATAGCCCATAATTCGCTCTCAGTTTGCCTTATCTTTTGATTCACCCTTTGTCTTCTTTCTCTTTTGTCTTTTCTTTTTATTCACCCTTTGTCGTTCTTTCTCTTTTGTTTTTTCTTTTATTCTCTCCTTTCTATGCAGTCTTTTTATTTATTTTTTAGAAAATAGAATCTGGAATTTGCAAATAACAGAATTTTCAAAAATTTACTTGAGTTTTTTATTATGAGATATTATATAGAATTATATTTATAGGAGTTATGCGGTTAAAATGAGGATCAGTAGAATTAGACTTTAAAATAAAAACGTTATTCCAAAACTTGGGAGAAAATAGCTAAAACCGCAAAAGATATAAAAAGAGTTTTAGGCTTTCTTTTCCTGTAAATACCTGGAATAGGGCAGTTATCCTAAACATCCTGAGATTTGGAATCCATATCAATAGGCAAGTAAGATTAGAATTTATTTTATTTATATGACTATATATTGTCAATGTATTCAGTTCATACACTAATTGATCGGGTATTTCAATAACTAGATTAAATTATTGGAAATAGTTAAAATTATATAAGCTTGTGTAATATAATAAAGTCTGAAAATATTTGGACTTTGTAAATTACATGGCGGGGGAAGAAAAGTGAAACATAGATTAATTTCAATATCTTTAGTTTTTATAATTTTAATTCTGGCATTGACAGTAGGGTCAGCTGCACAAGTGATAAAAATTGGCAGTGGATCTGGGCCTGCTATCGATGATAACAAAATAGTATGGACAAACAACGGCGTCATCCAGATATATGATCTGACCACTAAGAAAGAAACTACGATCAGCTCGGCTGCAGCGTCTTGTCCGGCTATCTCTGGCAACATGTTAGTATGGCACGATAAAAGCGCTGGAGTTTCAATGCTTACTGTGTATGATATTGAGACTGGCACCAGATCTCAAATAACGCAGAATGCAGATGATAATAGCGTTCCCGCTATTAGCGGCAGCAGAATAGTCTGGAGTGCAAATGGTAATGTCTATATGCGTGACATATCAAAATCCACCCAGATTAAGATAGCACCTGGAGACAATCCTGACATTTACGGTAACAAGATATCATATGACTCCGCCTCTGCTGAGGATACTCCGCAGATTTATGTGTATGATATTGTCACGAGGAAAACAGTAGATGTGAGTGAGTATGGTGACAACTATTATTCTCACATATATGCCAACAAAGTTATATGGTCAGATTTCTACACCAAACTGGGCAATATCCGCATGTATGATATCGCTACTAAGCAACAGACAGAAGTCACAACTGGTGATGAAATGACTGGTTATGACACTGGTGGAGCTACTGATATATACGACAAAAAGATCGTGTATGTAAAACACAATGACCTTGCGTCTAATGATCTAGGTGATGTATATGTATACGATATATCTACCGGACAAAGCACGCAATTATCATCTGGCAACTGTGCGCAAACACCGGTTGTGTCCGGCAATGTTGTAGTGTGGTCAGATTCCGGTAGTATTTATATGACCGATCTCGCTGCAAAACCAGTTAAATGACCAATAGCCGCATTCATTGTAAGCAAAATTTATGGTAAAGCTCCGTTAAAAGTAACATTTGCAGATAAATAACATGTGGGAAACCAGATTCCCGGATTGGGGCCTTGGCGATAGGATTTATTCCAAGCATGCCCAGACTGCAACTCATACCTTCACCGCCGGGAAATATCTGTTAGCTTAAGAGTGACAAATACTGCAGGCAGTAACACAATGAAAAAGACTAATTATATCACTGTGAATTAAAGTAGCTATTCTGCTACTTTACATTTTTAAGAATTTTATGTAAAGGAGAACATCCTCCCTTCAGTGAGTTCTTAAGTTCATCTTACATGGTGGGACTTACTCACTTAAGTATAAAATAAAGTACAATAAACCCTGTGATTTGATTTAACTTTTAGGCATTTAAAATTTTAATGCCATTGTTTTCATAACAACAAATATGGATTTCTCATCTAAAATTCACCTGCGTGAATCCTAATTTTTTGTTTCACCTTCATGAATCCTAATTTTTGATTCAAATATCTATAGGACTTTCCATGAATCGCTCCTTAAAGTTATTAAGAAGATTCTTATAAGTGAGCCAGAAAAATCAGGGTTATCTGCCCGAAAAAGCCGGATATAATGGGCAGTACAAGGTTGTCGTCAATTTTATTGACTGCGGTTTCTGTAAGGGTTGCAATAAAAGCCATTACCAGAGAAACAACCGGGTTTCCGAGAATTAGCAGCCCGACCAGGAAATCAATAGCGAATTCGGAAGCAGAACCTTCAATAGATTTATCGTTTTTAAATACCTTTTGAAAAACTCTCCTTTTTCCATAAAATTTTCCTATCAGGGCTCCAGCCATATCTCCAAAAGTGGTCATAAGGATTGCAGTATATGCTATTTCTTTGCTGAAAAGGGCTATTACTGAAATTGCTCCGAGGGAGAAGAATATATGTCCTCCTAAACGGTCGGCTTCTTCTTCGCGATACATTGTGTAGAAAAAAGGTATTCGTATTTTATGCTCGATTCGGAAATAGTCAAGAAAGAGAACAGTCACAAGGAAGATCATAAGCACCCAGAGAACCACTTCTTTTCCGAAAAACTCGTAGATGAGCACAATCAGAATTGAAACCAGATGCACACCTTTTCTTAATAATTCAAATACGACTTCTCTAGGAAGCATAGCAGAAGAAATTTGTAAGAATACATATAAAGCTATACCGATCCATAAGGCTATGCAGATAAGATTACGCAGACACATAAGATTATGCAGACCCATAAGATTATGCAGACCCATAAGATTATACAGACCAGGCTAACCCATAAGGTTATACAGACCAAAGGCTACAACCCATAAGATTATACAGACCAGACTAAACCCATAAGGTTATACAGACCAGGCTATGCTCATCCATAAAGCTATAAGGCCTATAAGGCTATACCACCTGCCAAAAATTCTTTCTTCTCACTCAGCTGCACTGGTTTTCCAAGTATTCTATAGAAAAATGGCCCTGAGCATACAGAAACAGCATTTCAGTCTCAAATATCCTTTTCAGGTAATGGCTTACGCTCGGCAGAATTACCTATCAGCTTTTTAATAAGATCCATATCCTTAATCACTTTCAGACTCATGAGCCCTCCTAATAAGAGATTCATATGATATGTTAGCGCTCTCCATGCGATTACGGTAACTCCAATGATGGATGAACTTACAAATACAGAAAATATGGAGGCTGCTCCTAATTCAGCAACTCCGCTTGCTCCGGGAGTTGCAGGCACGATCATTATTACTGCCAGGAGTATCTGGGCAGCAAAGGCAGTTAATACCGAAGGTGTTTGTGAAAGGCCAATGAGTATAAGGACAAGCTGGAAAAACTCAACCACCCAGAAGAAAATTGTAAAAAACATGCCCAAGAGCAGTCCTTTTTTCCCTTCCGAAATAAAGACCCTTATACTTTCATGAAAAAGGTCTATCTCTCTATCTACCTGCTCCGTTAAATGGGAAATTGAAGCATCTGTACGCTTTCCTAAAAGAGGGGCAAGCCTGCCTGTGATTTTATGTGTTATTATTTTCACCTTTTCAGGCTTCCATACTCCGTAAATAAAAAAGATCAGAACAATAAATGCCAGGAAATTAGCTGTCAATAATGCCACATTGAGTTCAGGGTTCGAAAGTTTATCTCGCATAATATAGAGGGCAAATGGCAGAGAAGCAAAGATGAGAGTGGCGTCAAGCAGGCGTTCCCCTACAACTACGGCTGTAGCCTTCCCAACAGGAATATTGTTCGTGTGTAGCATATGCATCCTCACGGGTTCTCCACCTGCAGAAGAAGGAGTAATTCCGGCTGCAAAGACACTTGAGATAATTATCTCTACTATTTTAAGATAATTTACTCTGTAACCCAGGGCACTACATAGGGACCTGGTCCGGGCTCCCCAGATAAAGTATGAGAAAACATGAAAAAGAGCAGCTGCCGCAATGTATTCCAGTTTGATCTTTTTCAGGGCTTCAATGGTTTCGGAGTTAAAAGTCAGGCCGATGACCAGCACGATTGATACCGCACTGATTAACAGCGCTGCAATAAGCCATTTTTTGAACCTGTTCATGGAAACCTGTTTGGAGTTTCTTTTTTAGTAAGTTGTTATTCTATTTAAGGGATCTTATTTTATAATATAAGTGCACCGAGAGGGAGAAAAGACCATGCTTGATAAATCCTGCACTAAAAATCTCTTACTGAGATCTCAGAGATGAATAATGAATTTGTGCGGAAATCCCAGATTAGAAATATAAAAAACAGAAGAGAAGGAAAATCCGGATCCGGATTCAAAATTTGGCCTTTTTTAGAGAATAATCAAATTATGAACCCGAAATTGCCAGTCAGCAACCTGGCAAATTCTATTTGATTAGCATCCGTGTAAATGTTATTTGGTTAACATTCGTGGGAATTCTATTTTTTTCCTTAATTTATATTTTCCATTCTCTTCGTTTTATATTACAGTCTTCTTTTAGCATTTACTTGTCAAATTTCTACTTCGACCTTTATTTCGTTCCCGCTTGAGAAATGAGTCTCATGAGCCATCATAAGTGGTGTCATAATCGGAATTGACTAAGATATCCTTTATGCTTGAGTTTTTATCTATATTTAATTCCGGCCAGACTTTTACTCCCGAGTGTATGGTCGAATAGTTCCCTATAACTACTTTATGTCCGATAACGGTTCCATTTTCAAGGTAACAGTGTTCTCCGACAATTGTTTCATCTGCTACTACTGCTCCCGAGATATTGGAAGTTCTCCCTATGCATACATTATCAAAAAGATAAGATGAAAGAATCTTTGCATCATTTCCAATAGTGCAATTTGAGCCTATAACGCTATAGGGTCCGATAAGAACATTATCGCCTATTGTAGTGTTTTCTCCTATGACTATGGGCCCTACAAGAGAGGAATTCGAACCTATTGACACATTGTGTCCTATTGAAAGGGGACCTCTTATTCTTGCGTTTTTAGTTGTGAAATTTCCTTCTATTGTTGTCCCTGGAAGGGCATCGAGCATCCAGCGCTGGGCTTGCCTGTAAGCTGCGGAACTTCCGACATCAGTCCATTTTCCCCTAACAAGCGTCCCATTAATTTTTTCGTTTACTGCAAGCATGGAAGGGAAGACATCTTTTGCGAAATCATACTTTCTGTTTTCAGGAATCCATTCAAAAATAGAAGGGTCACATACATAAATCCCTGTGCTTGCAAGGTTGCTGAAAATCTGGCCTGCTTTAGGTTTTTCAAGGAAGCGGTGGATCCGGTTGTTAATGTCCATATCTGCAATTCCAAACTCCTTAGGATCATCAATCGAAAGAAGGCCTATGGTCACCTTGGCATCGTTTGTTTGATGGAAACGGTACATCTCCCTCAGGTCAAGGTTAAGGACATGATCTCCCCCAAGCACGATAAATGGGCCATCCTTCAGGTATTTCTCGGCGTTTTTAATCCCGCCTGCAGTTCCAAGCTTTTCTTTCTCATACACGTAATCAATATGTACCCCAAATATATGCCCGTCCCCAAGTTGTTCTTCTATGCTTTCTCCCATATACCCCAGGGTAATGACTATCTCATTGAACCCTTCTCTTGAGATATGCTCTATCAGGTGTAAGACTGATGGCTTATTGAGGATCGGTATGCTCGGTTTAGGGTGCTTGAAGGTTAAGGGCCTAAGCCTTGTACCTGTTCCTCCGCACATGATGCATGCTTTCATACTTTTTAAAATGTTGTTCTATGAATATATTATTAACGATCAGTTTTTCATATTCACAGGTTATTGGTGACGATTATTCCAAGTAATATTATTTACTGTCACTGTATCTCACAATTCCGGAATTAACCTCATCACACTGTTTACTGTTAATTAACAGTCTCGTTTCGATTTCAATGATTTGCCATCCTATTATTTACTGTATGCTATCAAAGCCCCGAATTAACCTCAATCAATTATTACTTTAATGAACTAGGCTGAATAAGTTCATCGGAAGACCTCTTTGAACTACCTACCGAAAAAAAGACAATGGATGAATTTATTTGTCGGAAAGAGCACGAAAAAAATTTTAATAATCAGTTTGTTAAGAGAGAGGTTTAAGAGGCAGGTTTATTCCTAATGATTCCGATGCTTTTTTCAGATGAGCTGTTCCAGAACTGCTCATTTCCGCAGCCTTTTGAAAATTATCAACGCCTGTACCACCGCTTTTTCCTTCATTTGCCCCCTGCAGCAAATACTGGCCTGCAGAGTTGTAGTCCTGAAGGCCCATTCTCCATTCTTTCTGAGCTTCCTGGAATTTCGGAGATACTTCGTATTGATCGTTTTCCTCGATGGCCTTCAGTGTATGATCAATTTCGTATTGTGCAGATATTGCAAGCGTAGAATAATCTGATTTGTTTACAGCATCTGAGACATTATCAAAGTCGGTTTTGAGTATAGTCAAATGCTTCTGAACGTTAATTCCCCATTGGATATCCTGGTAAACAGTTCTCTCACTGCCTAATCCAGTAAAAACCCCGACAAGCACTGCAGCTAGCAAAAAAAGTAAAATAATGTATATGTATTTTTTCAAACAGGCACCTCTTATTTTTCACTAAGTATCGACGGAATTCCAACCCTTACAGTGGATTCTATGAAATTATTGCGAATATAGAGAAAACTTGAAGTAATAGTACAGAGCTTCGCATTATAGTATAAAAGTAGCTCATATAAATAATTTTATTGTGAGAATGTAAACATTATATTATGATACTCGCTAAAGATCTATTTCTGCAGCGAAGTAGATTTTGAAATCGATTATTCAATGGGGAAAAGTATTCAGAAGTATAAATTAATAAAAGTAACTCGAGGATTAACTTAGATTAACTCCGAAGATTAACTTAGATTAATTCTGGAGATTAACTAGACAACTCGAAAACCTAACTAAGACAACTTGAAAACTTAACTAAAATTAACTCAAACTCGACTTTCAAAGTTGTGTTATACACTCGATATCAATGAATTCTTTTCTTGTAGTCCCCCTTTCTCTATTGCGCCTCTCGAAACTCGATTTACCTAATTCTCCATTGATTTTCCCAAGTCCAGCAAAGAATTCGATCTGGCCTGTTTTGCATTTATCTCTGCCATCACCATCTCAACTTTCCTGCCTGACTTTTGCTTCGCAAGAGCAACACGTATTCCCTCTAAGTCCTCCACAATTCTTCTCAAGCTCAATCCGTGATGCTTACATTTCCACGCCAAGTATCTGTAGAAAATCGTACCTAGTACTGCACTAGCGAGATATGTGTTCTATTTCATAAAGACGTTTTAACCTACTGGCACAAGCACATCCTACATCTAAATATCTTCAACACGAGTTGTGATTTACGTCTTTGCCCCAATCTTCTCTAATGCTATGTATTCATATCAGTAAAGAAAATTGAATTTCAAAAGCCTGAAAAAACGATATCTTCGAATGGTCTTTTAGTCCATCTTCCTAAAGTCGGTTTTCTTGCATGCCTGTGGTTATCCACTTTATAACCAAGTGTTGATCTGAAAATCTTTCCGATTTATATCTTGACTTCCCGTTTTATAAAACATGTTTTGACGACGAGTTTCCTTAACCACATTTCAGGGAAAATAGTAATCGTGTTCTCAAGAGTAGCGGATGACTGGAATACCATTGTGTGAATTTAATATATTTAAAATATATAAAATCAATAGCAAGAATGACATTTCTAACCTTAACCGATGACCAACGAACTGATTTTATCTCTTTCCTTCCCCATGTTGCTCTCCAGTCTCCTTTTCAGGTCTGTTGTAGCTTTTCGCAATCTTTGCCTTTCTTTCTTCATAGCGTTTCATCTGTTCTTTGTATGAGGCTTCATTGTAAAGCACAACAGTATTGAAATCCTTTCCACATAACTCATGTTTTGTCCTGTAACCGTATATCTTGTTGCCTTGCAGATTTGTGTACAGATTCTTGAAGTCTTTCAAGCGGTATGTGCAAAAGTTGTTCTGCTTGATTGTGTTTTGCAGCAGCTACCACTTGCATTTTGAACAACACATCTTCGATGTTCACGTCAAAGAATTCTTGCCTTTACTCTTAAACCTGTATCATGTCTTCAGTCGTTATATGCAGATTAGTCAACCTTACTGTGAGTGCGTCAAGCAACTCAGGTAACACCTTTGCGTCGTGTTTGTTCCCCTCGTACACTTCATGCAGAAAAGGAACTTAACTGCAAATACTGGCTAACCCCATACATACCTGTTTCATGTGACTTCTGTACTGTTTGTTGTTATCCGTTTTGTTGCAGTTCTTCTCCTTTGTTGATATAGTTGAACGAGTTGGTTGCGTCGAGGAAAAGTATCTTGGCTGTTATACGTTTCTCGATAAGAATTTTGCAGAGATTGTCTTCGATTCTCTTGCAGATAGCGTGATCCGAATTTATTTGTAGTGCTTGAGAAAGTTTTGACATAAATCTTCCGATGATGATTTAATACGAGATATTCACCGACTGTTAAGCCTTCTATTTTCGTTTTGTTGGTGTGTCTGTTTACGGTTTCAAGAAAGCTAAAGTCAACAGATAGTAGAAATATGGCTTCGGTTCTTGAAAGGATTTTAGATTGACTATGATAATGGTTCTATGCCTGATGTTTTATTCAATTCAGATTATATTTTTCAATTTCCAGGTATATCTCTAATTACGTTAACCTGCCGAATCCAGGTTACAGAATTCTATGAGACTATTGCGAATATAGAGAAAACTTGAAGTAATAGTACAGAGCTTTGCATTATAGTATAAAATTAGCTCATATAAATAATTTTATTGTGAGAATTTAAACATTATATTATGAATACTCGCTAAAAATCTATTTTTGCAGCAAAGTAGATTTATGATGTCGATTATTCAATGGGAGAAAAGTATTCTGAAGTATAAATTAACTAAATTAACTCGAGGATTAACTTAGATTAACTCCGAAGATTAACTTAGATTAATTCTGGAGATTAACTAGACAACTCGAAAACCTAACTAAGACAACTTGAAAACTTAACTAAAATTAACTCAAAATATCAACTAAAACTAACCTGGAAGACAACTAACATTAACTCAAAATGAACTTCTTACTTTTTTCGCTTTTTACTGCGGCTAGAAAAACAAAAATAGTTAAAACTAATACTAAAAATAAGTCACTTGCATAGTAGAATGACTAATCAGGGGCTTCAACAGAGCTGTAAATTATAGATCTAATCAAAGGTCTAATTATAGATCTATTAAAAATATTAACTGCGAGGAGGAACTTTCTTCCATCCTCATTTCCAAGGATGGCATTTGAAACATATCCGCATTCGGCAGAATTTCCAGGAAAAAACTCCTAACTGTCTTATACGTGCCCACATACTGCATTCCGCAGGCAGGTTTCCCAGTCGTCCGGATGCTCTATATTGTCACACTGCCACTCATATTCGCGCCTTGCAAGCCTGATGGTTTCGCGTGCCCTCTTGAGTGGGGCTAGCTCTGTAGCTTCATCGCACACATTTAGGCAGCTTGCAATATCAACCATTAAACTCTCTAAGCTATCTGCTGGTATCGGTTCATTCTTTGCATGCATTTCTGCGCATTTAGCGAGATATTCTGCAATTACTTGGATCAGTTTTGCATCACGCATGATTCTAACTCCTTTGTACGATTAGTGTGGAATTCACATCATCACACTGGACTTTAGATAGTAAACGACCACATAGTTATTGGATAAGTTCAATAATTATTTGATGATCATAATAATTAATAACATTAACAAAAATGCAGACATATCCTCCTGAAATCAACCCAGGATATATTCAATCCTTGTTTCTAAGAATGGCGCTAAAATAACCATTTAAATATGCCTTTTTTGAAGCTTAAAGGTTTCTAAATGATTTTAATTTTAAGGAAGATTCTAAAGATCCAGATGTCAGCTTCATAGATTAATTTACAAGATAGTTTAGGGTCATCAAAAAATGATCTATTTTTTAAGGTTTAATGGGCCTTATTTGCAGATTAAATATGGTGAAGGTGCTTCTCAATGAAATTGCAGATTGAAAATAAAACTTATAAGGCTTATGAGAATGAAACGCTTTTACTTGTATATTTAAACCTCATAACTTATATTTAATACATTTTAGAAGCTTATAATGGTTATTTTCGTAATATTGGATCATAAAAGTTTAATTTATTTAGATAACATTCATTGTAATTTAATGCCAAAAATAGTATTTTTGAGCCTGAATTTATGAAATAGATTTGGAGGAGCCAATAACGGTAATATCCTCTTTTCTTTCCACTTTGATTTCCCTTTTTCCTTCATACTCAGAGATTTTACCTGTTACGCTAATTAAATCTCCTTTCTGGATTGCCATGTTAAGGGCTTCAGCACCCGCCGTCTTCGGGATGAAAACGCTAAAAACTTCGGAATTGCAGTCCACCTGTAAAATCAGATGCTCCCCTTTATGGGTAAAGCTTTTGCTAAGGACTTCAGCTTCGAAGAACACTTTCTCCCCTGCAGGGGACTCGCGGTTATACTGCTTAACATCTCCTCCTGATGCTTGTCCAGCTCCTGCAAGTTCGGATCCAAAGCAAAGATATGCTGTTAAAAGAGATGATAGTGTCATAAATAATAATACTATAATGACCTTCTCTTCCTTTTCCATTATATCACCTTTGCAGGCTAGAATCAGCTTTGAATAGAAACGATTTTTATTTCAAGGATCAGGGTTTTGCCTGCGAGCTCGTCATTAAAGTCCAGAGTGGCAGAAGTTTCTGTAGTATTGAGAACTTTAACTTCCCTTCCTCCAGGTGTCATGATCTTGGCCCCTACTTCAGGGGGTGCCTTTAGTTCGAGTCTTACAAGAGGGATATTTTGAACAAGGTACTTTTTATGTTCTCCATAAGCATCTTCAGGCGAGATTTTAAGGATCTTTTCTTCTCCTTCTTTCATCCCAAGGATACCGCGATCAATACCTTTTATAACCTGACCTGTATCCGCCCTGAATAAGAAAGGTTTATATTGTTTTTCTTTGTCATATATCCCTGCCTCAATAGCTTTTTCCTTTGATGTAGTATCAAATACTGTTCCGTCCTCTAACTTCCCAGTGTAGTCAATAAGCAGGTAATCTCCTTTTTTCACAGTACGAGAATTTTCACTCATCTCTTCCTCCTATGTGTTCTCCTTTCAGCACTTCAGCACTACAGGTACCAGACAATATTCGAGGGTGCCGAAAGAGTGCCACACTTTATGAGAAACATTATAAACTTTCAATTTGATTCAAAGAATTTAAATTTATTGTATGGAGACAAGCTTTATATCGAAGACTAAGGCATTGCCTGCAAGCGCATGGTTGGCATCAAGAGTAATGTGCGTATCATTCACAGCGATTACTTTATACGAATATCCGTATGCATCTCTTACCACTTGCCCTACTTTGGGAAGTACGGTAGTATTCAACGCTTCAATGGGAACCGGCTGAACTTTTGCTTTGTCATATTCTCCATAAGCTTCTTCAGCAGGAATTGTGATCGATTTTTCATCCCCTTCCTTCATTCCGATTACACCTTTATCAAAGCCCTTTATCATCTGGCCTGAACCAACCATGAAGGTTATAGGAGCATAAGTCCTTCCATTAACGTATACGCCTGCCTGTTTTGCAACATCTTCTCTCGAAGTGTCAAAAACTGTGCCGTTTTCAAATCTTCCGGTGTAATCCACCTGGACAGTATCTCCCGCTTTTACTACTCTGCTTTCCCCTGCTCCTCCCTTGTTTCCGTTATCTGTACACCCACTTCCAAGAATTACACTTCCCAGGAGCAGTATCGATATAAAAAGAACTGCTCCTTTCGAGTCCTTCACTCCTCATGCCTCCATAGAAACTACTGTAACTTCGAATATGAGTGTCTTGCCTGCAAGCTCGTGGTTGAAATCCACAATAAAGCTTTTCTCCCCTACTTCAGTGACAGTTCCCCTGAGACCAGTATTCGTTGCAAGCTGCATTCCGACTTCCGGAGTAAAATTAACAGTTTCAATTGGCAGTTCTCTTGATAACTCTGGATCATATTCACCATATGCCTCTCCGGGTGGGATTTTAAGGATCTTTTTCTCGCCGACTTCCATCCCGACAACTCCCTCATCAAAGCCTGTTATCATCTGGCCCGCACCCACGGTAAATGTCAGAGGTTCATAATTTCTCATTTCGTTGTATATTCCTGCCTTAACTGCTGCTTCCTTTATGGATGTGTCGAAAACAGTGTCATCTTCAAGTTTACCCACATAATCAACGGAAATTGTGTTTCCCTTCTCAACTTTTTTGCTGGAATCTTTTATCATGTCCTCGGTCATAGGAATCATTAAAGACAAACGAAAGCATATTAGATAAAAGTGCTGATAAAAAAGCGTCAGAAATCGATTGAATAAGGATTTCAGGAATTAAGAAATTCAGAAATCCTTAAAACTTTATATTTTTAAGATTCTATTTGAGATCCAATCTCTTTCAGCTCTTTTTGATACTCAATATACGAGTAAACAACTGTGAACCCTGCAACTAAGAGCGCAGGTACTATGATAAAGAAAACTGCAAATTTAGAGAAAAAGGCTCCGAAAATAGCAGTTATCCCTGCAAGCTTGAAAAGTTTCCCTCCAAGCTGGTTAGTTTTCTTCCATACTCTATCACTGCTCAAGGTCCAGGGGGTCCGAATCCCGATAAACCAGTTCCGGTCTGCATTTTCCATGAGAATCCCTATATAGTAAAATAACAGGCCTGTTCCCGCGGGAATTACAATGTTAGGACTGATCTGAATTCCTATATTCCAGAGCAATATCTGGAGATGGACTATAACCATAAAAGAAATAAAAAGAACTATAAACCCGTCATAATACTTTCTGAACTTCTCTATATTTTCCTTTTTTGGATCGATTCTGGGAATTGCCAGGAATAAAATTGCAATACCCGTAATAACTACCGGTGTGAAAAAGAGCCCCCAAAGTTTAGACATATATCCGTTTACTTCTCCCTGAGAGTTCCAGTGAGTTGCCATCCGCTCCGGAACCTGCGGAGAAAAATAAATCGAAAGAATAAAGGAAAAAAGGACCAGGCCAGTAACTGCCAAGGTAGTTTTTCGCATGTAATTTATTAAGACATTTCATTATATAAAAATGTAGAGACTTAAGGGTTTTGGTGCTTCAGCACATCTCCAAAAATCGGAGAGTCTTACAGGATTTAAAGACCTCAGGACTGAAAGATCCCAGCACTGAAGACCTGTTATCTTCAAATTTTCTGGAGTCCTTAACCTGCATATTAAATATGTTACTGAGACCTCATCCTGATTCCCAAAACTAGTGACGCAATTCCACCTATAACGAGGGAAATGCCGTACATCCAGGGCAGGACAACAGCACCGACAATGGGATTAGCCAGCAAGAGTATGCCAAGCACTATTGTAATAATCCCAAGGATGGCTGTCCCCAGACCTCCACCCTTAAATGCCCAGACGAGTCTTAATGCCCCGTAAATGATACTCAGTACCCCCAGTATAACGACGAAAAACGCCAGAACGACAAAGGGACTGTAGGGATATAAAAATACAATAACTCCAATTAGGATCCCCACTAATCCTGAGAGCAACTTCCATCCCATATTTTCCCTATCCACCAGCAGTGATAGGATTGTAAGAATTCCTCCCAAAAACCAGAAAATTCCCAGGATCTGCACCAGCGTTATAGTAGTTCCCACTGGTTGAAATAATAGAAATAGACCTAGTATAATCGAAATAATCCCCTCGAGTACAACTATCCACCATGGGATCTGCAGTCCTTCATATTCCACATTACGGTATTCTGCAGTTACCTGTTCCATAAATTACCTCCAGAATTGCTTTCAGTAACTTACTGCAACAAAATGCGATGTCCTGGCCGAATAGCTCAGGTATCGAAAACACTTATTTTACCTGAATTACGGACGGAATTTATTCATCCTCTTTTCAGTTCTTGCAAGCAAATCCGGAGCCATAACTCAGTTAGTGTAAAATTTTAGTTTAATATTATATATCACATATTATATAAATTCGTGCGTATTTATTTTACTTGATATGCATTGTACAAAGCAGGACTTAGAAACTTTAAGCATAAATATAGCAACTCGCCTGAGAAATGTCAAATATCATGAAAATGTAAGTGATATGATGATTAATGCAAAATACCAGTCATTAATGACAAGCTTTTGAGAGGAACTCTTAAAAGGAAATTTTAAAAGGATTGTTCTTAGAATATCAAAAGAGGATTGATAACTTTATTGAAACTATAAGTTTTTCTATAAGATATTTTAATTTGGAAAGTCGTTTTTAAGTTTGCTTGTTGGCGGGTTAGAAAAATAAAGCGTTTTAAGTTTTTTTCATCAATTCTCTGAAAAATTTAAAAGACTTACTGACTTGAATCAAGGTCTTAATGTTTGGAAAGTCTAAATCTGTTTATTTTCATCATGACATGATGATACCCAGAAGGAAAAGATCATTCCAACTCTGCTACAAATGTAAATAAATGCTACTGCAAATATAGTACGGTTACTTGAAAATCCATGAAATTTGCTCAGGGCACACTGCTCTATAACTACATACGTAGTAATCTATTTATGTACTTTTAACTACATATGTAGTATGAAGCAGTACAAAACTATCCGACTCTCAAAAAGTGTATTTTTAGACCTGAAAGCTTTGCAGAAAGATGGTGAATCAATTCCAGATACCATCAGAAGACTGCATAACGATTACGCGGATTGTATTGGTGAAATTCATTATAGATATTCGAGAGATATAATGAATGATGGGTCATTTACTCAATATATTTCAATCACTGCGCGTGATGACAGCAGGTACGGATTACGATATACTGAAAATTTCATGAAGATAGGAGAAGAGCTAAACGACATCGTTAGGCTCCCAAAAGACGTTCTTGATGAAATCAGTTGGATGCCGCAACACCCAGATGAGATATTTAATACTACTATGTTCACGTTGATATCTATTGAGAAGGCATTAATAGAGTGGAATGAAGAACAAAATTAAGACGAATATAAAACGAATGTTATACTTCTCTTTGTTAAAATTCCTATATCCGCTTTGTTTACTGACAAGTAAAACCCACCGTATTACTCATTTTTCGAATCATTCAATATTAATTCATTCCGAGTTTCGCTTCCCGAGTTTCGCTCCCGGTTTCGCTTCGGGAGCACGAGGCCCTTTTCGCTTCGCTCAAGAGGGCTAATTTGTCAAACTAACACTCAGATTCGCTCAAGCAGACTAAGTTATGGCAAGTAAGTTGGTTTCATAATATCTTTTTACTTGTATAAAGAGAGTCAATGAATTCAGCTCACTTTTTGCAAAAACCATTATTAATTTAAATATTTATCCAGTTTATTTAGATATTCTGTGCTGTGCCTGGAGTAATATCATATAATCATTTGAAATCAAGGGATTTAGTGTCTAAATGCTTCAAGAAGCGCTAAAGCTGCTTGAGAAATATCAAATATTGTGTAGAGATGTAAGCCATATTACAATTCCTTTAAGGATACTATTATCAGTGTTATATTTTTCAAAAATTATTTTAAATAATGCCACAGCATTTAATGGTGTTTTTTATTAATATAAACGAGAATCCTGAATATTAACTAAGGACTTGAAGGTGTGATTATGGGACAGTTTCCAAACTTCATGAAGCATATTAATGTTTTATTAGGATATTTTAATTTAGAAAGTTAATTTCGACAATTTCTGTGATTAATTATCTATATTTTAACTGTTTTCTCTTTCTGCCCTTTTTCCACCAAAAGCATGTATTGTCCTTGTTCCTGCAATACATTCCCCACTGTGAGCAACACCAGAAGGTATGTATAATTCATCACCTGGATTTAATGTTATAATCTCATCCTTCATTATTACTTTATATTGACCATGGACACAAATCAGGTATTCATCGTATTCATGGACATGTTCATCTGACACTCTGTCTCGATAACATGTCCAAAAAGCCATCTGACTTCCGTCAACGCCATCATAAATGTAACCTTCGATATCTTCAGTATGCTGGGAACTTTGTTTAATTCTATTCTTAAAGTTCTTCATGAAGTTTGGGAACTGTTCCATAATTACACCCTCAAATTTTTAGTTAATATCAAGAGTTTTCATTTAACATCAATAAAAAGCATCAATATATGATGTAACATTATTTAAAATTAATTTTTAGAAAATTTTATACCGATGGTTTTTCCTTGCACGGATTATATTAAAATAGAAACGAGAACAGTAAACACTACGAAGTTTTTAATTTGCTCCTTTTATGATGTCTCAACCTGCAACACAGCTAATTGGCAAGACCGGATGCCAGGGAATGTTCTTATATGGGTTGGTAGCCCTGATGCCAATGTGTTCTTATTAAATGGATAATATAAAAACTCCAACTAGCAATAAAAAATGGAGGAGATTCAGGTAATGCATTAACTGAATATCTGCCTGCCCACTCTCTATATATCCAATTAAAAAAATAAAAGTAAATTTAATATATTTGATTTAATAATGGACCGGATTAGAACCATACCTTGAACCAGTTCTTTTTTCGCCTTCTACTTTTGGTTTAAGCCCTTCTACTTTTGTTTTAAGCCCTTCCACTTTTGATTTAAGCCCTTCTACTTTTGGTTTAAGCCCTTCTACTTTTGACCCTTCTACTTTTGGTTTAAGCCCTTCTACTTTTGATTTAGACTTCTACTTTCGTTTTAAGGCCTTCTACTTTTGTTTTAGATCCTTCTACTTTTGATTTAAGCGAATCACACAAACAGCAACCTTCTTTGCAATTCGTGATACGTATATGTTTTATAACACAAGTAAGTCCTATTAATGCTAAGATATAAACCACTATTTCCATAAGTTTATCCATAGTTATCACCCCAATCTATTATTGTATCTTATCGTTTATGAAGATACGCAAACAAGCAGAAAACCGTCATTATACAGCAAATGAGTGATATATGACTACAAAAACGCAGAGGCTCCAAATGTTAAACCATCTATTAAAGTAACAGCAATATATTTAATATAGAGTTAATGGTTAATACAATTTTTTTTAATTTTAGTGTTTGTCACGACTATTTTAGTTTCCATCTCTTCCGCTTTTTCCGCTATTGAAGAATTTTAATGAATTTTTTCATACCCTTAATAGTCTGAAAACTTTAGATTTCCTGTACGTGCAAATCTTTTCGATAACCTGAATAAAGTGTAAATATTTACGCCTAAACTATAATTTAGGGAGTAATTTTGAGTTTTCAGATCAGCTCATAGTTAAAGCGCCAGAGGAAGATGTAGAGGGTAGCATTTTGCAATTTTATTAAACGGATCCTGCTAAATTATTTTTCTTGCATTCGGAGAATGTCAAGTCTAATTAGAGGCTGAAACTACATAAGCTAGAAAAAAATAATTCAATGAGTTTATATGAAGAATTATAGCATCAAATACCTCATAATTAAAACCACAAATTAGGAAAATGGGTTTTGGAAAACGATTTAATTCCTCTATTTGTTTTTTTTTGTGTTAATTAACAGAAAGTTATACGAATAGTAAATCCTGGATACTATTAAAATAATACTATACTATTGAGATAAATATTTATAGTAAGTATAACATTGTAACATACACTGAAGAAAGAAATTCAGTTAAAAAAATAACTTTAAAGTGGGGGAAAAATGAAAATTAGAGTAGTTAGTTCAAGAGATGAGATTTTCACTCTCAATCCAAATGAGCGTGTTGTTCATCTGACTTTCAGGCCGTCGAACAAAGATATATTTGGATTAGTTGAGACCTGTCCGAAAATTGAGGTAATTCAATTACCTAAGTCTTACATGGCTACAGTTTCAAAGTCTGTTGAAATGTTCCTTGAGATGCAAAGAATGAAGCTTATCGAGGGAGATGTTTGGGGTCACAGGAAAGATTTAAACGAATATTATAATATTCCGTCTCCAGTCTTAGAAAAAATAAAAGAAATGAGACTTCAAGGAAAATCCGCTGAGGAAATTGAGGGAGTGGTTTCACGGAAAACCATGCTGAACCCTGAAATGGTAGCTTATATCCTGACCAAGGAGACATCTGCCTGAATGTGCCAGTTAACTGAAATGTAACTATTCAGCCCTCAAGGATCAAGAGTCCGTCAATTGGATTTGACGTAATAGATACAAACAGGACAGATAGAAGATAAGTTCAATCACAATTTACTAAAAAATGGTAAGATGATTCGAATTCGTTAAAAAAGAAAAAGATAATCAATAGCTGACAATTAAAGAAAAATCATCATAGGAATTTGTCCTTTGAATTTAACAAAAAGGGCTGATGATATTATTCATCCCAGGCTGAATAGTCACCTAGTGTATCGATTCCAAAATGAATCCATTATTGAATGAAGAACTCATTGATCAATGGATGCATTTAAAAGTTCAGGTTTATGAGCATATTTTGGAATCTAATCACTAGTTACCGAATAATGCAAAAGAAGTTACTTTAATAGTGCAATAAAATTTGAAAATTCTTGGACTTCATAAATTGCGCATTAACTTTGGAGATTAGTGCCATTACAAGTATTAATAAGGGGAGGTAAATGCAAAAGAGTGTTATATCGATGATTTTAGCTTTTTCATTATTGGATTTAACCATATCTATGTCAGTGTCAACTGAATCGGAGCCAGCTGCAACATCCACAGCCCTGATGGAACAGATGAAACTGGGGTGACTGGTATGAAGAATCCAATAAACACGTTACTGTTTGCTTACATCGAAATGGTCTCTATCAAGATTAAATATGTTCCCGAACCGATACTCACGCAACTTGCCATCAACGAATACAATAATTGGAACAACTCATATGGAGTTCGTTTTCGATATTTAACAGAGAATTCCAAACCTGAAGTCTTGGACAGAATAAAAAAGAATTACATTCGCCATAACTTGACAAACTACGATGAGATCTTGAGGGAAATTAAGGGTTTAGAGGGTGCTGGTAAAGTTTATCCTATCCTTAAGTGGAAGGTGATGAACAGAATAGATACAGAGTGGAGTAAAAGGCAACAGAACGAACGAACAATAAAGGCAATTAACTAACATTTTAAACTCGTAATAGCGTGTCACTAATACAAAGGATAAGCTTGGTTAATCCCAAGCTTAATTTTTAATTAAACAGTAGATTAAATAGTAAATTAAATAGTAGATTAAACAGTAGATTAAATAGTAGAGTAGGACCCACAGGGTTGAATGCTTTTCTATTAATTATATAAAGATATTCTTTAATTTAATAGAATGTTTAGAAAAGTATAAATAAAGTTTTAAATTCTTTAGAAGATGAAAAGATGAGCTCTTTAGAACGCAATCTTTTCATTATCAGAGGGCATACGATATATCTGAATTTGATATATCTGACTTTTAACGTTATATATATCTTTATCTAATTTTAATTTGGTCGTGAGAGTGAGCTATTGAAACCCGTAGTTAAGTTTCTCTATATTCCTCAAATGCAGACAATGCGCTAGTTTTTCGGAACTGCTCACGATCACGTACTGACTTTATTTTGACCTTATTTTCTTCTTAAGATTAACACCAATATTAATAACACTATTAAGCCTGCCACTCCAATTCCGGGCATATCAAATAACTTAGACATGGGATCAGGTGTAGGCTCAGGCGTGGGTTCAGTATCTGGAGCTTCTACTTCAATAGGAAGATCGAGCGTGTTATCTTCTCCATCTTTCATGTTTTCACCAAAATAATAAACTACCCTGCCACTAACATTAAAATTTCCAACTTGATTAGCTGCAATCTTCACTTCAATATCTCTTCCCTGTCCAGGTTCAAGATCAAACGTTGCCGTATATTGTCCCGCTCCAGACTCAACAAACCCTGAAGAAGAGACGCTCATGCCAGAAGGAGGGATAATAATAGCCTGAACGTGCATAGTAGGTTTTGTGATAAGATTCACTGCTGAAAGTTTGAGCAGAATATCTTCTCCCTTAACAACTTTTGTTTTTTCACCATGAAGGTTGACACTTGCAGAAGATGCATCTGATTTTCCTGCTGGCGAGTCTGCAACCTGTTCCACTCCGTTTTCAGGACTTTCTGTAGAGACGTTGTAGTAATTGTTCACAGTGTTTGTTTGGCTACTATTATAACTGTTAACAGTATTTGTTTGTGCATTTACAATTTGTCCTGTTTCTTTGTCACCGTGTGATTCATTTAGTGTGGACTCCGGCTGTTTTGTTGTAGTGGTTTCAACTAACTTTGGGGAAGAACTTATAAATTGCCCGAAGGCCTTCGGATGTTCACCTACAGGTACTGTGGCTGTAACCTTGTTAGTTGCTGTATCAATCACAGAAACAGTGTTGTCGTGGTCGTTCGTAACATATGCCTTTTTTCCATCGGGGGTGAATGCCACTCCATAAGGCCAGCTTCCTACATTCACAGTGGATTTAATAGTGTTTGTGGCTGTGTCAATTACAGAGACTGTACCGCTGCCCAGGTTTGCCACATATACCTTTGTTCCAGCCGGGTTGACTGCAACTCCATGAGGCTCACTTCCTACGTTTACAGTCGCTGTAACAGAGTTAGTTGCACTGTCAATTACGGAGACATTACTGCTGTTTCCACTCGTTATATATACCTTCCCATTGGGACTGACTGCAACTCCACCAGGGTACTGGAATTCTACATTCACGGTTGCTGTAACCTTATTAGTTGCTGTATCAATTACAGAGACAGTGCCGTCCTGGTCGTTCGTAATATATACCTTAGTTCCCGCCGAATTGACTGCTGCTCCAAAAGGATGATTCCCTACATTTACCGTGGCTGTAACCTTTTTAGTCTCTGTGTCAATTACAGAGACAGTGCTGCTGCCGTAATTTGTCACGTATACCTTTGTTCCATCCGGGGTGGCTGAAATTCCGGTAGGGCCAGATCCGACACTTACCGTGTCTATAACAGTGTTTGTAGCTATATCAATTATAGAAACACTATTGCTATACTCGTTTGCCACATATACCTTTGTTCCAGCCGGGTCGACTGCAATTCCTTCTGGACCACGTCCTACATTTATAGTGGCTTTAATACTATTTGTTGCAACGTCAATTACAGAGACAGTGCTGTCGTCAGAATTAGTGATATATGCATATGTCGCCGTAGGCGAAGAGTTTTGCACAGCAGCTACCGACTCAATGGATGAGATAACAATTAAAAATAAAAGAAGAGCTGTTGAAGCTAAAATTATTGGGTATGATTTTTCCTTCTTTTTCATTTATTCGCATCCTTTACAGTGTTTTCATTAATGGGATATGGTTTCTGCAGTTGAACTGAGAAACGAATAACATTAAACCTTCAACTGCCTAAAAATATATTTGACCACAAAGTCTAAAGTGCTTGATTTTATACTTCAAGTGCGTAAGTCCAAAAGTATTAATTTAGCTTTGTTCCGTATATCTCATAGGTTCAAGCGGAGTCTCCTGTGCACAGAAAGGACAGAAGTTGGAATCGCGTTCGATTAATTTCCGCATATTTACATGGATGCTTAAGCTGGCCATCTTTCTCCTCTTGACTTAGATTTGCCGAGGAGATGACCGAGACAAATATACTATCCATTATTATTGTACTGTAGTTTTTGAAATTTTCGATATTGAACTGCAAAGTCCATTAAATCAAAAAGACCAATACTTAATCATAATGATGAAGGGCTTCCCTATAATGATCCAACGTGTAACAAGTAATATGATTTTGCGGAAAAAAGTAGATTGCATTGAGAACTTAAAAAGGATAGAATCGATCACTTTATATAGAAAAAGAGAAACTGCGGAAATAAATGGGAAAAATTGTCGGATAAAATTAGGTAACAGATAAACAGTTTGTAAATAAACTTCTGCTAACAGGCCTTCAACACATTACCAAAACTTTATACCAAGGCTTCTTATTTCCAGGTGCCTCTATATCTTCTGATTAATCAAGCTCTGAACCTGCAACATATTGTTTCGATGAGCTTATTTCAGGTCCTCTTCTCTCTGGCCTGCCTTATCGGACTCTGCTTTTAATGTTTCTTTATGTTCTGTAATTCTTCTATTCTTGCCTGCAAGCGAAAGAATTCAAGCGGATCTGGGGAGTTAGCCAGCTTTACCTTTAAGTTCTTAATCTGCGTTGCGTAATCCTCTTTATTACGTTTTACTTTTTCTAGAGGTTTTGACTTCTTTTTTCACTTCATTCTTTTCGCCTGGGCTGTAATTTCTTCCGGTCATGACCTCACACAGGGCGTCGGCTTCGGCCTTTTCTAACAGTGAGGCTGAGAATAAGACCGTTTTTTATTGTGTGTCTCACCTTTTCCAGTCTATAAATCTTTAACTAGATCTTTTCAACTCAATTCTTTAAAAATATGTTCTTCCACTAAGCGAAAAGAATGTTCTGAGAGAGAGGGAAGCTTCTGGACACTACTTGCTTTTACAAACTGCTGAAAATGTAAAAAGAAATTTGAAAAATAGTAATATTGATAAGACTATTAAATTTTTAATGGACCGGTCGGGAATTGAACCCGAGGCCTCTACCATGCCAAGGTAGCGATCTACCCCTGATCTACCGGCCCTTGTTATTCTTTGATTGTCAGCACTCCCTCATACACTCAGTATTGTATATAAAACTGTCGCCATGCCGGCTCAGCATCCTGTAAATAAATTTTTGGATCTCTAAAACTCCGAAGATTCAAGCAAAAGTTATAAGTAGTAAATAGATTATTAAACGTGTTGTCGGATTCAATGCTTCTTAAAAAAGGCTTTCAGCTCCGATAATTTTAAAAAACCTAACATCTGGGCCCGTAGCTTAGCCTGGTGGAGCGCACGGCTGATAACCGTGAGGTCCTGCGTTCGAATCGCAGCGGGCCCACCATTCAAATAATTCAATAATCTCTTTTCGAGAAAATTAAGTTTTGACAATTGCATTTATTCTTCATTCCGGGCCCGTAGCTTAGCCTGGTGGAGCGCACGGCTGATAACCGTGAGGTCCTGCGTTCGAATCGCAGCGGGCCCACCACACTTTTAAAGGTTCTTACTTTTCTAAAGTTCGATTTATCTCTCGCTTTTATCTTTCTACTGGCTTTCAATTTTTGGTCTCTGCTTTATCTACTCTTATTCTACTTCTTTCTCTGCCTTTTCTATAACTTTTTAAGCTCTCTTCTGACCTCTTTTAAGAAATAATAATTTTTTAACCGCCGAGGTAAAGACAACTTCCATTATAGAATACCTCACAGATTTAAAGCTCTTCATAACGGATCCCAAAACTCAAAATCTGTCTTCGAATTTCAAATTCCCAATGACCAATAAAGTTTCAGAGCATGAAAATGGTTCCGAAATTCTTATTGATGTGAAAAAATTGGTTTTGAGATGAGCTGCATTAATAATGGGTCTTCAATTATTTAGAAGGAGAATGAGAAAAGAACCCTAGTATCTGATAACTCTTTTTAGACTGAGAGTAACTTGAATATTCAGAATATAGCTAAACTAACCACATAGACATTTTAAAGCATCTTAAACGATCTTAAGTAACAGGTGTTACCCTATAAGTGTCTCTTAGGATAACTGCATTTTACCTAAAATATACCTTTTTGTACTGCTTCTGAATTAAGACTAAAACTTTTCCTTCATAATTACCATCTAGCCTGCCTTTTAAGTTAAAATGTTTTCGTCTTAATGGATAGTGTAAGTTTTGAAAAGTTTTAAAGTGCTTGAGAATCAAAAGAAGTTTAGTATTAGAATATATTAGAATAATGTCTAGAAATGTTCACTTTTTGTTTGAATGTTTTTCTTTTAATAGTACATTTTATCTATTTGTTTATCTATATATATTTTTTATTATAATACAAAACATCATATGCGGAGTCTTAAAATGAAAGAAATGACACTTGAGAAAAAATATAGAGGGAATGCTCCCCTAAAAATCTTATGCATGATGACGCTGGCGCTTTTAATGTTTGTGAATATGGCAGGTGCGGCGCCATTTACATATATTACGAATACGGGCAGCAACAATACCTCTATAATTGACATAGCAAACGATACTGTTACAGCTACAGTGCCTGTAGGAATCGCTCCATGGGGAGTTGGAGTCAGTCCGGACGGATCAAAGGTATACGTGGCTAACTCCGGTAGCAGCAATATTTCTGTAATTGACACCTCAAACAATACTGTTATTGATACGGTGCATGTAGGAAGCAAGCCGTCTGGAGTTGCAGTCAACCCGAATGGAACGAAGGTATATGTGGCGAACTACGATAGCAGCAATATTTCTGTAATTGACACCTCAAACAATACTGTGACAGCCACTGTACCTGTAGGAGTCTATCCTGCTGGAGTTGTAGTTAACCCGAGGGGAACAAGGGTATACGTGGTAAGCTCAGATATTAAGAATGTAAACTACAACAGTACTCTCTTTGTAATTGACACATCTACAAATACTATTACAGCCACGGTAAAGGTAGGAAATGGTCCAGTGGGAGTTGCAGCCAATCCGGATGGAACAAAGGTATATGTGGCAAACTTGGGTAGCAACACCACCTCTGTAATTGATACAATGAACAATACTGTTATAGCCACAGTGCCTGTAGGAACCGGTCCCTGGGGAGTTGCAGTTAGTCCAGATGGAAAGGAAGCATATGTGACGAATTTCTTTAATAACACTACCTCTGTAATTAACACAATGAACAACACTGTTATAGCCACGGTGCCTGTAGGAATCCATCCTTCTGGAGTTGCAGTCACCCCAGATGGAACAAAAGCATATGTGGTGAACGCAGACGGAAATGTCTCTGTAATTGACACAACGAAAAATATTGTTACAACGTCGGTGAAAATAGGAGATATTCCTCTTGTCATTGGGCAGTTTATAGGGAAAGGCCCAGCACAGTAACATTAGCTCTGTAAATTGACAGAACTACAAAAAGATTACATACGCGGTTAACGTAGGACACAGTTTTGTGCCTTCGAGTAGTAAATTAACGCCTGGAAGACCTTTTTCCAGGCTCAATATTTTATACTTTTCACTTGTTTTATAACAATTAAGAAAAACAGCTTCCTTATGCATAAAATATAGCCATTTAACTGATTTTTGATTAATTTTCCACAGTAAATAACTAGAAATTAAAATATCTTTGGCTCTTCGCTGTTTTGAGTGGGTAATTCAGATCTACTTCCTGAATGTAAGAGTGACAGATCTAATATTTAGAAACTTTTGTTGTGAAATATCACATACAAGATCGATGTTTATCTATTTTGTGTAGTTACATTTCAACTGAGAAATCATTTTCAACCAACACAAAACAGCGAAGAGCCATATCTTTTTACATTTTGTGGCCATACTGCCATCCATGGAAAATAGACTAATCAGAGCAGATAAATTGATCCTAACCGTTGAGGAATAGATCGGGCTATCAATGCTATCCTAAATCAATGAAAACTGTTTTTGAAATTAACATGATAACAGGACCAAGATATATAGAGCTTCAAAGATTGTGCGAAGAACCTTTGCCATCAAATGAACTCATTACATAAAGAATTGAGCCGAAGATAGAAAAGCTCAAAAATGGAAAAAAAGCAGCACAAAGATTTATAAAATTGTAATATAGTATCTCCGGAATGTGAGAAAGAAACTGACGACTTATGAATAGAAATTTACGAGTAATATGATGAATGATGTAATATGATGAATGATGTAAGATGATGAATGATGTAAGATGATGAATGATGTAAGATGATGAATGATGTAAGATGATGAATGATGTAAGAAGCGAGGTCAGAAACCCGCGAAATTTACCTGAATTATTCATAACAGTTCGTTGATAGCTGAGAATCAAAGGTTACCTTAATCGAAAGCTTTCGTGCAGAGTAGAAATAAATATAGATCCTTCCTGGAATGGAAAAATATATGGAAAAAAATACAGGCATTCCCGAAGATTTGAAACTTGCAGTTCTTGAGAAAATAAAGCCTGCAGAACCCGAAAGGAAAAAGCTCCTGGAGATTCAGGAAGAGCTTACCGTAGAAGTGAAAGCAGCAGCGGAGAAACTTGGCATACCAGGCGTGCTTGTAAAAAAGGTAGGTTCTGCTGCCAGAGGCACATGGCTTTCAGGCACCCACGACATTGATATATTTATTAGCTTTCCTGAAGAAACGCCCAGAAAGGAACTGGAAACTCTGGGCATGGCAATTGCCAGAGAAGTGGCAAAACATGCTGAATATGCCGAAGACCGCCATGCCGAGCACCCCTACCTGAATATCGTATTCAAAGGCTTTGATGTTGACCTTGTCCCATGTTTCAGGGTTGCCTCAGCTTCCCATATCAAATCTGCAGTGGATAGGACTCCTTTTCATAACGATTTTGTTAAAGCCCGCATAAACGGGTTCGAAGATGATGTACTGCTTCTAAAGCAGTTCATGCGTGGGTGCGGAGTCTACGGCTCGGAATTAAAAACCCAGGGCTTTTCCGGCTACCTGACCGAACTCCTGATAATCCACTATGGCTCATTCGAAAAAGCAGTCCTTGCAGCCAGTTCCTGGAGACCAAGAGAGAAAATAGATATAATGCAGCATTCAGAGATCGAACACCAGGAACCTCTCATCGTGGTGGACCCAACCGATCCAAAGCGAAATGTTGCAGCCGCCCTTTCCCTTGACAAATTCTGCATATTTATAGACTGTTGCCGGGAATTTCTACAAAGCCCGCAACTTAGTTTCTTTTTTCCTGCATGCCCCCTGCCCCTTAAGGACAATGAAATTCTGGAACGTCTGGAAAGCAGAAAGAGCTCACAACTTGCAATTGTCTTCAAGACCCCCAACGTTGTTGAAGACGTGCTCTACCCGCAGCTTTATAAAATGGAGCTTGCAGTAGCTGCCCTTTTAAAGGAATACGAGTTTTCCGTGATTAAAACCGGAGTCTGGTCAGGGAAAACCGAGACCGTAATTATGCTCGAACTAATCTCAGGTACCCTCCCAAATGTCAAAAAACACATTGGTCCTCCTGTCTGGGTCAAGGAACATGCTCAGAAATTCAAAGAAAAATATGCTGGAGCCGAGGACGTATTCGGAGGTTATATTGAAAATGGAAAATACGTCTTTGAGATCCGGCGCAAATATCCCACGGCAAAAGGGCTTCTCGAAAACCAGCTGATTAACTGCTCACTAGGAAAACAAGTACATCAGAGCGTAAATGAGGGTTTTGAAGTTATAGAAAATGCTGAAATCTGCAGGTTAAAAGATTTTGATTTCAGGGTTTTCTTGAGGAAATGGATGTAAATTTACATTGAAATTACATCTTGCTCGATAATGGTTATTTATTCACGTGGAATTTTCCATAAAAATCCTTTTTTAGTGTATCTTGCTCTCAAATCCCAAATACTAAAAAGAAATCATTTTAAGCCTAACATGTATAGTAATTTCTGGTGTTGGCCAGTTGATAGATCAAGAGAAATCCACAACCAATTTCCAGCAGTAGAAGAAATTAGTAATCGAAATCACTAAAGGCGAAATTAATAAAGAGGGACAAAACCCTCAACCCTTTTCTGGTAAAAGAGATACTGCTGGGCATACCCGCAATAAGGACCGAAATATTCCCGGCCCCAGTCCCCCATTCTGCTCAGGCTCGTACAGTTTTCGAAGAAATCGTCATCGATATGGTAATGCTGGATAATTTGCCTTATGTGAGTATCTACAGGAAAGGCTTCCATTTTCTCAAAGGCAAAAAGAAGAACACAGTCTGCAACCTTTTCTCCTATGCCACGAAGCCTCATAAGACGGTCTCTGGCATACTTGTACTCCAGACGGAAAAGGATATCAAGGTCGATATCTCCTGAATATACTTCGTTGGCTGCGGCTTTTATGCGTTCGGTTCTGAAGCCCAGTTTACATTTATCGAGCATTGAAAGGTCAGCATTTGCGAGAGTCTCAGGGTCCGGAAAGCTGAAATATCCTTCTTCGATTTCGTGCCCGAAGAACTGGCTCAGAAGAGAGATCCTTTTCTGGATCGTAGGAATGCTTGAAGCTGTAGCAAGCATATAAGAAATCAGGCATTCCCAGGGGTCCTGCCTGATCAATCGCAGGCCTTTATATTTCCGGATCGCCCTGTTTATAAGAAGGTCTCGGTCTATGCTTTTGTAAATTAAGGGCAGGTCGTCGTCGAAACGGAAATAATGAGAAAAAAATTCAGGGGGAAGCTTTGAATCAACAAGCAGTTCTCCCTTGTCCTGAGAAATTCGGATAACCTGGTCTCTGACGACTCCTGTCCACCAGTCTCCGTCTCGTTCCCAGCGGAATACCTGCCCGCAGTCGAGAGTATAATTAAGGTTAAAAATTTCTGGCTTAAGTCTGTACATCCAGCTCCAGCTCCCTCAAAAAGATCCCTGCTGTTAACGTATCCCCGAGTCCTACCATGGTTACCGGAGATTTCGAAAGCAGTGTAGGAAGAATGCAGAGAATATATTCCCCTTTAAAAGCATAAGCTCCGTGATCTAAAGCTTGTCCGTTAAAGGCTTTAAGGAAAAACTCAAGCTGCGCTCTTCCAATAGTGCTTTCCTGAAGTTTGGAGGCTTCCTCCTCTACGAATTCTCGCTCTTCAAGCCTGCCAGTAGCTGCATACACCCCTGCACAACTTACTCCGAACCTCAGAGCTTCAAGTTTTCGTTCAGCCGTTTTTTGTAAGCTTGAACTTTCAAAGTTCTCCAATTTCCCTGAAACCTGGAAATCTTTAGAGCTTCCTGAATCCTGTCCTGAATCCTGTCCTGAATCCTGTATAGAATCCGGGTTAAAATTAGTTTTACATTTAGAATCTGGTTTAAATTTAAAATTCGGTTTAAATACAGCCATCACAAATTCTCTAGTGTGGATTATAAGTTTTTTAAGCTCATGCCGCGAAGCCAGCCTGTATGCTGCATTGCCCACAGCCTCCGCTTCCATATGCAGGAGTTCTTCCCCAGGCACTTCGTGAAAAGGGCGAAGCAGTGCAAGCTCGTCTTCGTTCATTCCAATGCTGTCGTAGATAGCTGCAAATTCTAAGAATACCGAGCTTGCAATCTCTCTACTTGCAAAATGTCCAAATTCCAGGTGAATACGAAGTTTATTATTTTCGGCTTTCCAACGCCTGAGCTGGCAGAGAGTATTTTCGAGAATTGCTTTATAACTGCTGCCGTCAGAATAGTTCTCAAGCAGAAGATGGAAACCCGAGATAAGTGCTCCATCAATCTCACAGGCATGCTCAAGGGCATACTTTTCAAACGCGGGATTGACAAAGAGCCTGAAATTTAAATGGTCGCAGGTTGCTATGAAACGGTTTTCTCTCGGAATCCTGATCTTTGTACCATACAGAGAGAAAGTATCACCTTTTGAAAAATCAAATACAAAATGTACAGGATCCTGATTACTGGATATACTGCTCATGTCAGCAGTGTCCATGCCAGCAATGTCTATATCAGCAATATTAACCTCTTTGGATTGAAGCCCTGAATTTTCTTTTTTTTGCGTGGAAGTGTCTGGAAGGTAAATTGCTTTTTTTGAGAACAAAGAAAGCTGAGTTTTAGAGGGAACAGCAACATTTGGAATTACCCTGGAAACCCCAAGTTGCGAAAGGGCATTTGCCATTATTCCAGCATTACCCCCCATTCTTACAACGGACTTTTCAAAATAGCGATTTTTAAGAAACTCAAAAACAGATCTTTCAAAAACGAGCCATTCGGCTCCACACCCATTTTTCATACAATACGCAAGTCCTGCAACAAAATCAGATTCAGAATGGATTTTTCCTGGGGGATTTTCTATTTTTTCAAGAATTTCAGCCATTTCGAAGTTTTCCAGCAGTTCCGAAACCTCGGTTCCGCTGATTCTGTATACAGAATCTATATTGACATTGTATCCACAGAGTATTTTCATCTAACCAGTTCCTATTTGATTTCAACGGAATGGAAGTCTTCAGATTACATAAGTGAAAAAATTTAGATAGCAAGGTTAAACATTTTATTATTCAGATAACTTAGGTGACAGATTTATTGCCTGTTTCTGCTTCATTCCTGCAAGCATGGCGGTAAAAGCTCCTGCCGAAATTGCGTCCCCTATTCCCACTGTTGCCTTTGGCCTGTCAACAACTTTTGAGGGAATAATGACAGCATCATGGTCAGGCCCATAGAGATACCCGTATTCAAATTCTTCTATGGTACAGAGTTTTCGGCCTACGCAGTAAACTTTAAAATTTTCCAGGGCTTCAATTCCATCACCTGAGATAGGAACTTCGAGTCCAGCCTCTGCATCTTTAAGGTTTCCAATATTCCCCTTGAGAGCTTTTGCAGCTGCCAGGGTTGAGGAAAAGAGTAAGACGTCTCTGTGTTCTTTAAGTGTAAGAGGATGACCTTTTTTCAGAATACAGATATAAAAGCCAAGAGAATGCACATGGACTCTTTCAAGCGACAGGTCCTTCAAAAGCTGGACAGCACCCTGGTAAAGAGATGTTATCCCATTTTCCTCTTTCTTGATCACGGAATAAGAGAGCTCTTCGTGCCCCAGCACATTCAGGGCATTTGCTACTTCCACAGTATCAAGGCCCAGGGAATGGACGTGTTTGGCAACAATTTCTGTCAGAATAGCCTTTCTTATAACCCTGTTCTGGATTGATGTAAGTTCCACATGGATGCGAAGTTCGGGGTTTAAGGACTTCAATTTCTCAATGACCTGCACAGCGTGTGCAACATGGTCCTTATATGTAGACCCATCATCATACTCCTCTTTTATCATCTGATAGCCTGAAAGCATTGCCCCATCAATCGGGAAAATCGAATTAAGCTGTTCATAGACATCTCTGTCCATATTCAGGCTGATCCATTTAGGGCGAGAAGAAATAATCAGGCGGTTATCTCTTGGCACCCTGAAGTCTCTCCCATTGCACCTTACCTGCAAATCTTTGGAATACTCAAGGATCCAGTTGACTTTTGACCCGATATTGGGTTTAAAGGCTTCCCGCGGATGCTTTAAAATAACCTTTCCGTCTTCCACCTTTGGGTGCACGAGATTGTCCGTATCTACAAAATACTCTGCCTGCTCTTGAGAAAGCCAGGGGATATATGCAACCACTTTTTTCAATTCCAGGCAAGCAAGAAGATTAGAAATGATCCCTGCCTGACCACCCATGCGTGCATAGTCAAAGCCCAGATGATCTTTCAGCCATTCGTGAATATCTGTAGTATGGGTAGGGATTTCAGCGGCTTTCCCTTCTCGCATGGAAATGAGCAGACGAGCCATAAAATCCACGGGATCATTTATTTCTCTCGGATATGTCTCAATCCGTTCCTGAATTTCAGCCTCGTTAAAAAGTCTGATAAGCCTTGACAGGTCTTCTTCATTAAGGTGTTTGATGGCATCGATATTGCTATTGTAAGCTACAAACATCCCGTCCAGATAAGGAATTGTTTCTTTGACGTTATAAAAAGCCTCTTTGTGACGCTGTTCCCATTCTTGTATTTTCACTTAATAAGCCCCCTGAAAGTAAGTGTCTTAATCAAAAATAAATAACCTGGAATTAGGGGTAATGCGGATTTAAATATTCCCGAATTCTTCTGCTTAAGTCATCTTGACTATATTTTCTTTACTTCCATTTTACATTTTATTTTATTTAACTTTGTGCAGATTTGGATCTAAGATTAAGCTGACCTAGACCTTGGTGAGTTTAAATCTCAGATCTTAACTTCGAGTATATTCACAATTAAATTACCCGATGTTCGAAACCTGGAAAAATACTGAAAACACGGAAGAAAAAATAAGGAAAATATATCAGCAGTCGAATTCCGCCAGCCGAGTTGCGCCAGCCGAGTTCCGCTTCGGCAGCACGGGGTCCTTTTCGCTTCGCTCAAGAGGACTAATTTAAGGGCACAGATCTATGCGTTTTCCGCAGCCGAGTTCCTCTTGGAAGCACGTGTGTCCTTTCGCTTGCTTCGCTAGCTCAAGAGGACAATTTGTGGATAAGTAATTATTTGCTTTTCTCTGAAGAGAACTAATTATATAGTTACAGGTTTTCCGTGGCCTTCAGTGTTTAATTGGTCTATTTATACTTTTAAAGTTAGTGAAGAAATTTTGATACTCAACTTGAGAGAGTATAGGCGATTGAATTAAGTCGTATATTCGGCATTGATTTTGACATAGTCATAGGTAAGGTCACATCCCCAGGCGGTTGCATGCTCTTCTCCCATGTTGAGGTCAAGGGTAATGATAATTTCATCGTTTGCCATTATCTTCTTTAGAAGGTCAAGGTCAGAAGACTCGGAAATCTCGCCCAATTTTACGAGATCAACTTTATCCTCTCCTCCTGAGAGAGAAAGAGACAGCCTTTCCTGCTCAAGTTCGGCACCAGAGTAGCCTGCAGCAGCTACAATCCTGCCCCAGTTAGGATCTTTTCCAAAAATTGCGGTCTTGACTAAGGGGGAACGTACAATAGCTTTTGCAGCAAGCCTGGCATCCTCGTATTTTTTTGCGCCCACTACCCTGGCTTCGATAAGTTTCGTGGCTCCTTCCCCATCCCTGGCCATTTTTTTTGCGAGGTCTGTAAATACGTAAACTAGACTTTCCTGAAAGTCGTCCAGGCATTCCATACACGGTTTAATTCCGGACTTGCAGGTGGAGGTGAAAAGTACCATATCATTAGTGCTCGTATCCCCGTCTATCACAATCATATTGAAGGTTTTTTGCACGGCTATTTTGAGAGCCGCATCAAGGACATCTGCAGGCACTTTTGCGTCAGTATACGCAAAACATAGCATAGTCCCCATATTGGGATCGATCATTCCTGAACCTTTAGCAATTGCACCTATTCGGACTCCACAGTCAAGCTCTACAGCTGACTCTTTTAATGTGTTATCAGTAGTCATGATCGCCTTTGCAGCTGCCTGGCTGCACTCCGGAGTACTGCCCAGCCCTGCGAGGACTTCGGGAAGGTATTCCCTGATCTGGGAGACATCAAGCCTTCTGCCAATTACCCCGGTTGAGGCAACGGCAACAGTGTCAGCATCAATGTCGAGCTTTTCAGCAAGCATCGATGCCATTTCCATTGCATCAAGAAAGCCATCATCACCTGTGAAGGCATTGGCATTGCCGCTGTTTGCGATCACAGCCGAGAGACGATGCTCGGTATCGATTACTCCTTTACTCAGGATAACCGGGGCTGCAGTCACCTTATTCTTTGTGAAAACGCCTGCGGCAGGGCCTTCCGCAAGAATTACTGTAATCCCCATTTTTCCGACCTTGATTCCGTTTGCAGATACACCCCTTACAGCACAAACTCCACCCTCTACTTGCTTCATGAAAATTCTCCTATTTCTTCAGAGCTTTGCTAGACCTTCTATGATATCGCCGCGAGTGACAATCCCTACAACGCGGTTGTTTTCCATTACAGGTAGCCTATTAATCCTGTGCCTGACCATATGTTCGGAGGCTTCTTCTACGGACGCCTCTGAAGAGATTGTATATACATCCTTAGTCATTATCTCTTCTATCTTTGTAGAACCCACATCAGAAAGCATTTTCTTAGTGTCTTCCCAGCCTAGAAGTTCCCTGATAGGAACCTCTATAACCTCAAAGGGGCTTGGAAGCCAGAGATCTCCTTTTTCGGGAATAATCAGCAGTTTCAGCAGGTCCCCTTCACTTATTATTCCTACAAGCTTATCGCCATCAAGAACAGGGGCTCCACTGATATTATTATCCTTCAAGATTTTCGCAACTTCCCGGACTGTATCGTCAGGCTTACAGAAGACAATGCTAGAGTTCATGACATCTTTTACATTCATCTAAACTACCCCTTGAGATAAATTCTATTCTTTAATCTAATCTGTCACCAGTTATATGTTCTCGCCTGCCTTTCAATCTGCAGGTCTCTTCTCTGAATAGTATTGAAAAATCAGATTATAGATTAAGATATTGGGGGTGAGTGATTGATCGAATCTGAAAAATGAGTACACTCCTCGTGTTTAAAAATGTCCGAAGATTCTTTGCTTACGATTTTAATAACTCGCCCCTAAAACCAATTTTAAGGTTATCTGTTTTTCATTATCTGTTTTCAGGTTATCTGTTTTTCGGTTATCTGTTTTCAGGTTATCGTTTTCAGATTATCTGTTTTAAAATAATGTATTATGGAGCTGCTGCAGGCAGCCAGAGCCCAAGCGTTTCTTCAAGCCCGAAAATTAAATTCATACTCTGAATCGCCTGACCTGATGCGCCTTTGACCAGGTTATCGATTGCAGAGAGCACTACAACCCTGTTATTTTCCTTATCCGATTCGAAGCCTATGTCACAGAAATTAGAACCCCTGACCGCTGTGAGGGATGGAACTCCGCTTGGGAATCTAATAAAAGGTTTATTCCTGTAGAACTCCTCATAAATCGACTTGAGTTCTTCTGTGGAGATAGGCTCTTTTGTAAAAAGATGAGCAGTTGTAAAGATACCCCTGGTTGATGGGATCACATGAGGAGTGAAATTGATGTTCTGAAGCTTCTGATCCAGCCTGGTTAATTCCTGGAATATTTCGGCTCTGTGCCTGTGGTTTGTGAGCTTATAAGCAGTAACGTTTTCTGCAAGATTTGCATAATGGGAAGTTTCAGTCGGAGAGATTCCAGCTCCTGATATTCCTGTTTTGGAATCAAAGACTGCAATGTCTATAAGTCCTGCTGCCGCAAGAGGAGCTGCTGCAAGGACTGCTCCTGTAGGGAAACATCCAGGATTTGCAATAAAATCTTGTTCTGCAACTTCAGGGTGAAGCTCTACAAGCCCATAGACCGCTTTCCTAGGATCACTATGTGTCAGGCCATAAATTTTTTCAAATGTTTGTGTATCAAGCCTGTAATCCGCGCTGAGGTCAATAACCTTTGTATCCCCGTCAAGTAGCTCAGGGACATAGTCCATTGAAGATCCGTGAGGTACCGCTAAAAAAACAACATCACAACGCTCCCTTATATTTTCAGAATTCGGATTCTCATACTTTAAGTCCAGAAAACATTCAAGATGCTTGTGGGTGCTTGTTACGGGTTTCCCTGCGAGACTTCGGGAAGTTGCGAGTTCTAGCTTAACATTCGGGTGGTTTACCAGTAAGCGAAGGAGTTCTCCTCCTGTATATCCTGAAGCTCCTATTATTCCAGCCTTGATCATAAATATTCACTGCCTGTGTAATATCAATACAAGATAATTATACTTGTTATGACAAACTAAATGAAAAACTTTATCCAGCCGTAAATCCAGGATTATAATCATTCTCATAATTGGATTGTAGCTCTATGATTTTATGTAATTAAACCTGAAGTTCATGTTTTGAGACAAGAACTCAATCTTCATCAATAAGTTTCACGGAGACCATTGTATTCGGGATTAGATTCATTACAGGTAACCCGCTTTATTAAGTGTTATTATTCATTCCCCTGCTTCCACTCTGGTTTCCGTTTGCTTCCATTTTATGCTTGGTGATATTCATTGTACATTATTTAGAGGTCCCGTTAATCGAACCACCTCAGGTATACCAAGAAATTAAAGTTAAATTTATTAGCTATAATTTACTTTGAGATAAATATCAAGTTCCTAATTTTAATACAGTAGATTTTAAATTTTTAAATATATAAGCATATTTCTCAATTGAAAATTCCATGTTGGGGTATTAAGGTTTACAACACCGAAAAACTGGAAATACTGGAAAAGCAGAGTTTACAGATAATAAATTTATCTATAGCTCGTATACTCTAGGAATTTTATTTAATACTCCCTGAATGACAGGAAGAAGACACATGAATGAAAGAAGAAAGACAATCTACCTTGCAGGCCCTCTCTTCACCCATGCGGAACTTGATTATAACTGCAAATTAAAGGATATGCTGCTCAAGATAGGCTTTTCGGTCTTTTTGCCCCAGGAAGACGCAGAGGATGCCGCAGTTGAGCGTGAAAAACAGAATCAAGAGTGTATTTTCAAGAAGTGCGTGATAGGAGTGGACAGTTCTGACATCGTAGTTGCAGTTCTTGATGGGGTAGATGTTGATTCAGGAACTGCCTGGGAGATCGGCTATGCCTATGCGAAGGAAAAGCCGATAATAGGACTTCGGACAGATTTCAGGACGTTATCGGAGGGAATCGTTAACCTGATGGTTGAGATGTCTATAGTTGCGCTTGCCAGAGATGAAGATGAACTGCTCAAGGTGCTTGAAAAATTCAGATAACTTTTGGTTTAATACTTTTTTGTCCAATCTGAAATATTCAGGCCTCATTAGATATTATTAGGACTTACACGATAGAACTGAAAAACAGCAGCAGTAAATACTCAACTGTCTAAATCCCAACCATTCAGATGAGGTTTCCTGTACTTGATTTCATATCTCAACCGCGTAAGTCCTAATTATAACAGAACAGCTCATGGAGCCTTGAGACTTGAGGAATCGATGCACTAGAAAATGATTTTAGAGATCGTAACGAAATAACTTGATGACATTTTTGCACTGTACTTGAATCTTTTCATAAGCGACTAAACATATTTTGTTCAAAAATAAAAATGTATTACTTAAGTTAGTTCGTGACAAATCCTTAGAACATATTGATGATAAAAGCAAAATTTATAATCGGAGTTCGGTTGCTTGAATTATGAAAATATGGAAAACTAAGGAATGGTTAAAAAATAACTTCGAGTTTTCACTTTGGAAATGGCTCTATAATACTATCCCCTCAAATAACCATCAAAGACAATATCGGCAACAGAAATATTGAAGTTATATTTTCGTCATTCCTAAACGAGTTTTGAACCTACGTTCCGCTTTTTTAGGCGCATAAGCTTCTCATGATATAGAAGTATGCGCTTAAACTTAAGTACATGAACATCAAGCTCCAATTTCGAAATCACAATCATCTTATCTATCAGACTTATGGATTTAGGCTTATGCGCTTAATATTTTGGAACTCAGGTTTGAAGCGAAAGTAATTTCAGGATAAAGCGGGTGATATGGCCTGCGAATTGGGTTATAAATATAACCTTTATATTAATGATGTTTTTAAAATCTTTTTTATTGAATCTGTAACTATATCTCAATTGAGATTAGTTTGAGAAAGCATTCAATTACAGAAGCCATAATCTATAATGATTATTAGGTAAAAAAATGTTAATAAGGAATGCCAGACATAATCACTACTGGAGGTTAAAACAATGACCTTTGTGAATGGATATTCTTTTACAAAAGTGAAAACTTCACATGGGCCTGACATGTACGTATCCAGATATGGGAAACTGGTAAAGGTCGTTCCATGCAGCCCCCATGTGGAGTTATCCGAAAGATACGCTACTGACCTGATCCGCCAGATCGAGTCAGTGGAATAAAATTTAAAAATTTTTCCAACTTTTTTATTTTTGGTTCGGACTCATTTTCATGAAAGCCCCTTTTCCAGATCGAAGCCTTTTAGATCTGACCTTTTTGAAACTCTTTTCTTTCTATATATACTTTACTTTTCCCTGAACTTTTTATATAAAGTCATCCGGACCTGGGAATTTCACACTTCAACAGGTCGTAACATTCCATTATGGGTTATAGATTTTAACTGTAATAAGTAGAGGACACTAAAACAGGACCTGATAAATTGATCAGAAATTATAGGGAAACAGATCTTGAAGAAATGGTGAGGATATGGTACAATGCCTCAGTCATTGCTCATTCCTTTATCCCAACATCTTTCTGGGCTTTGCATAAGAACGCAATGAAAGAGAAGTACCTTCCAGTTGCTGAAAATTTAATTTTTGAAGAAGAAGGAAAGGTTGCAGGATTCATTTCTCTTGTTGGAGATAAAGTCTGCGCCCTTTTTATAGCCCCTGAAATGAAGGGCAGAGGAGCTGGCAGGGCTCTTCTAGATCATGCAAAACTCCTGAAGGGAAAGCTCTTCCTTAAAGTCTATAGAGAAAACGAAAATGCTCTTCGCTTTTATAAAAAGTGCGGTTTCATAGCAGTAGGAGAAGAGATTGATGAAAGCACTGGCTGCATGCAGATCCTGATGGAGTGGGAACGGATATAAACAAAGGCAAAGGCATTGTTAAAAATTAAGGTTTAGATAATTAAAAACAAAGGAGCTTAGAGCTGTTTTCAATGATTTTGTCCCGTTAGCAGTGATTGGACTTTTAATGAACTTACAACCCTTGCTCGTGGGATATTAATAATTATCGGTTAGTTTTCAGCTCGACGGTTAATTTTCAACTCTATTTGTTACCGGCAAAAGAACTAATCTCAAATGGTAATATCTGAATAGTAAGACTTATGCAATCAGGTTCAAAATCAAGAGCAATAAACGCCTTAGCCTAAATTTGCAGTTTGGCCAGTTAAGGGTTCAATGCTGTTGATCTTTCTTTCAATTGCATAAGACCTATTAGATCTTATAACTCTTCGTTATTTTCTAGTTTTAGATCTGACATTCTTATTAAATTCTGGAATTTCTAATAACTGAAGGGGCGTTTTTTTCCTGCAAACATTAAGGTTTGCCTGAGAAATAGCTAATTTTATAATAATAAATTGGCATCTCATCCAAAAAATTAATATGCCATAATTACTAACTATATGTTAGTAACTGATAAACTGCCCCCATTATGCAGTAACCATCAGGCAATATCTGCTGGATACTGTCCCTCAGTTACTTATGAAAAGATATGCGAACAGACAGAAGGTGAATGTGCATCATCTTCGAAAAAATGGAAAAACGAATTTATTCCTTCAGAATAAAGAATCTGGGATTTTGAAACTCTTAGCTCTTATCCATCGTGCCTGTGAGAAGCGGGTAACAGTAAAGAAATAAAACAAAAAATAAAAGTAAATAAATAAAGATCATTTAAATTTTAGGTCGTGTCCGTGAGCTATTGACCAAATCAGAAAAAACGAGTACATCTCCCGTATTCGAGGAAAAAGAAGAGAGATTCTTATGCTTACGGTTTTCAATAACTCACCCCCACGACCTAAATTTTAAATTAAACTAAAATGAATACATATTAATTTATTATATAGAAAATTTTAATTTTTAAAAACAGATAACTGTTTTGCATATTGTGGATACGCGGTCTGGGTAACATTCCAGACCGGATATCTAGGTTCCTAATCGACTGATAAATTCTTTTGGGCGATGTAGGTCTAGGTGACGAGTCCAGACCAGTACCCGGATGCCAAACTAAACCAGCTCAGTAGTCAACCTACTGGCGATTAATTGGCAAACTTAATATCTATTCGTTTGTATTTAAAACTGATCAGAATAAAAAATGATAGAATAATCTTAATTTTTTTTAGTTTTACGAAGAAATGTAAGTATATTTACTTGGGTACAAAGAATGAAATAAGCATATAGCCCGAAAAGCAAAACAGAAATGAACCATCAATGTTTCTTTAATTTTGAAGCGTTGTAAAATATAAAATATAAAATATAAAATTCAATTTTCAAATTTTAAGTTTCAGTAAGAGTTCATGCTTTTTACAAACTTTCTTTAGAGAATTTCGGTGAAACCTAGCTTCAATGAATTGTTTATTGTAGTTATCAAATAACCAGCCAAATATTGGATTTTTCGAAATCCTCTATAATCTTTATTTCCTTGTAATTCATGATTTCTTGTAATTCATGATTTTTTTGTAATTTATGAGACTTTTTGGATCTTACTGGTGCTTTTCCTCAAAAACCTCGCCCCGTGGTTCTTTTTCCTTGAAAATCTGCCCTTCGAAACAATGGACCTCGGCTCCTCTGAGCCAGGCATCCGGAGAAAGGCCGGCTTTCAGGCAGGTATGGCCCAGAAAGTCAATAGAATCCATATTGTGTTCAGGGGCAACCTGAGGAAGCAACAACCCCTGACAATAACCCTGCTTTACAATGAGGCCATGTCTTCCAATCTCGATAAGATTAGGAAGCTCTTTTGGAGGGGCATTAATCCTTTCAGGAGGGGTAAGAACAGTTACCTCAACGACTATATCATCCAGCTCGTCTTTTCCAACAGGCGGAAAACGCGGATCACGAGTTGCCGCCGAGATTGCTGAATCCGTAATTGCATCCTCGAGTGTGGAATCAGGATAAGGATGCCCTATACAACCTCTAAGAAGCTCATTTTCCGTAAGTGTGACAAAAACTCCCCTCTTTTCCCCGAATACCTGCGAAAGCTCAAAACCCAAATCCTGAGGCTTTGGGAGTCTATTTTCAGATAGGAACAATTCAATCGTCTTTCTCGCAAGTTTTACTGCATTCCTGCCTTCAGTTTCTGTAAGCATTCTTGAACCAACACCTGTATTTTAATAATCTAGCTGTAGATATCAGTTATATTAGCCTGAGATCATTAATCATTAGCTGAGATATCATTAGTCATTAGCCTGTAGAGATCAGTCATTATTAGCCTTTATACCACTATTGTTAATAGCTGAGAGCTAACATTAACAGTAGTAATAGTAGGCCTTAGCTATTATTATCAGCATACCGCTAATGACAATATGTGTAGAAACTGCTATTACACTATGTTATCTAAGCTGATTAAAGTATATTTCCAGAACTTCATTTCTGATGAGCAGAAGCCGGAAGAAAACGCTAGAAACAGAAAAAAATGATCTGGCAGGAAAAGACTGCCGCAGAGAAAAAAATCATTAAGGCCTGTTAACATTTTAAGGTCTATTATCATTAGGTCGTGTCCCTGAGTTATTGATCAAATCTGAAAAACGAGTATTACCCCACATTTGAGGAAAACGCAGAAAATCTTATGCTCGCTGTTTTCAATAACTCGGGGACCGCTATCATTATAAGGCCTGTAAATTCAAAATAGAGGTGGGTAAACCCTCAGATTTTTTTAGCTTCCAAATATATTTTAGCTGCATCCTTCAGTGCCTCAACGCCTGGGAGTTTCACCCCTGCAAGATAATCAATGAGTGCTCCTCCACCTGTGCTGATATGGGAGAAACGGTGTGCGAGGCCAAGACGGTCAACTTCTGCCGAAATATGCCCTCCGCCAATAATTGAGAACCCGGATCTAGTCGCAGCCCTTATTATTTCTTGGGTTCCAAGGGCGAATTCGGCTATTTCGGAAACACCTGCTGGTCCATTTAAGGAAACAGTTTTTGCATTCTCGATTTCTTTGGTGAATTCTACAATGGTTTCAAGCCCTATATCGTTTATCGGAAGAGAATCGGAATTTAGCTCTGAAACAGGCACTTCAACCCGTTTCTTATTATCATTTAAAGCCACATCTTTTGGAAGGCCAATTTTATCTTCGAATTTTGCAAGTAGACCTCTTGCTTTTTCTATCTGCTCTTCATAACCCTGGGATTTAATAAAATCCAGGTTGACTTTTCCGATATTTACACCATATGCAGCAAGAGCTACGTTTGCTACCACTCCAGTAAAGAGCACACGGTCAGCCCCTCCATTTGTAAGCACATTTTCCGCCACTCTTATGGAATCATCAACTTTTGCCCCTCCGAGCACGAAAATGCTTGGTCTTTCCGCGCCTTTGATTACCTTATCCAGGGATGTGAGCTCTTTTTCCATTACCCTTCCGGCACCTGAAGGAAGAACTGGAGTAAATCCGACCACAGAAAGATGAGATCTGTGAGATACGGCAAAGGCGTCGTTGAGGAAAATATCCACAAAGGGTGCAAGCTTTTTAACCGGAAATGTTTTTGCTTGTTCTGCTGGTGTTCTCTCGATGCTTTCTTCGGAATAGAACCTTACGTTTTCGAGCAGGATGACATCACCATCTTCCATTGAAGCAATCTGAGTCTTTGCATAGGTTCCAAAGATATCGTCCACATAAAGAACCTGCTTGCCCAGGTGCTTGGACATCAGGTTGGCATGAGGCTTCATTGTTGTGAAGTCCTTTTTACCAGGCCTGCTCTGGTGCGCAAGCAGAACGACTTTTGAGTCCTCAAGATCTTTCAGGGTGGCAATGTGACTCCGGATCCGCATATCGTCTAGAATGTTGCCTTGGGGATCCATAGGAGAGTTCAGATCAACCCTTACAAGAATGGTCTTTCCGTCCGTATCAAAATCATCAATAGTAAGAAAGTTTCTGGAAGTCATTTACCCTCAGCACACCTTTGTGAATAGGATTTTATATAGATTGAAGAATAAATTTGAAATATAAAATTTTGGAGAATTTTATCCTCGTTTAATAATGGTTATCTTGTCATGGGATTTTTTCCATAAATAAGTTTGTTTCATCTAAGTTTAATGAGATAGATTGTGATTTTTATATGAGAAGCCAAAAGGACCAGGGAAACAATTTAGCTATCTCACTTTAGAAAAAGGCGTTGTTATCATATATAAATTTTGGATAAGGTAGAGAGCAATGACATATGAAAAAGACAATCGTAGAGATTTTGAAGAAAGGGTTAGAAAAATGGTAGAAGCCGGGTATGAGACTGTTGCAAGGGAAGCAATCGTATGCACACGATGCCCGCTCCATAAAAGTGCGATCAAAAGAGTAATAGGGAAAGGATCTTGCCACCCAAAAGTGTTCTTCATAGGAGAAGCACCCGGGCAGAGAGAAAACGAAACAGGGATTCCGTTCTACGGAAGGGCAGGAAAAGAACTTGACAAAATGGTCGAATATATGGGACTTTCAGAAGAGGACTGGATGGTTACAAACACTGTCAAGTGTCACCCCCCGGAAAATAGAAAACCCAGAATAAATGAAATTGAATGTTGCAAGCCTTTCCTTCTTGCCCAGATAATCCTGCTTAACCCGAAAATTATAATTCTTCTTGGGAATACAGCCGAAGAATCTTATCGCCCTGGAAAAAAGCTGCAGTGGGGAGTCCCTGAAGAGTTGGAAGGAAGAACAATCCTGAAACTCTATCATCCTGCAGCGCTGATTTATACAGCTTCAAAGAAAGAGATCCAGCGTGCTTTTATTGATAAAAACAGGAACCTTTGGGCGTAAAATAGAGCCAGACTGCAAGAAAATTCAGCTTTAAATAACCGCCAATGGAAAATAAATTCAGAAATAGAATATCAAATAATAGAAACTAAGCCTAAAAAGAGAGAATAAGCCTAAAAAAAGAGAATAGATCCAAAATAGGACGGCAGGAAATAAAGAAGCCATTTTTTATTCATAAAATTTAAATAAAACGATCCAGCTAATACTAATTGTACTTGTTTTATGATACATGGGAGGGGTAAGTATCGCAATGGTGAAAATGTCACCTGACGTGTCTTCATGTTCGGATGATAAGGGGAATCTGGAAATCGAAGTTAATCTGCCTGGAGTAAAGAAAGAGAATATCGAATTAAAGATGGTTGAGGAAGGCTTTTTCGTAAGAGCAAAAAGAGAAGAAACAGGAGTCGAATACGTAGGGACTTATGCATTTTGCTGTGGGGTTATACCTGAGAAAGCTGTCGCAAGATACTGTGATGGAAAACTGTATGTTATAGTGCCTTACAGGGAATCCACAGAAACCGTAGATGTCAAAATACAGTGAAAACCTTAAAAATGAATACTAGTGCATCGATTCCAAAATAAATCTATAATTCAGGACCTAATTATAGTTACGAATGCAAATACTTAGGTTAGAGTTATTTGTGGTTTTAAGAGCGTGGGAAACACGGAAGGGCACGGAAAAACTTTCTATACACTTTATAACTGCGGAAAACGCGGAAGAACTGTGCCCTTGATCTCTTTATTCCGCGTTTCCCGCGGTTTATAGGGAGTGATCTACGTCGGTCCTTCCTTAATTTAAATCCAATATTTAATTTATGATATGCTTTGGAATCGATCATTAGCCTTTACCAGCAGCGGAGTTTAACGTATTTTAGTTCATAAAATCTGGAAAGATGGGGGAAAATGTATCCAGTAATTGATTACCACAAGTGTAGCGGGGCTCTTGCCTGCTATGAAGTTTGCCCTGTAGAGGTTTTTGATATTCAAGATATTGATAGGGTAAAAAAGGCAGTTGTAGCCCGACCGGAAAATTGTACAGAATGCAAATGGTGTGTAGAAACCTGTCCTGAAGATGCTATTAAACTTGTTGAAGGCTGACAAACTCTAAAAAAGTTGAAATTAGTACATCCCTTAATTGACTATAACAAATGTGTGGGCTCAATCGAATGCTATGATATCTGCTCTGTATGTATTTGATGCGGAAGACATACCAGAAGGAAAAAGAGCGGTTTAGCATGCCCTGAAGCCTGTCTGGAATGCAAGGATTGCGTAGAGGTCTGCTACAGACGCAATAAAGCTTGTAGAAGATTAATAAGCTTATTTGGATTTAAAACTCGGCTCATATAATTTGTCCGAAAATTCTTTTTTTCGCCATTGTTAAAACACAATCTTTATTCACTCTATCACAGCTTCCGGCTTTGTACAGCAGCCAGATTCCTACATACATGTAAAAAGTTGCACATACCTTCTACGTTCTGGAATGAAAAGTAGTGAGAGCGAGAATGGGATGACAATTGAGAAGCTATCTCCCAGGCCGGTGAAACCACCCGTGCATCACAAGAGAGAAAAGATTAAAGCAGGAAAATCAATTGATGAAACCGACATTCTGCAGATGTCCTCCATAAAATAACATTTTGCTTGCTATCGTTTTTGGATATTTGATTAAAAGTTTGAAATTATTATCTCACTGAAGATCCGGAAACATAGGTTAAAAGCTCTCATTAAAGGCACATGACCGAAAAGTGTGAGATCTTTCTAAAATATATGCTTGAATAAGCAAAGCAATTTTTAGAAAAAACGATAGCGGAAAAAATTGCGGAATTTTAGCGAACATCTGCGGAATGTCGGATGAAAAAAGAAAAAACATGATTAATAGCCAACAATTAAAGAAAATCAGCTCACTGAAATTTGCCTGTTGAATAGTCAAAGATGTAGCTATTGATGCTGTTTTATCCAAACTGAATAGTTACGAATTTTTTATTCTCTTTGTGGGGGGCTGGACAATGTTGGAATCTATCTAAATCCTCTTTGTAATCTATCTAACTTCTCTTGCCTTATTTTGTCTATTGATTATTTATTAGAGCCGGTAATAGACCTCTTAAAGGAAAGATCTTTACCAGGAGTTTTTTCGTGTGAGAAATACTTCTTTAGATTTAATTCGAACATTTGGAGGTGATAGCATAGAATAAGCAGGATAGGTAGAGCTATGAATAACACGATGATATCCCGTAAAATCGGATTACCTATAAAATTTGTTCCGGCGTTCCAGAGAGCCAAAAAGGGTCTATGGAATAGGTAGATACAATATGAAGATGTGCCGATATATGTAAAGAGTGAGCTCAAAGAGCTTGGAAATTTGTTGTCGATAAATTTCATTGCAAATCTGTATTCAAGAATACAGAATATTAATGTAAAAATGATAAGAAGTACTGTATCGATGAGGAATTTTAAGATATTGTAGTTCATATCTAATAAATTCCCCACGCTACTCAACATCGAGATTATCATGGAAGATCCTATTGTACCACTGCCTGCGGAGTCAATGCTTAAAGAGACTTTCGGATCCAAAAACAAAACTGTTCTTGACTGTAAAACAACAATCAATACAAATATAATCGGAAGAGCTGCCAATAGGACCTGAAAAAAAGGCTTTTCTGCGATTGTTTCGGATTTTTCAATTAAACTTTGTTTACAGGTAAGAATACCAAACACAAATATCGGGAAGAATACAAAGAAACGGGGATCAATGATATTGAAGGTCATTGAGATGAATAAAAACCCGAGAAACACCATAGAAGAGACAAATAATAGGCTTTTCTCATCCTTTGAAATCATGATAATAAATGGATAAATTGCATAGAATATAATAATTAAGCCGATAAAATATAATGTTAACAATGGAGAAGCATAAGCTGGGGCAAGCAGAATTTGTAAACCTAAAATATGCACCAGCACGTTAGAAATATCAAATGCGTTCTGTGCATTGGGAAATATAAAACCTGAATTTAGCTTTGGAGCAAATACAGAGAACACAAGTATGAAAACTCCAAGAGCAGCCCAGTAAAGGGGAAAAATTCTCAAAAGCCTTTTTTTATAGAAGGACAGTATGTTTTGGAATGAATTTATTGAGTGGTTATTATAGTACAATAGGTACCCACTCATGAATATGAAAAGCCCCAAACCCATATTTGCAAAATAAGGATCAAAAGCATACAGTCCTAGTTTACTATAAGTAGAATACAAAAAGTTACTTAAGTGAGCTGGAATAATCATAATTATTGCTAAAGCCCTTAAGAAATCAAACGCAATTATTTTGTTTTTCACCTACTACAACTCCAAGAAATGAAAATACTAAATGTTAATTTTTTTGAAACCAGCTATTCTACTAACATCAACTCATAATTTACTATTTGTTGACCCCAAAACTCGAAATTCCTCTTTTAAATCTCGTATTCTGAATGATCATAAGTGTTCTTGATCATGATAACAATTCTTAAAACTTCTACGATTAGCTTAGAATTCGTTTTGGAGGTCGCTCACTTAATAAATTTAATAGTATCAAAAATTAACGAAGATATTCACTATATTTAAATGATGTGATTTCTATCCACTTATCCATATAATTACGTCGGATAAGTAAAGTAGATTGCTCTTCCTTTCTCCTAAGAACCGGATTTGACAGTTTCCCGTCATCCGACTCAAGCGTTCTATAACCCTTTATGAAAGTAGTTTTTGTTTCAAC
>CAVRNH010000050.1:0-12385 GCA_963722085.1 uncultured Methanosarcinaceae archaeon | reverse complement strand
ACTGGCGCCAATGGCAGGGATTGTCGATAGCGCTTTTGCTAACCAGTATGCAGGTGATGCAGGGCTGGTAGTTCTTGGAGCCTTTAATCTGGATAAGGCTTCAATTGCCGTTGCATCAAAGCTTGCAGCTCGGGGTAGAAAAGAGTTCATCTCCGATGAACCCATGGAGCTTATAAAAAAGGAAATTCGGGCAGTAACATCTGGAAGTGCCGTTGCGGTAAATGTCAGGAGCACCACACTTGAACCACTTATTGAAGCTGCAAAAATAATAAAAGAGGAAGGAGCAATCCTTGAGTTAAACGCCCACTGCAGACAACCCGAAATGCTCGAGGCCGGAATAGGGGAAGCTCTTCTTCACGACCTTCCACGGCTTTCTGCCTGGATAAAGGCGATTAAGGAAACCGGAGTCGTACTTTCAGTAAAAGTGAGGGCAAATGTTGTAAAAGATGTCGAACTTGCCAGACTTATCGATAAGTCTGGTGCAGACATAATACACGTAGATGCCGCACAGGAAGGGTTTGGGGCTGACCTTGATGCAATTCTTATTTACAGGGATGCTACAAGGCTATTCCTTATAGGCAATAACTCGGTCACGGACTTCGAGGCAGCCAAGGATATGTTTTCCCGGGGTGCTGATATGGTATCCGTCGCCAGAGGGGTTATGGAAGACTCTGAACTTATACGGGAACTGGTAGAGAGTGTTAGTTCATATCAACAATCCACAGGCTGGTATAATACTCCCAAGCATGTTTGCAGTGATGGAGATTTCAGGGCTCTTGCCTTTTGTTGTTTGCCTGTTAAACCCTGCCCGGTGCACGAAAAATTCAGAAAACTGGGTTATACAGCAGAAGAGTTTGCCAGGACAAAGTTAGAATTTTCAAAGGGCACAATGCTGGAATTCGGAGAGGATACCTGCTTCGGAAGCCTTGTCTGGTGCTGTAAAATCAGCAAGCCCTGCTGGATCAGAGATGGGGTATTATACACAATCGGGCTCTCTGACGTAGAGTACATGAAACTTAAGAAGCAATTGGCAGAATACGTACTGGACCATGCGAGAATTCCGGTAAATGAGTCCCATTAACATTGATTTTTCCTGTCCCAGACCTGAAGGGGCAGAAAATCAACAAGCATCTAATCTGATTGCCCGCTGTGCCCAGCTTGCCATGCTACTGGAAGTCTCGGCTTCTCCCAAACCGGGAAATGTGGATAGACAACATGATTACTCTGATACCTGTTTTGAACATTTTGTGGCTTCTTCGGTAAGTGTTTATCCTGTCCTTGAGCTGGCTGCAAGAAGCAAAAGTGGAATAGGAGCGCTTATCAGAAGTGCAGTTTGTGAGAGCTCTGCCTGGCAGCAGGGAGGAAATACCCATTTTGGGGCTTTTCTGCTATTGATTCCCATCTCAATGGCTGCTGGAGAATTATTCAATTTACACCTAAAAGCTCATTTCAAACTTTCACCATCCGATTTTGAAGACCTTACTGCCCGTGCCCATGCTTTTGTCAAGGAAACTGACTGTGAGGATGCTGTCGAGTTCTACAGGGCTTTTGAAGTAGCAGGAGTCAGGGTTAACAGTGTGGATGAATTTAGCCTTGGAGACTCGGAATCAACAGCCGAACTCAGAGCACAGGAAGTTACGCTTTACAAACTTATGGAGATATCAAAAGGGTATGATGTGATTGCAAATGAGTGGACCTCCGGTTTCGGACGCTGCCTTGAGGGAGCAAGAATTATAACTGAGTTCATGCAGTCCCGAAATCCTGGAGCCGAAAACCAAGTTTTGAACTGTACAGGCACAGGTATCAATGAAGCTATTGTATATACCTTTTTGAAGTTACTTTCCCAGCATAGAGATACTTTTATCCAGACCAAGTTCGATGAGGATACCGCAGATTATGTGTCAGCCAGAGCAGGGAAAATTATCTCGGCCTGGGAAGGCTCTTCAGGCGATATGTCAAGAGATTCATCAGGTAATGTGACAGGAGATTCATCAGGTAATGTGACAGGAGATTCGTCAGTTGATATGACCAGAGATTTTTCGTCTTTACTTCCTGCAGTGCAGGAATTTGACGATGAGCTTCTTAAAAAAAGAATTAATCCCGGCTCAACAGCAGATATCATTATCGCCGGACTTTTCATTGCCCTTCTGGGGGGACTGCGTTTTTGACAGAACTTGTACCTGAATACACAGAATTCGGAAGTGAGTCTTCCGCTCTCGATCTTCCCTCGTTCGGAATCCATGAGGGAATCTCAGAAACAATTGTAAGCACAGGCCTGGAGCATCCTAATGCTGCCCCCATAGGAATAATCAATAAAGGCGGAAGGCCTTTTGTCAGGCTTTTCAAAGGCAGCCATACTCGGGCAAATGTCTTTAAAGAAAAGTACCTTGCAACAAACATAGTTTACGATCCCCTTCTTTTTGTGCGTTCAACTTTTTTCGACCTTGAACTTCCTGAGTTTGATTATGTGCCTGTCCGCGGGCTTAATTTTCCCATCCTGAAAGAAGCCATAGCCTGGGTTATTTTTGAATGTATTAACATCAAGAACACAGATCAGGCCCTGGTGGCCGATCTTATTCCAATCGAGGCAGGTTTCAATGAAGCTAATAGAAAAGACCTTCCAGTGCCAAACAGGGGATTCAATGCAGTGCTTGAGGCTACTGTCCATGCAACCCGCTACCAGCTCTCAGGAGACGAAAAATACCTTGAATTAATCAGGCACTATGAAACCCTGGCTTCCAAGTGCGGGGGAGAGAAAGAGAAAAAAGCTATGAAGTTGCTTTATGAAGTTTTGGGATTATGAATATTCTAGCTGCTTCATGTTGCTCGACTAAGCTGCTCGAATAAAGCTATTCACTAAAGCTGCCCGAATAAAGCTATTCACTAAGCTGCTCGAATAAAGCTCATTGTTTCTTTTTCGTTACCCAGAACCTTTTTCCTTACAGTTTTTAGAAAATTATATTATCATCCTCTGGCATGATCTCTTTTCATGAGTTTTCAGAGAATCGCATGGGGTATTACAGGTGCCGGTCATCTTCTGGACCGCAGCTATCAGGTTTTTAAGGAAATTAAGCTGAGAAACCCCCAAATTTCCGTAAATACGTATATTTCCAGGGCCGCAGAAGAGGTTTTACGCATGTACGGGCTTGAGCAGAAACTTGTTAAAATCTCTGGAGGGGACTATCTTGAAGAAATATTTCGGGAAAGCGAGCAGGGTTCGAGCTCCCCTAAGGTCGGGCGCTTCCTTCTTGATAGGTATGATGCCCTCTTCGTCACACCTGCAACCTCAAACACAGTTTCGAAAATTGCTTATGGAATTGCCGATTCCCTTGTAACTAACGCTGTTGCCCAGGCTGTAAAAGGGAGAGTCCCTGTTTATATTGTGCCTGTAGATATCGAAGGCTCAATAATATCGGAAATGCCCTATAATATTGACCGAAAACAGTGCATGCATTGTGAAGATTGCCCTCCGAGAGCTAACTGTCCTCATGAAGCAATTACTGAGAAAAATGGTTCCACAGACCAGATAGAACTTCTAAAATGCAAAGGCTGTGGAATTTGTAAAGAACTCTGCCCTTATGGTGCTATTAAAGGCGGGCCTGTGGAAGTCCTGGTCCGGGATATTGACATGAGAAATGTTGAAATCGTAAAAGGATTACAAGGGATCACTGTGCTTGAGAGTCCTGAAAAAATTCTGGATTTCTTATAATTACCTTGATTTACACCATCATTTTTTCTTCTCCGTATTGCTCACTTTCTTACTTTTTTCCCTTTTCACTCCCCTCCACTTTTTCGGTTTTTTCCTTCTAATTAAAGTTTCTAATACTTTATTTTTGCTTTTCTATTTCTATTTGTTTTTTAATTTCCTTTGCAAAGGTTTTTTCCAGATGGATATAGAGTGAAGCCGGAAGCCCTGTGTTTGAGATTAAGTAGAGCAGACTCATTGTTGTCCGATTAAGTCTTGGGGAGCAGTTTAAAAGTGCGCTTCTTGAGATCCTTACCATTGTATCCAGAGGCTTTATTCCAGTAAGGCAGTTTTTTATGTCTATATTTTTTTGGCTTTTTTCGAAAATCAGATCTATCCAGGTATTCATTTCATCGATCAGAGATTCCCTTGTAAGATCCTCAGGGACTATGTAACTCTTTCCATTCTCTATATTCCTGAAAAACTCCCTGAAATTATCTCCTTTTGCAAGAGTGTAAATCTGTCCTGGCCTTCCGGAATGGCTATCTGTTGTTGCAGCTATACCTTTGCCGAGCCTCTCAGCAAGGGCAATTGTAAGTTCGTTTTTCTGCTTTAGCTCATGCATGTTGTACTCTAATACAGGAAAAAGTTTTGCCAGCTTGGGTACTGCAGAAAGATTCAGCTCTCGATGCGATTCGAACCAGAAAGGATGATTGTAAATATAAGGAAGTTTGTGCCGCTTGAGATACCTGACAAAACTTCTCAGGCCCCCTTCTGTTTCAGCAATCTCTCTAAGTTCAAAGAATGCATCGCTGTCAAGCTCAAAAACATTAATATGCAGCTCATGCCCTGCAAACTCCGGGTCATGCACACTCATTTCAGCTCCAGGGACGAGCTTTTCCCGACCCCATCCAAGAATCTCATATGCTTCTATGGTATCGTGGTCAGTAAACGTAACATAATCCATTCCTGTATCAAGGGCCTTTTCATAAAGGGTTTCAGGGTGCAGGTCTCTTACAGGAAGCACATCAAAGGAACAGGACGTATGCACATGCAGGTCTGCTCGCTTCCAGCCTTCTTCCATAAGCTCAGCTGCCCTTTCTGAACTTATTAGCTTCTCTTCGTAATTCCTTGGCCTTCTCCCCATAGGCGTAGAATCCAGACAATTTAATTGTCTTTAATTATTTTAATTGAGCTTTATATTTCTCCCATTATAGTATTATTCTTTTTTTAGATTAAGGTTTTCCGTACAACTTTTATTAAAATAAAAATTCTTGTTCAATTATAAAAATTCGTGAACCTTTTTTCTAGTTTTGTAACCTTTTTACACTTTTAATTTCTTCGTTTTTTTCTTCCCTCATCCACCATATTTACAAATATTCTAAGTGGTTTATATAATTAGAGAGCATATCCATTTTTGAGGAAGTTATGCTGGATGAAAGTCGATAAATTGAAAGATGAACCTACAGTAAAAATGTGGCTGTCTTTTATAAGAGCAAGTGACAACACAAAATTATCATATATCGCTGGTATGCAGGAATATACAGAGTTTATAATAAAAGTCCGCTTGAATTAATAGAGGAAGCAGAAGCAGAAGTGCAAGCAGGCAGCTTATCGAGAGATCCAACCAGAAAAAGAAAGCTCCTGGTAAACCATATGTCTTACATCTGTTTATATACCCGAAAGAAGAGTGGTTTGACGAAAAAGGAGATTTCAAAGGACATTTTGGAGATTACCCAGAACCTTGTTAATGTGTGCAATGATGGCAGACTCGGAAAAGGAAATTGCAAAAATACCAATTGTTAACAGATACGTAGATGTCCGTATATTGTAAAATTGGTTCTGGATAATATAGAACTGACATTCCGCAGATGTCCTCAAGAAAATAACATTTTGCCTGCTATCGTTTTTGGATATTTGCTCAAAAGTTTAAAATTATTGTCTCAACTGAAGCTTCCGGAAACATAGGTTAAAAGCTTTCATTAAAGGCACATGACCGAAAAGTGTGAGATATTTCTAAAACATATGTTTGAATAAGCAGAGCAATTATCAGAAAAAACGATAGCGGAAAAAATTGTGGAATTTTAGCGAACATCTGCGGAATGTCGGATAGAACCATAGGCGAAGCAGAAAAGCTGAATATGTCATTAGATGAATATCACGAATGCCCTAGAGAACTAAAAGCCTGGAAGAAGCAGAAAGAAAAAGTCCAGAAGAGAAAAGAATATAGGAATAAGAAGAAAGCAACCGGTCAGATACAACAACACCTTTAATTTCTCTTTATTCACCGTCCAGTTTGGGTGAAACGATATCATTGGCCATCTTTCTTTAATAGTTCAGGTCTGTTCCAATATTAAAGTCCATGCAGGTTACCTATGCACTTATTGCAACACAACCCACATTTTTCCACCCTCATTCTTTTCTAATATATAGCCAGAGCTCACAGGGCGGAATTAACTTTCGAAAATCGGCCTGGTTAATATCACAGCCAGAAGCTTAAAAAATTTTTGTTTTTTATAAGTTTTTTTTGTTTGTAAACTTATCCACTCAATTTACCTTTTTTTGGCTTATTTTGGGGCTACTGGTTGCGATTAAATTAAATTTTAGCATCATATGCTCTTTCAACCCTCGCTGCTTATAGGTTTTAAAATAAGAGTTTATATAATTAACATTATAACAATAGAATATGAGTGTGTAATTACTTGGCGGGCTTGAGTCAAGCTATCCTTATTATTTGCTCTCAATATTTACATGTCATAAATGCTCGAGTTTAGAGCCACTCAGAGAACAGTAGATTAAATATTAAGTCGCTACCAGAAAATACAGAAAATTAAAAAATCATTCTGGCAATCCTTAATATGTAATCTCATGTTTTGGATATTGTAAACCTATCTTAGGAGGAAGTATCATTGAAGCACTGGGAAGTAAAAAGAGTTGGTATGAATTCTGGAAATGACGTGTCCTTAAGGGAACTTATTTTGGACCTGTATAAATAACGACTCCGATTGTAAAGATAATTATCGTGATTGTAACTAAACTGAATACAAAAAGTAGGTACTGTATCAAATCGCTAAATTTTGCCATTATTAATATATTAAGAAAGTTGAGCTATTTAAATATATTCTCGTGACACAGGAGACCTTCAGATGTATTCCAAAATAATATTTTTTACTTAAGTTTTTCGTTACAAGCCCTAAGAGCCTGTCTTAAAATTGAGTTTGATCCTACAATTGAGATAGGACTTACGCATTTGAACTGAAAAATGGTATATTAAAGTATTAAGTATCTAAAATTTTAATTTAAATCATAATTAATATACTTGATTTTATTCCTCGAGTGCGTAAGTCCTCTGGGACAAATTATTATTCTTAAGGTTATTATGTACCTGAATTTCGGAAGAATTTTCCATCTAATTTCTTTGCCTGTTATCCGATTGTAGAAATTATTTGAGTTTTAAGGCAAATTCTAAGAGAATCCCTATTTCATTTCCCCAATGACTTTCAGATTATTTCCGAATATTATTCGGATTATTTCTGTAGTGTTAGGTTATTCAGAATTTCTTGTATTTCTGATTATTTTTCTTGTATTTCTGTAGTGTTAGCATTATTCAGAATTTCTTGTATTTCTGTAGTGTTAGTGTTATTAAGGGCTGCAGTCAACATCAAATTTCCTGCGGAATTATTATCTAATTCACCCAAAGAGTTTAGCAACATAATTTCCTGACTGTTTGGTGTTGCCTGACTCGATGTACCTCTTAGTCCTATTTCAACAAGAGTATTTTCATCTATTATTCCTAACTCAACAAGTTTACTTAAGTTTTCATTTGTACCGGCTGAGTTTAGCAACATAATTTCCTGACTGTTTGGTGTTGCCTGACTCGATGTACCTCTTAGTCCTATTTCAACAAGAGTATTTTCATCTATTATTCCTGATCCAACAAGGTTATCTAAATCTTCATCTGTACCGGCTGGTTTTGGCAACGCCATTACCCAGCCGTTTGGTGCTGCCTGATACGATGCACTTATTAATATACAGTTCGCGGCGAACAGCATTGATCCAAATACTAAAAAGATAAGAACTGTGTATTTCAGGATCATCCCTATACCTCATTTTGAAAATAAAAGGCAGGTAGATGTTACCATTATCAATTTACAACCTTTTACAGGATTTGACACCATCATTCGTATAAAGTCATCAGTGTACCAATAATGATCACCGTAGTAGTTACAATGAATACCACAGGGTGTATTTGCTCATCTGCTAAATATTGTGTTAATAACCAAAACGATAGCATTGAGACCACAATGAATGGCGCTAAAACTATCGCTATTATTTTTTTTGGAAAAAAATGCTCCATAGTACCCCTCCCCTCAAACTTGAGTCTATCCTGCTTCTGGTGGAAAAGACTTACGATAATAAATGCTTTAGAAATATATTAAGTCGAGCGTTATTGAAAATAAGCTAAAGTTTGAAAGTTTACTCATATAAGTCACCAATAAATGACATTGATTCTGCTGCATTCCTGAAAAAGAATATGCATGACCAGCTTTAAACATTACACTCAATTGTTTAATATTTATGGCTCTTCGCTGTTTCGAGTGGGTAATTCAGATTCGCTTCCTGAATGTAAGAGTGACATATCTAATATTTAGAAACTTTTGTTGTGAAATATCACATGCAAGATAGATGTTTATCTATTTTATGTAGTTACTTTTCAACTGAAAAATTATTTTCAACCCACACAAAACAGCGAAGAGCCATTTGATTCTTTTTTACAGCTTATTACTTTCAAAAAATACAACTTTTTCATTGAATTTTTGTTTAAATTATTCTTTGCAAAATTTCTCAATTGTATAGTTTCTTCTCAATTGTGTAGTTTCCCTTGTTCTTGTTTATGCTGCTCTTACTGCCCTGATAAGCCCAGATCCGCGAGCTGCTATGATGAACTACTAACATAAAAGGGAAACATCAGGAGCTAAAAGTAGACATTGGAGAATGAACAAAAAACTGGTTATTTTTGGTATCTTATAATATTTCAAAAATACGAAGAATAGCCTAAAAAACTAGAACAGTCTAAAGAGAACTGTAAAAAATAAAATGGCTCTTTCTACGCCCTTCTAAGAGGTTTTCTGTGGGGAGCTTGACAGTTATCCTAGCAATCTCTTTTAATCTTCTGGAAAAGATCTATTCTTATGATAAACCTTAACGATTTGAAGAAGAATATAATTCCTTTTATAATTAAATTTGTCAGGATGCCATATTTATATATTAGAATTAGTAACACAAAGTATGCATGCTATTTACAGAACAGCATAACTTTAAGTCTACGGAATCAAGCTAAATTGAGTGGATATATTAATAAATACTATTATATACTCTGAAATATTTCAGTATTCCCACAAAAACGCTAGTGATTAACTATGGGTTTGTTCAGGAAGCTAAGTAAGATTATCAGAATAATTTTTGAAAAAGGATCCGAGCAAAAAGGAGACGACTTCGAAAGGTATGTAGTAGATCTTTTCGATGAAAGACACTTCTCTATTGTACAATGGACTACTGATATGGCAAGAAAACATACCAGATTCGTAGAATCCGATTGCGGCCCGGATCTGGTCCTTCGCTACAGGCCTACAAATGAAATCTTCTGTGTAGAATGTAAGTTCAGGTCCAAACTCTATAAAGGCAAACTCCAGTGGTCAGCATTAAAGCAGCTTGGACGCTACAGGGTTTTTGCAAAAGATAATAAAGTGCCCTTTTTATGTAGTAATCGGGCTCGGCGGTAAAGCCAAAAAACCAAAAAAGATGTTCTGCATACCTCTCCAGGACGCAAAGTATCCTGCACTTCTGCCAGAATCCCTTGAAAAATTCGAACGTAACCCGAAAAAGAGCTTTTTCTGGAAAAACGGAGTCTTGAAATAACTTGCAAATTAATTCGAGTCTTGAAATTACTTATATAGACTTATACGGTTGACTGAAAAAAAGCAGAAGATACTCTACAAATCTCGAAAATTACGACGAGGCTGAATGTACTTGATTTTATCATTTAATTGCATATTATCATTTAATTGCGTAAGTTTTATAATAATTACTACTGGATCCTGATTACATCTTTTTACGACTTCATTTGATCAGGAATCAGATTTTTTTCCAGATACAGGTATTAAGGTCAAGTCCAGGCAATTCTTCCTCTTTAGTTTTTATTTCTCCTTTAATTATAATACCGAGAAATTCAATATTATTATGTGACTCTTTTTCGGGGGGAGAGCATGAAAATTAAATCCATTAATCCTTATACTGAAGAGGTAAACTGGACTTATGATGCATTTTCTATCGGGGAATGTAGGACCCAGATTGAAAACTCGAGAGCTGCTTTTTCAGGATGGAGTTCACTGCCTGCAGAGGAGAGAGCAAAATACTTTACCAGGGTTGGAGAAGTGCTTCGGCAGAATGCTGATACTTATGCAGGGATTATTACAAAGGAAATGGGGAAACCTATCAAGCAGTCTAGAAGCGAAGTTCAAAAATGTGTCAGGCTCTGCGACTATTACGCAGATGCAGCTGGATTATTGAAAGACGAAGTTGTGGATGTCGGGCTTGAGAAAAGTCATGTGACTTTTGAGCCTCTAGGAGTAATTTTCGGGATAATGCCCTGGAATTTCCCATTCTGGCAGGTTTTCAGGTTTGCAGTGCCTGCAATGTGTGCAGGAAATGTCTGTATGCTCAAGCATGCCTCAAATGTGCCAGGGTCAGCTCTGGAGATTGAGAAAGCTTTTCTAGAGGCTGGGCTTCCGGATCATGTTTTCAAGACCCTGCTAATTGACTCGAAAACTGCAATGGAGGTTATTAAAGAAGAACTGGTGGATGGGGTTTCGCTTACCGGCAGCATAGGTGCAGGCTCGGAAATTGGGGGAATTGCAGGAGGAATTATCATGCCTGCAGTACTGGAACTGGGAGGATCTGACCCGTTCATAGTGCTTGAAGACGCCGATATCGACAGGGCTGCGCAAGCAGCTGTAAAGTCCCGTTTTCTAAATGCAGGACAGAGCTGTGTTGCTGCCAAAAGAATTATTGTTGTAGAAGATGTTGTGGTGGATTTCATAGAATCATTTGAACTCCATATGCAGGAACTGAAAATCGGAGATCCGATGGATGAGGACACCGATATCGGACCTCTTGCAAAGAAAGAATTTGTCGACAGCCTGGAAAAGCTTCTGAAAGACGCGAGAAAGAAAGGAGTAGAACCCCAATCTTATGGAGAAAAGCAGGATAAAGGCTTTTTCTTCAATCCAACTATTATTCCTGCAGCCAGTACCGACATGGAGGTCTGCAATGTTGAGGTTTTCGGGCCTATTGCACCAGTGATCACTGCAAAGGATGAGGATGAAGCAGTGGAAATTGCAAACTCCACAGAATTCGGGCTTGGAGCCAAGATATGGTCTGCAGATCTGGACAGGGCCGAAAGGTTGGCAAAAAGGATCAGGTCAGGATTTGTAGCTATCAATGGAATGCACAAGTCTGACCCAAGACTGCCTTTTGGAGGCGTCAAGAAGTCAGGAATCGGAAGGGAGCTCTCCCACTACGGGCTCAAGGAATTTGTTAATATAAAGACAGTCCTGATTAACAAGTAAAAGGTTCGGTAATGTCTGCGTTTGTTAGTGTTTGTTAATACTATATGAATCAGCATAACGATGTCATATGCATAAACGGCAGATCTCTATTACACTAAGTCAGAATATCTTGGTAGTTCATTTTCATTGAGTTGATATTATATAATAGAAGTAATATAATTATATTTATGGGGAAACGAGGTCCTAAACCACAATTTACTGACGTTGCTTGTCCAAATAATTTATGCCAACTTTACGGTCTTAAGGATAAAGGCAACATTGTCGGAAATGGAACATCTATGAGTCGTGGAGAAAAAGTCAGAAAATACATCTGTCACCACTGTGGCAAAGTATTCAATGACTACACAGGCACTTTCTACAGTGATCTCCGTAAAGAGGAGTTTGTTATTGATTTAGCTTTGAAAATGGCAATGAAAGGGATGAGTGAAGAGGGTATTGCTGATGTATTGGGGATAACTCCAGCTACTGTACGCAGGTGGTTAGATCGTGCAGCAGAAGGCTGTGATAAGGTAAATAAGAATTTGATGAAAGACCTGAATGTACCCAAGATTGAAATGGACGAGATATGGGTAATTGTCCAAAAAAAATCGTCCCAAGAATGAAAAATTATGAAGATGATGGCCCGTGGATGTGGGTAGCTTTTGCACCAAGTTGCAGGTTAATAGTTGCTTTTTCTATAGGTCCCAGAAAACAGCATGTTGCGGACGAATTAGTGAAATTAACGGCTAAACGTCTTTCTGAATCAAAGCCTCTTTTTGTCTCTGATGGGTTAGAATTTTATGGAAAAGCTCTTCTCAAACAATTTGGAGAAATAGAAGAGTTCCCCAGAACAGGGAAGAGAGGACGGCCAAAGAATCCAAAACTTGTTCCTCCTGATGACTTGAGGCATGCTCAGGTAGTCAAAAAAAGAAAAGGAGGAAAGTTACAGAAGATTGCAAAGAAGATTATATTTGGAAAAGACATTGAAGAAACTGAGATCTCAACAAGTTTACTCGAAAGACAAAACCTGACATTCAGGCAAGACAACAATAGAATTTCAAGAAAGACGATAGGATTTTCGAAGAAAATAAAG
>CAVRNH010000049.1:0-11199 GCA_963722085.1 uncultured Methanosarcinaceae archaeon | reverse complement strand
AACTTATATGGTCTTTATGACAAACAAGCTACATAGACATCGATCTTATGTCTCGAGCAATATATTCTCTGATCTGGAACTCTCTTTTAGGGGTCCAGAAGTATATACCCTCTAGTCCGGAAGGGTGCCGGAGATTGAGGTTCTTTGAATGTAGGGGTCTAATTTCTCGGGGCTAAAAAGGATTTCCAGCTTAGTTCATTTATGGATTCAAGAAGTTGATTCCGAAACTGTAGCCTGTTTATCAATTTCAGCTTCTGCCTTTGATTTTTGTTTATCGATCTTAGGCTAATTAATAATTAGATCCTGAAGCAACCTTGAATTATCACTTAGGAGAGTGGAGATATGGTAAGTAAAGAATACGTTAAGGGTGATCTTCCAGGGAAAGCTGCAATCCTGCAAAGAGATGGGGAGACCTATGCAATTGCCCCACACATTCCAGGAGGGATCGTATATCCAGAGACCCTCAGAAAGATAGCTGATATAGCTGAGAAATATGGGGCTGCAGCTCTAAAACTTGCTTTCTGCCCAGAGGATCGCAATTGTAGGTTTAAAAGAAGAAGACCTGGATGCAGCATGGGGTGAGCTAAGTATGAAGAACCAGGGAGCTGCAATAGGGCTATGTGTTCGAAGCGTTAAAATTTGCCCTGGAACTACCTTCTGCAAGAGGGGAAAACAGGATGCTGTAGGGCTTGGACTGAAGCTTGACGAGAGGTATCATGGAATGCAGCTTCCTTCAAAGTTTAAAATGGCCGTCTCTGGCTGTCAGAACTCCTGTTCAGAGCCGAGAATAAAAGATATAGGGATCATGGGTAGGACAAAGGGTTTACCCTGTCAGTTGGCAAGTACAGGCCGCGCCCGAGGCTTGGAGATGTAGTGGCAAAGGATCTTTCTGAAGAACAGATTCTGGACATGGTTGAAAGAATAATTGACTTTTATAAAGGATATGGAAAATCAAGGAGGATTGGAGAAGTAATAGATGAGATTGGTATTGAAAAATTCAAAGCTGACATCGGAATGTAAATCGGTTTTACAAAACAGCCGGTTCTATAAATAAACGGATTCAAAGAAAATAAATTAAGGAGAATTTAAGTTCGCGGAAAGCTTTTTAAGGATAATTTAAGTTTGTGGAAAGCTTTCTATATACACGGGCACAGAGAATTCTGTGTTCCCGTGTTTCCAGTCTTAAAGGTTTTATTACAATATAACAATATACGAAAAACATACATATACGCACAAAAATTTACGAACATATACAGAATTAGAATAGTTACTCATCACATATCTTTTTATTCAGTTTCTTTTTTACAACTAAATTTTTCATTTCTTCTGCATTTCATTTCTTAATTTCCTACAAAAACTTAGCACCGATGCTGTTTTTCATGCTTCATGCATGTGCCAATGGCTCATGAGGGTTTCTTAGCTACATCCTATACCTTTTTCCATAGGACTGTTCCATAAGATTTATTTATTATTAGTATATTATAATTATGTTATTATTTATCTTGCTTTCATGTTTTCTTTTTAGGCTCGATTACTTACAAGCTTGTGATTTTTATGGCTCTTGCGAGCTTTTCGATGTGTTGTATATTAAAGATAACGTTTAAATATAATAAATACAAAGACTAACAGACTATTAAAACCTTATGCAGACAGTCGCTACGGTTATCACTCTGTATTTACTGTTATTAATATTCTATAACATGACAATTTTAGGAGTAGTGTTAATTTCTTAATTTTTGACCTATATAGGAGGAATAAACTATTAGTGAGGAAATGCTTTACTTCTCTGGGCTCTCGGAAGTATTAAGGATGACGTTTGTCCAGGCAATAATATTCGCTGCAATAGCAGTTTTGATTTTCTTATATGGAATGATCGGTGTCCTCCAAAAATGGGGCTCCGGAGTAACAGGTTACGGCCTTGAGCCTCAGACAGGAAAGAAAGGGAGTGCAATCAGGTTCTTAAAAACCTGGTGGGGACAGGTTACGGAAGCATCTCATGCTCCCCATGCAAAGCCTTTACTGGAGGTTCTGATTCTTGATGTTCTCTTCCAGAGAAGGATTCTCAAAAGAAGCGCTCTTCGCTGGATTATGCACTTCAGTATCTTCGCAGGCTGGATGACTCTCTTTGCCCTCTCAGGCATGATGTTTACTGTAGAGATGATTGAGAAATTGGGAATCCACCTGCCATTTACCACTGATGCATTCAGAGAGATGCTCTCGTTTCCCAACTATGTTTTCGGGTATCTCCTGCTTGTAGGGGTCCTGATTGCATTAATAAGGAGACTCTTTGTTGCTGAAGTCAGGCAAGCTTCCATAATGTATGACTGGATCCTTCTCGCAGGAGTTTTAATAATTACACTCTCGGGCTTCTTTGCCGATGGAATCAGGACTGGAATTATCTGGGGCCTTGGACTTGACCCTTCAACAGCACCTCCTGCAGCTCTATTCCACTCAATAATCTCACTACTCTTCTGTATAGCATATGTGCCATACAGTAAATACATCCACGTGATCGCCACACCGCTTGCAATTCTTGCAAATAAAGGAGGCGAATAAAAAAATGGCAAAACGTACCCCCTCAATAGATACGAAGAACCTCACCGCAGTTCAGCTCATGGAGCTTGACTCCTGTACCCGCTGTGGTGAGTGTGTAAAATGGTGTCCGACATATGCTGCCACTAACCAGAAACCAGGATTAGCTCCAAGAGACAAGATCCTGCGCTGGAGGCAGTACATGAACAAGTCCTACGGGATCAAAGCAAAGCTCTTCGGCCCGACAGAGATCCCTCAGTCCGAGCTTGAGGAATTCAAAGACGATGTGCACAGCTGTACCACCTGCGGTATCTGTGCAACTGTTTGTGAATCAGGCATTAACACTGTAGAACTCTGGGAAGCCATGAGGGCAAACCTTGTAAAGAAAGGTATCGGCCCTTATGGGAAACAGAATATGTTCCCGAAACTTATCGGGCAGTACCACAATCCTTACCTGAAGGACCAGAAAGACAGACTTAACTGGGTGCCCCCAGATGTGAAAATTGAAAACAAAGCAGACATTGTCTATTTCACTGGGTGTACTGCAGGGTACAATCAGCTCGCTTTAGCCTTTGCGACCTCACGTGTGCTCAACAAGCTGGGCATTAAGTTTGCCATGCTTGGGGAAGAGGAATGGTGCTGCGGCTCAGCCCTAATCAGGACAGGGCAGGCACATATTGGTAATGTGCCCCTTGAAATTGCAAAACATAACGTTGAGGCACTCAAGAAAAAAGGTGCTAAAAAAGTTCTCTTTGCATGTGCAGGTTGTTTCCGAGCTGCGAGTATAGACTGGCCAAGGGCTTTAGGCATGAAAAAACTGCCTTTCGAGATTATTCATATAACCGAGTTCCTTGCAGACCTGATAAAGCAGGACAAGATAAAGTGGGCAAAGCCTATTAACAAGACAGTCACTTACCACGATCCTTGCCACCTGGGCCGTCACGTAGGCGTCTTTGATGCCCCGAGATATGTACTTACGCACATCCCAGGCATTAAGTTCGTAGAAATGGATAGAATAAAAGATTTCCAGCGCTGCTGTGGAGCCGGCGGAGGTATAAAGGCAGGTATGCCTGATCTTGCTGTGGCAGTCGCAGAATCCAGAGTTAAGGATGCCATTGCAACCGATGCAGATATACTATCCAGCGCTTGCCCGTTCTGTAAGAGAAACCTGTCGGATGGCCGAGACTCACTCAAAGTTGACATCGTTGTCGAGGACGTCATTGAGCTGGTTGCAGAAGCTTTAGGCCTTGAGACTAAATAACCGAAAGAAATGAAGGCTGAATTCCAGCCCTTCCTTTTTTCTCATATTTTCTCTCAAACTTTTTTCGAATACTGTTGGCTTGTTTTTATTTTATTAGTAAAACTTAAATATCGATACTCCCTTCCCTAGAACATGGATATCCCCTACGAATTTCTCGGAAAAGTATTCATATACCTGATACTTTTTGCTCTTGCAGGTACAGGGATTGCCCTGCTCATAGGGGCTTATTCATTCAAGAATCACAAAATTATTTTTCCGGGGTTCGTACTATTTACACTATATCTTTTCTACTCTCCTGCAAAATGGATCTGCAAAGTTTTCCGCATAAGGGACACACTTGTTGATGATATCCTCATTGATGTCCGGAATGCTGCTATGTATGATGATTTCAAGCATACCAAAGGGAAAAAAATTTTGCTTCTTCCTCAATGTTTGCGCCATCCAAGTTGCAAGGCAAGGTGCGATCCTATACATGGGTATGAGTGTAAGCGCTGTGGGCTCTGTGATATTTCAAAGCTTTGCGATGCTGCTGAAAAGTATAATTTCCGGGTTTTTGTAGTTCCGGGTGGAAGTTTTGTCAAAAAAATCTTTAAAGAATATAGGCCTAAAGCCTGCCTGGGGGTTGCATGTTACAATGAGCTTTCAGAAAACATGCAAGCAGTATCTTTTGTTCCTGTCCAGGGTGTTCTTCTTCTCAAAGACGGCTGCTTCAACACTGAAGCTAATGTTGAGGAAATAATTCAAAAAATGGAGATGTGTAATGTATAACATTATCGGAAAGGCAATTTTCTTTTCCATCATTTTATCTCTCATTCTTTCGAGCATTGCTCTGGTTGTCAGCAGACGAAGCCTCAAACGAAATGTATACCTGGCAGGTTTTTTTGCAAATGTACTCGATTTCTTTTATTTGCCTCTAAGGCAGCTTTTCCTTAAGTTTTCCGATACTCGCATCCTGGACAAGTGGATGGCATCTTTAAAAAACATGGCTAATAAGTCTGCTTTTGCAAAAACAAAAAAAAGAATAATCCTGGCCCCCCATTGCATGCGAAATCTAGTCTGTCCTGCTTATTCCACACAAACAGGAATTCAGTGTAAATACTGTGGAAAATGTGTTTTTACTCAGTTGAAAAAAGATGCCGAGAAATATGGATACAAATTATTCATCCTTACGGGTTCTTCATATGTAAAAAATATTCTTAAAATGGAAGCTGCCGATGGTGTCCTTCTAATTGCCTGTGATTATGAGATTAATAAAGTTATGCGTGCTCTCAAAGGAAAAAAAGTTGTGAGCTATGGTATTCCTATGGAAAGAGACGGGTGCTTTGGAACGGAAGTAAATTATCAAAAAGTTCTAAATGTGTTTGAAACTTTTAAGAATTGAGCAAAAAAGAGTTTTAGCAATTTTTGTTCAAACCAGAAAATATTTGTATAAATTAATTTGAATAAAATTTTATAAATTAAGTTGAATAATATTTTATAAATCTATTTGAATGTGACTCAATTTGCTAAAGCTTAACTTTTTTATAGAACGCATAAATACCAAAAATCCTCTCTTCCGAGTTCTAAATCCTTAATTCTTAACCGTTCTATAAAACACAGAAAAACTAGGAAAACTAAGCGTATTTTTTATTATTTTTTGCGTGAAAATTTTGCTTGACTAAATCGCATTATATCTTCTTCTTTTTTTCATCCCTATGGAAGCAGTGTGCGGGTAATGGAACTGGTTGAGGGTATGAGCAAGCTTATTGCTTTCAATGAAGAGACCCACCTCAACCCTCATTTTTGACATGATTGTAGTCATCAAACACGACTAGTGTCTCAACAATTTAATTATTTGTCATCCTAATAAGCTCTGAATCTCGTTATACTGATGAAAAGCTATCAAAGTATATGCTCAATAATTAAATTTCCACGACACTAGTGCATCGATTCTCAAATAAATACATAATTTAGAAATAATTGTAGTTTAGAATGCAAGTGTTTACATTAAAGTCCACCATGAGTTCTGTAACACGGAAAACGTAGGTGGGCACAGTGTGATTTGATCCAGACATTACAACCACGGAAAACACGGAAATCACGGAAAGACTGCACCCTTACGCTCTTAATTCCGTGTCTTCTGTGTTTTCCGTGGTTTTCAAAAATATATTTCGGACATATTTTGGAATCGATGCACTAGCTTTTAAAGGCCAGTCTCAAAAAAGTATTGCAAGCCCTCCTTCACAATCAATTTTGTCAGCTGGATATTACTAATATTTAGTAATATTTTTGTAAGATTAATGAATATATAGTCAAAATTCCACTTTCGTAATGGTTTTTATGGAAAAATATGATGTTATTATTATTGGAGCAGGACCCGCAGGGGCTTGTGCAGCATATCTGTTAGCCAGGTCTAAAATCAACGTGCTTGTTATAGATAAAGATCATTTTCCACGATTCAAACCCTGTGCAGGGGGATTGACTGCAAAAACACTGACGTCTTTTGAGTTTCCTATTTCCGAGGAGGTCAAGTACGTTACAAATAGTATTGTAACTTCATACAAAGACCAGATATTTCACAAGATTTCAGGTAATAAAGTACTTACCGAAATGGTTGAGAGAACAGAATTCGATCATTTTTTTATTAAGAAGGCAGTTGATTTGGGGGCAATATTTCTTGATGGAGTAAAGGTGACTGGGGTTATTTGGGAGAATGGAGAATTTAGTGTCAAAACAGAAGAGCGGATTTTCCGCTGTAATTATTTAATTGGGGCTGACGGTACCAACAGTATTGTCAATAGGACATTTAACATTGTTGAAAAAGATTTTTACGGTTTTGCTATAGAAACTAACTGTCCCATAAGCAAGGAGAGTATTGGAAATTATGACATGACTTTCGATTTCGGGACGATTCCAAATGGTTATTTGTGGATTTTCCCTAAGGATCAATATGTTTGTGTTGGGGCATATACAACAGACAAAAAAATGAAAAATATCAGTAAATACCTTATTGACTATATCGGTAGGCTTGGACTCGTACCTGAATCTGAAAAATTCGCAGGGCATATTATCCCTTTTTATGGAATAAATTATAAGCAACCTGATTTTCCGTGTATCTTGGTAGGAGATTCCGCAGGCTTTGGCGAGTATTGGACTGGGGAAGGTATTTATTATGCGGTAAAAAGTGGTACTATTGCTGCTGAACTGGTTTGTTCAAGTATAAATTCGGGGCTTTTTGATTATAAATTGCTACAAAAAAGATATGACCGAGAAATTATTCGAGGTTTGAAATTAGCATATTATATTGGGAATTTCTTTTACAGTCATCTCCCCCTTACATTCAATATTATAATGTCTTTTTTCCCTTCAGGTATTTTGTATGAATCTTTTTCCAGAGGATTTACATATAATGAGATTTTTTCGAAAATTCATGTTATATTGTTAAGCTTAATATTGAATAAATCTAAAATATCCAACAAAAAATATTATAAATAATTCAGAATAATTGGTAGTCGGTAGTCCATCATTTGTTGATTGATATTATTCCAAAATAATCGAAATACAGTTTCCAGCTCTTCTTTTCCCGTAATTTTGGCACTGCTGGAGCCAACCTGCTGTGTGTGCATATAAACACAAGCGAAAGCCATGTTTGAGATTATAGCATGAAAACATCAATCAGGTATTAGTGGACGACCGCAGAATTTGGAACTCATCTAAAATATTCACTTATGTTTTCAAAAATGATGCATCGTTTTCCTGACCGAGCATTCAAGATTTTTACTTCAAATGACAAAGTGGTTTGCAAATACCTTCAGGTTTTGGATTGCAGGATTAATTATAAGGATTATTTCCTATGGTGTCCTCGTAATTTCAAACTCGTCTAATTAAAATGAGAAAATTGAATAAATTAATGCGAGTGAGGCACGTAAGCTCCCTTCTGTTACTGCAAATTTTCCTGCCACCCATCAGTGGAGGGAAAGGTCCTCAAGGACTCTTGCAGCGACGGCATTCGGCTATGCGTTTCCAAAAACAATCAGGAGATTCCGGACAGATCTTTTTCCCGATTTCCAACTTGCACCCACGAGGATTCACCGTTTCATCCATTTTCCCTGAGACCTCAGCATTCGCATCATCGCATTTTCAGGGGATGGTTCTCGTTTCTGTGCCAGAGCCCGGGCTCTCGCCCGACATCCTTTACAGATGTTCGTGTGTCCGGAGAGGTGGGGAGACTTTCCTCAGACCAAAAGGCCCGTCAGCCGTCCAGCCTCTCTCGCATGCTACTTAATAGTTGCCATATATTTTTTAGTTGTATATAATTGTTTGGGAACCCAATTCGAAAGGTGGGATACGTATCTCTTCAACAATGTTATAATTGAGGTTTTGCCAAAATTAACAAAAGCGCTTTAAAAGCTGAAAAATCAGTTATAAACGCTTTTTTTATCGAAATCTTATATTTAATGCCTTTACATGACCCTGGAAAACACTGAAGGCACGAGAATAGCTCAATCAAGACTCAATAACCACGGAAAACACGGAAAGCACGGAAGAACTGTGCCCCTGTTTCCTTTATTTCCGTATTTTTGAGCCGCCAGCAGTTCATAACACTATTTTATAGACAGTCCGCTTGAGCGAGCGAAGCGAGTGAAACGGACCTCGTGCTCCCGAAGCGAAACTCGGGTTTCCGTGCTTTCCGTGGTTTAACTTTTCGTTTTTTAAACGATTTAAGGCCTCTTTATTTAGAAACATTGATGCATTATTGAATTAAATTGATTTCTAATTATTTTAAGCAAATTTTTTTACAAAATAAGCTTCATTATTGAATATTATTTGAAAATAATGAATTTAGTGGGAAATGGCAAAACCTCAATTCTTTTATTTTATTTCTCGGTCAGCATATATACGGTCAGTATATGCACGGTCAACATATACAGGTACAGCGGTTCCTTGTACTCTATATATATTTATGTATTTAATCCGACCAAATATTAATATATATATGAATTGTAATCCGTAATTTATGATGGGAATTTCCATTCAAGGATTATCGAAAAAAGATTATCGTTACTTTAATATCTGACAATGACTATCATTTTTGTGTCAGTTTCCAGGCTTATTTTTAAGAGGTAAAACATGAGTGATTGTTTGTTCGATTTGCATATTGGATATGTACGTTTCAGAAATCCTATCGCACTGGCGCCAATGGCAGGGATTGTCGATAGCGCTTTTGCTAACCAGTATGCAGGTGATGCAGGGCTGGTAGTTCTTGGAGCCTTTAATCTGGATAAGGCTTCAATTGCCGTTGCATCAAAGCTTGCAGCTCGGGGTAGAAAAGAGTTCATCTCCGATGAACCCATGGAGCTTATAAAAAAGGAAATTCGGGCAGTAACATCTGGAAGTGCCGTTGCGGTAAATGTCAGGAGCACCACACTTGAACCACTTATTGAAGCTGCAAAAATAATAAAAGAGGAAGGAGCAATCCTTGAGTTAAACGCCCACTGCAGACAACCCGAAATGCTCGAGGCCGGAATAGGGGAAGCCCTTCTTCACGACCTTCCACGGCTTTCTGCCTGGATAAAGGCGATTAAGGAAACCGGAGTCGTACTTTCAGTAAAAGTGAGGGCAAATGTTGTAAACGATGTCGAACTTGCCAGACTTATCGATAAGTCTGGTGCAGACATAATACACGTAGATGCCGCACAGGAAGGGTTTGGGGCTGACCTTGATGCAATTCTTATTTACAGGGATGCTACAAGGCTATTCCTTATAGGCAATAACTCGGTCACGGACTTCGAGGCAGCCAAGGATATGTTTTCCCGGGGTGCTGATATGGTATCCGTCGCCAGAGGGGTTATGGAAGACCCTGAACTTACACGGGAACTGGTAAAGAGTGTTAGTTCGTATCAACAATCCACAGGCTGGTATAATACTCCCAAGCATGTTTGCAGTGATGGAGATTTCAGGGCTCTTGCCTTTTGTTGTTTGCCTGTTAAACCCTGCCCGGTGCACGAAAAATTCAGAAAACTGGGTTATACAGCAGAAGAGTTTGCCAGGACAAAGTTAGAATTTTCAAAGGGCACAATGCTGGAATTCGGAGAGGATACCTGCTTCGGAAGCCTTGTCTGGTGCTGTAAAATCAGCAAGCCCTGCTGGATCAGAGATGGGGTATTATACACAATCGGGCTCTCTGACGTAGAGTACATGAAACTTAAGAAGCAATTGGCAGAATACGTACTGGACCATGCGAGAATTCCGGTAAATGAGTCCCATTAACATTGATTTTTCCTGTCCCAGACCTGAAGGGGCAGAAAATCAACAAGCATCTAATCTGATTGCCCGCTGTGCCCAGCTTGCCATGCTACTGGAAGTCTCGGCTTCTCCCAAACCGGGAAATGTGGATAGACAACATGATTACTCTGATACCTGTTTTGAACATTTTGTGGCTTCTTCGGTAAGTGTTTATCCTGTCCTTGAGCTGGCTGCAAGAAGCAAAAGTGGAATAGGAACGCTTATCAGAAGTGCAGTCTGTGAGAGCTCTGCCTGGCAGCAGGGAGGAAATACCCATTTTGGGGCTTTTCTGCTATTGATTCCCATCTCAATGGCTGCTGGAGAATTATTCAATTTACACCTAAAAGCTCATTTCAAACTTTCACCATCCGATTTTGAAGACCTTACTGCCCGTGCCCATGCTTTTGTCAAGGAAACTGACTGTGAGGATGCTGTCGAGTTCTACAGGGCTTTTGAAGTAGCAGGAGTCAGGGTTAACAGTGTGGATGAATTTAGCCTTGGAGACTCGGAATCAACAGCCGAACTCAGAGCACAGGAAGTTACGCTTTACAAACTTATGGAGATATCAAAAGGGTATGATGTGATTGCAAATGAGTGGACCTCCGGTTTCGGACGCTGCCTTGAGGGAGCAAGAATTATAACTGAGTTCATGCAGTCCCGAAATCCTGGAGCCGAAAACCAAGTTTTGAACTGTACAGGCACAGGTATCAATGAAGCTATTGTATATACCTTTTTGAAGTTACTTTCCCAGCATAGAGATACTTTTATCCAGACCAAGTTCGATGAGGATACCGCAGATTATGTGTCAGCCAGAGCAGGGAAAATTATCTCGGCCTGGGAAGGCTCTTCAGGCGATATGTCAAGAGATTCATCAGGTAATGTGACAGGAGATTCATCAGGTAATGTGACAGGAGATTCGTCAGTTGATATGACCAGAGATTTTTCGTCTTTACTTCCTGCAGTGCAGGAATTTGACGATGAGCTTCTTAAAAAAAGAATTAATCCCGGCTCAACAGCAGATATCATTATCGCCGGACTTTTCATTGCCCTTCTGGGGGGACTGCGTTTTTGACAGAACTTGTACCTGAATACACAGAATCCGGAAGTGAGTCTTCCGCTATCGATCTCCCCTCGTTCGGAAT
>CAVRNH010000048.1:0-103758 GCA_963722085.1 uncultured Methanosarcinaceae archaeon | reverse complement strand
CTAAATCCTAACCATTTATTCGTCACCCAGGATGAGAGCACTTTTTACGTAGATTCAAACAGATCAAAATGTTGGGCAATAAAAGGCTCTAAACCTATTAAATTTATTAGTGGTTCAAAAGCCAAAATCAACATTGGGGGATTCTACACTGAAAACGGAGAATTTTATTGGTATGATTTAGGAATTAAAAAGAATACAGACTCTTTCTTGAAATCATTAATCAAGTTTAAAAAAGAAATAGGAAGAAAGATATTTCTTATAATGGACAGAGCGCCGTGGCATAAATCAAAAAAGGCAAGGGAATTCTTTCAAAAGAACAAATATTGGTTGCAAATATTGCTTTTCCCTCCAGCTACTCCAGATCGGAACCCAACAGAATATTGTTGGAAAACGACAAGAGAAGATTTAACGTCAATAAAATCATTCAAGAATGTTAAAGTATTGAAGGAAGAACTGGATGAGTTTTGGGGGAAACATACATTCACACACAAAATGTCGCATTTAAACCTTAATTATCTATCAGCCTAAAGTAGCCAGTTTCTGTTCGCTCATACTTTTAACCCAAGCTACCATTTGTTTCTCACGGACCTTGGCAGTCTTGTGCGAATTGTCTTATTCCGTTGGATATAGTTCTACAGCTAAAGAAAAAAGGTTTTTCCGTAACTGTGATAGTAAGTTTGGACTCTCCATCCCATTCGAAATCATCAGAAATTCCATTGCCGGAAAGTTCTCCGCTTTCTCCCGGCGGGACATAGATACCGTAGTCCTGAAGATCTAGCTTCATACACTCAAAAATATCAGGTGTAAAACCAGAGTATCTTATGGATCCACAACTACCCCCTCCAAACTGTGCTTGCGCTGATCCGACCGGAAAAATTAAGCAAAGCATTAGCAGATAAGCTATTAACGTCCTCTTCATTCTCTACCCCCAAAAGCGAGTTCGGCCACTCAAGTCGACAGGCCATATAGACTAAACATAATAAAACACAATTTTATTTAGAGCAATTTAATACTAATTATTTAATAAATAATCGTCCGGTTTATAAGTGGTTATTCTTTGTTTACAATAGAACGAGTGCAATCTGCCATGAAATTACATTAATGCCTCTAGCATATACCATATGCTCAGTGGCCGATGAGAGTTCCAGTATATACGAAAAGATCTAAAAAATAAAAAACAGTTTTAATTAACGTGTTAATAACTAAAGAGGTAATAGTATGTATAAACAAAACTACTACCCCAAATGGGAAATCAGGTTGCTCTGCCTTTCTGACAGAAATACATAGATGGTTTTCCTGTGCCCAGATTGTATCCATTCCAGACATCACATGTATAGCAAATACACTTTCTGTCAGGATTAAGATCTTCGCATCTGGCTTTGCCTGTTGAGCAGTATATTCCTGGAACGTCCTCGGGATTGGGGACTTCTCCTTCAGGCATATTCTCCATTGCCTTTTTTAAACTCTCAAGTTTATCCTTCACACAATTACTGTCGGCCTGTACCGGACATTGTGGGCATTTACACTTGTTAAGGTTTGCCCGTGTATAAGGAACTACAAATTCCGTGCCTCTCTCAAAAGTAATATCTCTGTCTCTAGGTGTTATTGAGCCTTCCTCTTCATTTGGTTTATTTCTACTTTTATTCATATTTTCCCCCCAATATGATACTCCATTATTATTAGACATCACGTTTTAGTTTTAGAGCATAAATGTTTAGAAGTGTTCTCTTTTATTTTATGCCTTAAAATGTAATGCAAGGTAACGCTAGTAACCGTTATGGCACATTAATTTATAAGACTATGTTCATAAAAGTTGGCTTAAGTCCTAAATCATATATATCTAGATGGTGGTTTTCTTGGTGGTAATGTTAGGTATCCTTATTCAAAAATAGTGATATTTCTCTAAGAAGTGATACTCAAATACGGTAATTCCTTAGTTGATGTAATAAGATGTTTTTCTATGTGAACTTTTGAAAAAAAGATTGCCTTGTTACATTCTCTATTATTAATTCCTTATGTGGGGCGCATGTCATGCCCTTTGAATCATAAGACGCACAATTAGGACTACAGCCCCATAATGGAGTAATCAAGTTTAAATCACATTGATCGTACACAGGTATTTGCTCTCGATCCATACTAAAAAAATGAAGCACACTCAAATTACGGCACTTAAAATGGATGCAACCGTTATTTATATTCATTACAACATATTTTACATTGGGTTATATAAAATAATCCGACTAAAAATTAAGAATGTTTTAAAAATTATAGTGACTTCAAAACGGGACTTTGTCCCTTAATGAAAATTGGAAATCGTTATTGATGAGCTAAAAAATTATCACAACTACTTTTTATCAGAAGGCCAAATTCTTTGTCCTATCATATGTTCTACAGCATTGGTTATTGCAGGAAGACCATACTTTTTTCCATAATCTTGATATTTTAAAATAAATGCTTGGGCAATCAATAAAGGATGTGTAGACGGCATCGTCGTCCCATTTGGCAATTTAACATGATTAAATTTATTAATAAACTTCTTCAAGTCATTCAATAGATCTTGAGGCAATGTTAACTGGGACACGGCAGATAACACCTTTATTTGAGAATTAAAACACGATTTAAGTTATAAACTTTACGTTTATAAAAATAATCAGAAAGCCTATACTATCAATTAATTTATACTCATATATTACAAGATAGAATGCATTATATCAACTAGATTCTACTGTCCATGCGATAAATCTTATTCATCACACATGGATTAATTCATGGTTCATCTTTAGGTTTTTCAAAAAGGGCAGGGTACTTCTCTTTTAATGGTATAAGTAATTCTTCGTCTAATTTTGCATCATAAAGTGTTTTTACTTTAGAAAGCTGGTCAATTGTTAAGTTCTTAGCACCTTTAAGATTTGCTCCTTGAAAGTTAGCTCCTTCAAGAGATACTTCTGTAGTCTTAATATACGCATTATAATTTATCTCGAAATTTATCATTTTATTATCCTCCAATATAAAATTAATATTAATGACTGATGTAAAAACACAAGTAAACCCATTAAAAAACGGTTTTTAAGGGCTACACATGTAATAAAAAATTCGATCAGCGTGCAAGCAGGTATATGCAAGCCTTCATTTGCAAGCATGAACTTTCATTTGCACTTCATGAACAACTTCATGAACAACTTCATGAACAACTTCATGAACAACTTCATGAACAACTTCATGAACAACTTCATGAACAACTTCATGAACAACTTCATGAACAACTTCATGAACAGCTTCATGAAATTCATTTGTTTACCACACACGATGATGATGAATGAAATTTAAAAAAGTAAAATACATTTGATTGGATCTTAAAAATTCTACTGCATGCATCTGTGGATCAATATATACATGTTTTTCAAACTATGAATGATTTGTTTGTGATGCACAACATTCTTCGAATTTTTTTCTGCAGGAAATTTATCTATTGTTCTTGTATTATAAATTTTTAAATGCGCTTGTTGTTGGTTTTGTTTTTTATCTATTGGGTTTATTTGTTCTATTTAGTTATTTGAAGGTAGAATAGTGAAAATATGAAATGGGCTAAGGGGATGTCCTGGTTCATTAAGGCTTTTTTATTGTTGTTTGGGTTTTACAACTTTTGTTAGTTTTTGTGTAAATCAGAGTGTTGTTAATTAGGTATTGTTTGCAGTTCCTTTTATTGGATTTATTGATTCGTTATCTAAATGCGTTAAATGTTTAAAGGATGGAAAAAATGAATAAAAAAGAACGATTAGTGTGATATTTTTATCTAAGGGGTCATCTCGCGTTTTTACGTAATAGCCAACGAATCGAGACTATAAGAGGTATCATACCGACTTTTATATTCCGCGTAGCGGTCAACCTGCTGCAGTGAGTCGGCTTTCTCACTGCCATAACCTGTCTGCGTTGCCTGTATCGTGCCGTTTATTTGATTTTTTTACGTTTGATAGGTTCATCTTCTAGGTTTATTTGTTCTATTGTAGGTGAGTCCTTTGCTATTGGTTCTAGTTTCTTTATTAATTCTTTTTCTTTATTATCTTTCTTTACTTTTTTTGCTGACATTTGATCACCTTCGTGGGTTTAATGCTTTTTAGAGTAATAAGTATATTTAAATGTCTCTGGATGTTGAATTGTTTTGCTGGCTAATTCAAACATATAGATTGCAGCTGATCGTCAAAAATGGGGAAAAAATCCTGTAGTGGTGTCTTCTACTTGTATTTGGACTATTGGTTGAGTTCGCAAAATGATAATTGTGAATTTTCACCCTTAATTATGTGGAGAGATCATTCCTACTCCATGTAGAAAAAGCATAAATGAATATTGACCACTCAAAAAATCCGATCTCTTGGCATGTATATTCACGTTAGATTTGAATTTCAGCATAGCAACCTTTTGAAGTTATGCGCAGGCCGGACATTACGGCTTTCGGGCACCAGAGGCGGGAATAATAAGGAATGCATTTTTATTCACTATATTAGGGTAGAGTAGTAAATACCCGTTCTGATACCATAATACTTTGTCTTGCTGATTTAACCCCGAAAAAGATGAAAAAGGCGATAAAACTTTATTCCAGTTGCAAATAACCGGTATATGAAAAATTTTAGAGCAACATTGTAGAGACTTTCCAAGTGGACGGCAAGTTAACCAGTTGTAAACTAGAGATAGCTCTTTAAATATAATACTATTAAACAGGATCTTTTCAGGTCAAAATTCGGAACTTAACCAGGTAAACTGAAATAAGTTAAAATCCACAAAATGACAATGCCTACAGCAGCCAAACAGTTAAATTTCTTACTACTCAAAGACCACTTCCCCCCAGAATGGCAATAAATAAAATATATCGTCAAAACACAAAAATATATTCATATTTATAAAATTTCATATATTTTGAAAAAAAGATAATACTGTTTCAAATTTTACTCAGTAAGTATATTAAAGTAACCAACTATCAAAATCGGCAGTATTGCAGGCAGGCAGAGATCTTTCGACAGTCTGTCCTACTCGAACGCTCCTGTGAATTATTGACGGCTATAATCTGTTGCCCTACTTGATATAGGATAAGAAATCTCCACTATTGAATTATTCTTTTTCACAGACTATGGCCACACGGCGCAATAAGGAGTCTGTATCCAAAAACATTTTGAATATTCAAGCCATTTTTTAGGCCATTAGAATAGTTCAAAAAGAGAATTATTCCAAGATTAAATATTTGAGCTCTCAGAAGCTGAAACTTCGGAGCTTACATTCATCTTTTCCTCTGTTTTTTCTCCAGGGTGTCCCTCAATGTTTGAAGTTGCCTCCACACACTTTTTCTCAGGTTTTCCTCCCAGCAGCCGGTCTACAACTTTGCAGGTTACAAGGTCTCCTGTTACGTTTACTGCTGTCCTGCTCATATCAAGGATCCTATCGACCCCCATTATAAGAGCTATCCCGCTTGTAGGAATACCGACACTTCCCAGGATTATGGAAAGGACGACTAGCCCTACGCCAGGAATCGAAGGGGTTCCTATAGAAGCAGCAACAGCTGTGACCATTACAATCAAAAGCTCAAAAGATCCAAGATGTATCCCGAAAACTTCAGCGAGGAAAACAGTGGCAACACCCTGATATAGAGCAGTCCCGTTCAGATTCATAGTTGCAGATAGGGGGATTACAAATTGAGAAATAGAAGGGCTTACGCCTAACTTTTCCTCTGCGGTTTTGAGAGTAAGAGGCATTACTGCAGCAGAACTTGAAGTGGAAAAGGCTAGAAGCACGACATCACGTATAGCTCTCAAAAATTCAAAGGGATTATATCTGGCAACAACGAAAACGATCAGGAGATTCAGGCACATCAGGATCAGCAGGCTTGCAAGCACTGTGCCTACGTATACAGCCATTCCAGCCAGGGCTTCGATCCCAAATTTGATGGTAAACTTTGTAAGAAGCCCGAAAACAGCAATTGGGGCAAGAGACATGCTCCACTTGACCACAGTCATGCAGACAGCCTGCACTGAACCCAGAACGCTAACCATCGGAGTTGATTGGTTCTTATCTAGAGAAACAAGGGCGATACCTATTATGATTGCAATAATTACGACCTGCAGCATTTCCCCATCAACCATAGCCCCGAGAGGATTGGAAGGGAGCAGATTTCCAAGTGTAGAGGGAAGAGTTAGAGCAGATTGGTTGAAACCCGGGTTAGTAGGTGCAGCCTGCACTTCTCCTCCAAGTGCGTTCTCAATAACAGTTCCACTTATAAATTTCCCAGGGTGAATATAAAGTGCCATTCCCAGCCCAATAGCAGTTGCAATTGCAGTTGTTACTATTGAATAAGTCGCGGTTAAAAGCCCTGTCTTTTTTAGTTCGCTCATACTCTGGCTTGAGGCTACCCCCAGTATAATTGAAGCAAGAATAAGCGGTATAACAATCATTTTCAAAAGCCCGAGGAAAATATAGCCAGGAAGAGCAACCCATTCCCCTATTATTGCCGCAGAAGCAGGGTCAACATACCCTCCGAAAGGCCCAAGAAAAAGTCCAGCAAGTACTCCAAGCCCCATGCTTAAAAGAATTTTCAGCCACAGTTTCTTTTCAAGCAAACTATGCAGGTTACGGCTTAGATTTTTTAGGGAATTGTTGCGCCTTAAATCCAGAGGATAGTAAATGTGATTGATTCCTTCTAAAATTTCACGGCGAAGCTGTCTGGTTTCCTCTGCAATTTCCTGGGCAAATTCCCATGGGTCCGGAATATAACGATTGTCTTTATCTTTCATGGGGGATCACCGAAAAAATGTTGGGGAACTCAGGCATTTATTTTTAGAATTTGGTCTATTACATATTACTTTTACATTAAATTATATAAAAGCTTAGAAAAATATTCAAACAGGCTGTCCCATAACCTTCTTAAATTCTACAATTGGGTACTACCCATTTCAATTTGTTCTTGTTTAATTTTCCTCAATATCCAAATTTTTCAGATCAACATAGCTTATTTGCTATTCTCGCTAGTGCTTCGATTCCAAAAATTCCCTTACATTCCAGCCTTGACTTCCTGCTCCAGTTATCATATTCAGAATTTCCTTCAGGTTTTTCACTTCTCATTTTATGAGATCTGCCATTTTCTTTATGTTATGTACAGACACATCATAACAAATTCAATTGCAGTCTTACTTTTTCCTCTCAACAGAAACTCCCAAAATCCTCTATCCTCTTTCATCTGCCCAAATACAGGTTATACGATAGACATTCTTTTCTGATATTTTTGTTCCCTCTTCGGTATTCAGTTTTGTTCTTATATCATCCATTAGATACTCCCGAGGATCTCAGGATATTGGCATTTTTCCACTCCCAGTACATGCATCTTTCAATACACAAATAGAACAGTAGTTGCAGACATAATACCATAAATCCGGCTTATTTTTCCTCTTTTGTATTCTCGTAAAGGGGATTTCAAATGCAACAGGGCAATAATAACATTCTTTTTCTTCATATATGTAAAAAGATATTTCCTGAACTTCCTGGTTTTTCCTTCTTTCTCAGCTTTGTAAAAGTTGTCTGGAATATAAGCATCAATTCTTCTCTCAAAAAAAATCTACATTCTTATATTAAAAATAACCTGCATCCGCAAGCACTATTGTAGGCTTGTATCCCAGTGTATTCTTAGCATTTTCTATCATTGGTTCTATCTGATGCAAGTCATTTTCTTCGTTAACAACATCTGCTGCAACGATTATTTGTTCCTTTTCATCGACAGCAACCTGACAATTGTAGGAAGGTTTTTTGCTTCCACCTTTATGTTTCATAATTTTAGCATCTGGGTCTGTGATGTTCACTTTTTTCAGTTTTTCTTCATCAAGCTTCTTCTTAGCAATTATTATTTTCTCCAATCTTTTCTTCTTGTCAACCGGTTCTTCTGGAATCTGATATGGTGTAGAGTCTCCATAAATTTCATCTTCATACTTATCTGTCTCAATACTCTCTTTGAGTATCTTCTCAATTTCTTTTTCGAGAGCATCCTAACTCTTGCTTTGTCTCGAAGAAGCATTTGCCTTAATCTTTGTTCCGTCAATCGATATACTCGAACCAATTATATCCATTTCTTTACAAAACGTGACAACCTGTGAAAAGATTTCTTTAATAGGTTCAAGATGAGTTGAACGAAATCGACAAATAGTATGAAAATCAGGCTTTTGCATGCTGCAAACAAGTACTTTTTAAGCAGAATTTTCCTGAAAAAACAAGCAATAAAGGCGGAGGATATAGACATGAAATAATAGCATTTAATGGGAGTCAAAGGAAAACCTGGAATTCTGCTACACTCTTGAGTAAGGCACTGGAAGGTGCAGCGTCACAAGGAGCAGAGACTTAGCTAGTCATCTTTATGATCTCAACTATAGAGGTTGTATCAGCTGTTTTGCATGCAAAACTAAGGGTGGCAAAAGTATGGTAAGTGTGCGGTAAACGATGAGTTGACACCAATTATTGCCAAAATTGGAGCAGCGGAATCCCTTGTGGCAAACGATACTTATCAGTTCGAGGATTATTCGAAGATTGTTGCAACAAGATTCGATCCTGTAAAAAAAAGCCGGGATACGGGAGAAACAATTTCCCAATGATTGCAAAAAGCCTTTGATATGCAAGTAAGATTTTCTCAGCAAGTTATAGCGGGTAGCTGGTAAAGCAGATTATTAAGTGGTTTAAGTGGTTTAAGTGATTTTGTTAAGTGGTTTATAAATCTGAAAACCATTGGCCCTGCAATCCTTCATGCAATCTCTCACACCATCTCCATAACAATTTCATGTGTATGAACTGGTCTTTTTTGCAGTTTACGATGATAGTAGGTGCCTTGATCTGTCCAGAGACTTCCTGCCATCAAAGTACAGTCCAGCGTAGAATTAGTGAAATAACCCGGGGTTTGACAATATTTTTTCTAAAAAAGAATTCCAGCCCTCTTCGCTTCTCTCTTTCCGGAGCCAGGCAGGTGCTTAATCGCCTTACCTATCGTTAAAACCATATTCATTTATTATAGCCATACTATTAGCACTAGATTTTTGTACACATAAGTACATTAAAGGACACATTAGCATCAGAAAATAAATTATTATGGAATATGGTGGATAAGATGGATTACGTACACGGATATTCTAACAGGGAAAATTCTCGACTTCATGATCAGGCAAATACTCTAACTGTGCTATTGCATCATGATACCATATATCCTCCGGGGAGCAGAGTTCTTGAAGCCGGCTGCGGTGTGGGCGCACAGACGGTTATACTGGCGAGAAGCAGCCCTGAAGCCAGTATCACATCCATTGATATCTCCAGCGAATCAATCGAAAAAGCAAGACTACTGGTTGAAAAAGAGGGGCTGGCGAATGTTAACTTCCGGGTGGCAGACGTCTTCAATCTACCCTATGAGGACGAGACTTTTGACCATGTTTTCATATGCTTTGTGCTTGAACACCTTAAAAGCCCTCTGGACGCTTTATTGTCGGTGAAAAAAGTACTCAAAAAAGGGGGCACGATAACTGTCATTGAGGGAGACCACGGTTCAAGCTATTTTTACCCCAGGAGCGATGAAGCCATGCAAACAATAAAGTGCCTGATCGACATCCAGGAACTTTTGGGAGGCAATTCCCTCATAGGTAGGGAGATCTATCCTCTAATAAATCGAGCTGGTTATAAAAACGTGAGTGTCTCCCCAAGGATGGTATATGTCGATTCAAGTAAACCCGATCTCGTGGAGGGGTTCACGAAAAATACTTTCACTGCAATGGTCGAGGGTGTCAGAAAGCAGGCGCTGGAGCTAAAAATGATCGACGAAAAAACATGGGATAAAGGTATTAGCGACCTTTACCGGGCTGCCGGGCAAGAAGGAACTTTTTGCTACACTTTCTTTAAAGGCAGAGCCACTAAATGATTCGCCTTAGGTTTATATGTTCTTGGCTTTACTGGCAGGCCTGAATTTGATCGTTGGAGGAATTGTGCAGGTTTTTGGGTTAGGAAAGCTCATAAATATTTATTAATAGTTGGCGATGTATTTTAAATTGATTAATCAAGCCCAATTTTAACTCCATGCGCCTGGAGGCAGAACCATGAGAAATACTATAAAATATGGAATTTTTTGTTTTAGCTCTTTCTTTGCTGACATTAAATGTTTTAGCGTTACCAAACCTCTTACAAGATAGTAGTAAACTTGCAAATAGTTCCTCAAACAATATGCTATCAAACTTGCAAATAATATAGAGAACCTCGTAACTATTAGCAGCATGTTCATCACTTGTAGCACTCACCCATGAGGATTTAAGTAACTATTCCGATACAATTGTTATAGGCACAGTTAAGGAAATACTTCCAAGCAAATGGAATACTATCGACGGAAAAGAACCTGATGAAAATGATGAACATCGGCCCATTATGACCTCATCTACACTGATATTGTTATAAATGTGGATAAATACCTCAAAAACCCATTATCACCTAAAGAGATCATTGTGAGAGTGGAGAGCGGAAAAGTCGGAGACATCTCCATGGATGCAGAAGATCAACCGAGCTTCAAAACTGGCGAAAAGGTCTTACTCTATCTAAGCTAAAGATACTAGCCCTCGTACTAAGGATATTAGTCCTGAGCACTTCGTGGTTACAGGATGTTTACAGGGTAAGTTCACATTAACTGATGATGGGAAAGCTATAAGGACCTGATGAAAATACAACTCTGGATGAGTTGTTGAGCACAATTAATCAAGCCAATAAGACAAACGATACCATAATGTCAGATAATACAGGAACAGCGAGCAAGCAAGAAGAAAACTCCAGTTCTACTCCGAAAACAAAAAATCAAACTGATAATAAGACAAACGATACCTTAATGTCAGATAATACAGGAACTGCGGGCAAGCAAGAAGGAAATTTAAATTCTACTCCGGAATCAAAAAGCACTCCTTTTATAAACTCTGTCTGGGTGCTTGCAGTAGTGCTCGGGGCAGTCACATATGTAAGAAAGGCGAAGTAATAATTGCACATGCTTTCTTTTCGATTTATCGGACCATTCTTGCTCCGGGAGTAAGTGTGTCCATTACCAGGAGCAAAAATCTAATTAAGTCAAATTCCACTAACGCATATGCTATAAACAATAGGTACAAAAAAGTTGCTGCGTTAAAATGACTTGAGGTTAATCAAAAAAGAGGTACAAAAGGTAAAGTTCATGCCACTGGCTACCATTATTAAGTTTCAATTGGCAAATTTCGTGAGCTGATTTTCTATAATTGTTTGCTATTGATTACGTTTTTTTCTTTTTTGTCAGTCAGTACTATCGTACCTATTACATCAAGACAGATCTCAGCTAACTGGTTTTTAGGCTGGATAGTTACGAATGAAGATATATCCGATCTATCTAAAAGATTTATACCTAAACGTCTGGATACTTAAATATCCATTTTGAAGCCAGCTAACAGTCACATTGCGTTTTGAGGATAAGTACAGGGGATAAATCCCTTTTGTGGGATATATATAGTGTTAAAAGGATCGAATTTAAAGCATTCCTCATGCTATATAGAGTATGAAATTCACACTTGACTACACCAATATGATAGCCCGACAGCTTGGTTATAGAGGCAACCTTCACGAGTTCTGGCTCGGTATGAACTTTGAGTCAGAAAACGGCAACGTAAATCCGCGAACCACTACTAAATCAAATAATACCTTCTTAACCGCCAAAAATCCACGAACCAATATTATAACCAATGATGACACCTTAAGTGCCAAACTCGCGCTAGCGAATCTTAGTGAAAAGCCACATTATTACTCACAACTGCTGAAAGTGGAAGAGAAATAAGCTGCGAGAATGACTTGGTTATATCTTTTTGTGCTTCCGCAGGCGATAATGCCCTCTTTTCGGTTCATGGGGTTAGTTAAAACACAGCATTTTACCAGCACTCGCTGACATTCGAGGACTAGTGGCGTATGATTGTTTTTTAAACTGGAAAAGATGAAATCGATACACGTAACCTCTTAAGCAGATGAACGTAGAATCCATTAAATGTTTTTACTAATATTGATTCTCTCAATACTTTTAGATTATATTGATATCAATAACTTCTAAATGTTGAGAACCTCTTCATCAATATATATTTATTGGGTCGTGGGTGTGAGTTGTTGAAAGCCATAGTTGCTAGAAACTCTTTATACATTTCTCGAACACGGCTATAGTGCTAGTTTTTCAGAATTATCCATGACTCGTGTACACGACCATTTATTGTAAGTAGGAAAAATAACAAATCCTGATGGATATAAGTCCGTATGATGGATATAAGTCCTTATAATAACTCTTAGTTATATCCATAAAAACAAAAATAAAAATGTTTATATATTGTATGTATTTGCTGTCGAATGTATGTTTATACTAGAAAATAAAAAAATTTTCGTATATCGTTTATTGTTGACTGATTTACACCCATAAGATGGATTTCTTAGTAATACGCAGTTGAACCGAAAAAACAGTAGCTTCAAGAGCCAATAATTCTAAAAAAAGATTTAATCCTCTTCCCGAACGACTTGACTTTTTCCTTGGAATGCTTAAGCGATAAAGAAATTATGGACGGCACACTTACTATACCAATCAATAAAATCATAATCAAAGCAGCCAGTGTTACTATCAAGCTCATGCCGATTCCATGTTTCTTTTTCATTATCTCTTACCTCACAAAAACTATTCTGTATTAGGACTTACTTAGAACTTACGCGGTCAATTAAAAATCAATAGCATTAAGCCCCTAACTATCTAAAGGATTAATTTAACCAAAACCGCTTCGTTCAAGATCACTAATTAATGAGCACGGTTTTTTCCGCGCTTTTCAGGGTTATATCCTTGGTTGAATCTTTTCCGCCTATCTTATTTTTTAAATTAATGAATTTTGAATTAAGTTTAAAAAGTGAAGTTAAATCATGTGTTCGATATAATCAAACCTATAACAAGACAAACAAACCAGAATGTTAAATACAAAAGGAACAGCGTACAAGCTGAAGGAAAATCCAATTCTACTCAGGAATCAAAAAGCTCTCCTTTCATAAGCTCTGTCTGGGTGCTTGCAGCAGTACTCGGGGCAGCCGCCTATGTAAGAAAGATGAAGTAATAACTTCAATGTTCGTTTAAGGATAAGGGATTAATCCCCTTTCGGGAATATAGTGCTAAAAAATAATTGGATTTAAAGCAATCTTCATGCTATGTATAAACCTTAACTCTGCCTTGCTTAGTGGATAAACCAATTCATGATTTTTTTCTTTTGACATTGTTTTTCTAACAGAATATGCATTTTCTCCTCTATGTTACTTTCAATTTTATACAAATGTTTTTATATATTCAGTGTTATACTATATTCAGTGTCGAAAATGTTATATGATATAAAAGAGAATTACATACAGAACTTATCCTCTAAGGGTATAATTTGAGTACATTTTTTATTTTTGCTGATTTCTAAATTCGACACCTGTAGGCTCAAACATCAATTTGTTATTTTGATCTCAGCGGGAAATTGACTGGGAGCATTTGAATTTTATTTCGAAACTCTTGCTAGAAACATGGTCAAGATCACTGATCATTTGTAAAAGTTAGTCTCTATATGTGACGGAGTTAAGGTACAAAATATGAAATTCACACTTGATTACACCAATATGATAGCCCGACAGCTCAGATATAAAGGCAACCTTCATGAGTTCTGGCTCGGTATGAACTTTGAGTCAGAAAATGGAAACGTAAAGTCGCGAACCGGCACTAAATCAAATAATACCTTTTTAACCACCAAAAATCCGCGAACCAATATTACATTCAATGACACCAGCATAACTGCCAGAACCACGATAGCACATCTTGAGGAAAAACCAAATTATTATAGCCAGTTGCTGAAAATGGAAGGAAAATAAGGCGAGAAGATTAATGGATTATTCTTTTTTATGCGTCCTCAAGCGATAATGCCTTATCTTCGGTTTATGGGGATAGTTAAAGGATAGCATTTTACCGACGGTCGGTGATATTCGAGGACAGATGGCCCAATATTGTTTTTTTCAAAAGTGAAAAAGATGGAATCGATATATATGTAATCGAAAATGTAATATTTTCCAGTTTCTCCAGTCTTTTCATACATAAGATATTTCATTCATGTATTATCCAAAGAGTTTATTGTGAGCTCATGCTATACATAGACCTTAACTCCCCTCCTCAGGGGATAAAACAATTCAATGATTCATTCTTTTGACATTGTTTTTTAACGGAAAAATGCATTTCCCCCTTTCTGTTACTTTAAATTTCAGGTCGTGTACATGAGCTCATTGATCAATTCAGAAAAAACGAGTACTATCTACCGTGTTCGAGGAAATATGATCGAGAGCTTCTAACGATTACGGTTTTCAATAACTCACACCCACGACCAAATTTCATACGAACGTTTTTATACATTCAGTACTATACTATGTTTAGATCTAGAAAATGTTATGTGAAACGAAATAGGAATTAAATACAAAACTTAGCCTCCATAGGGTATAAGTTCGTGTACATTTTTTTATTTTTGCTGATTTGTAAATTCAACATCTATAGGCTCAAACATCAATTTGTTATATTGGTCCCAGCGGGAAATTGACTGGGGACATTTGGGCTTTATTTTGAATTTTTGCTAGAAACATGGTCAAGAGCATTGATCACTGGAAGAAGTTATTCTTATATGTAAAGGAGTTAAGGTACAAAATATGAAATTCTCACTTGATTACACCAATATGATAGCCCGACAGCTCAGATATAAAGGCAACCTTCATGAGTTCTGGCTCGGTATGAACTTTGAGTCAAAAAATGGCAACGTAAAGCCGCGAACAGATACTAAATCAAATGGTATCTTCTTAACCACCAAAAATCCGCGAACCAGTATTACATTCAATGTTACCAGTTTAACTGCCAAGACTGCGATAGCGAATCTTGATGAAATGCCAAAATATTATAGCCAGTTATTGAAAATGGAAGGGAAATAAGACGCGAAGACTACTGGATTATATCTTTTTTTGTGCGTCCTCAAGCGATAATGCTCTTTTTTGGTTCATGGGGATACTTAAAGCATAGTATTTTACTGACGGTCGATATTATTCGATGACGTGTGAAATATAAATATTTTTTTCAAAAATGGTGAAAAGGTTTTGTTTTATCCAATCAAAGATACTAGCCCTGGCACTAAGAATATTGGTCATCACTTCAAAGTTATGGATTTTTGCAGGGTAAGTTCACATTAACTGACAATGGTAAAGCTATAACACCTGATGAAAATACCACTCTGGATGAGTTGTTGAGTACAATTAATCAAACCGAGAATAAGACAAACGACACTGGGATGCCAGATAATACAGGAACTGTAGGTAAGCAAGAAGGAAAATCCAATTCTACCCGGAATCAAAAAGCTCTCCTTTTATAAGCTATGTCTGGGTGCTCGCAGTAGTTCTCGGGGCAGTCACGTATGTAAGAAAGATGAAGTAATGACTGCAAGTTCGTTTTTCGATTAATCAGATTGTTCTTGTTCCGGAAGTAAGGTGTCTATTACTAAAGCAAAAATCTAATGCAATCAATATTTACGCTAGTGCACCCCGTTGTTTGCAGTGGGTTGGTTCTCACCAGCGCTCTCACTTCCGTAAAAGAAAAAGGGCTCTATGAAGTCTGCGGGGATTAGAGTCTTTACAGCTAAAGTCGAACCTCTATGATTTTATCTACTCAGGCTTCAGAATCAGGCTTCAAAAGTGCTGCTCTGCTGAGTGAGAGTTTAGGTTCAGAAATATGCTCCAGACCTACTGATCGGGCAATTTTCAAGGTGCTGTCAAAATCAATCTTTGAGACGTGGAATTTGGGCTCAACGATCAAAAACCTGCCATCAGGCTTGAGATGGGAAGCGACTTCGCTCAAAAAACTCTTTTTATTCGGGACTTCATGGACCATGTAGAAGGCCAGGGCAAAATCTACCATCTCGGAGATACCCAACTTTTCCGGTTGGGCTTTATGAAGGATAATATGAGAACGAAGCCCCTCGCGCTCGCTTTTACTCTTTACTATCTGAAGCATCTCATCCTGAATATCCACCGAGATAACTTTTCCTTTTTCACCCACCATCTTTGCCATTGCCAGGGAAAAAAAACCCGGCCCGCAGCCCAGATCCATAACAACCTGGCCTTCTTTGACATATTCGCCAACCATTTTGTCAGGGTTTTGCAAAAGCCTACGAAACCAGTTGTCAAGGGTCCAGGCTCTCTGATAGGAGCATACATCCGTAGATTTGTTCGCCATTTTTTTCTTCCTTTAATTTTATGATTTTTTTCTTTAGTAATTATGAGGTTGAAATGAAGAATCAAGAGAGTTAAGCCTTTAGCTGTCCTGAAATGTTGTTATTAACCACAGTATTTTTATTGTAACTAATTTTAATCTAAAGTGCGTAAGTCCTATTTTATCCTACATTAGGCAGCATGTACCTCGAAATTTCATTTAAGTTTTATCTGAATTATTTGATGAGAACTCAGAGAGTCAATCTGACAGGCTAAGTTTTTAATGAGATTAATTATTCCTCCCGTTTACAATAAATATATCTTTATGAGAATATTGTCAATATTTAAAAGTTAGTTGTATTTTATATAATTTTAAAAGTTTTGATAAAATGGATATCTATAGAAAAATAAAATGAATTTTTACGTTCACATTCGAAATCAGAATTTATTAATCTCAGTTGCTTTTCCATGACCTCAAAAATCCTGAATTCTTGAAAATAGTAATAGAAAGCCAGAGTGTGCTGTATGAGTTCCTTCAGTCCGGCATTCTCTAATGAATGAAAATCAAGGTACATACCTTTCACAGCTTGGCTATCAGACCCAACAGTAAATAATTAATTACCAATCAAACTTGCGCTTGCGAACCTCACTGTTAGCAACGGGTATTTTCTCGCTGGCGCTTAAATCTTCCGTATCTGATCAGTGCTATCCCCGTAGCAAGCTAGGGGTATTCGACTGAAAAATTAAGGATCAAAGGTATAGGCAAACAGAGATTGATCACATTTACATAAGGTCATCTGATATTCGATGTGACTACGGGAATATTAAAGCGTCCTTCTCATCAAAGTCTAGAAAGGGATTCCAGGCAACTTCCCATAAATAACCATCTGGATCGGCAAAATAACCACTATAGCCACCCCAAAAGACCTTCTGAGCTTTTTTGATAATTTGTGCACCTGCTTTTTCAGCTTGATGGAGAACGGCATCTACTTCTTCAACGCTTTTTGCATTATGTGCTAAAGTAATACCTGAAAAACCTGTTCCTTCAGGACTTAGAGTTGCATCTTCTGCAAGTAAATTTCGAGGATATAGTGATAAACCAATGCCGCCTAAATCGAAGAAAATAACAATACCCTGACTCGCACCAGAAGGCTTCCAGCCTAAACCATCTCGATAAAACTTAAGGGAAGTTTCTAAATCCCTTACCCCTAAAGTAACCAACGTTAATTTTTGTCGCATAAGGATACCTCTTTAAAAATGTTCTAGCTAAATCAAAATTATTCTGACTCAACCTTAAAAAGCAATGGGATAATATGTTCGCGTCAGCAATCTTAGTTATTACGTAACTTTCCTACTGTCCTTGAAAGTTTACACTATTGATCTTTAGTTTAACTTGTGAAGTCCTATTTATTCATAGCATACTGATAGATTGACTAATCAGTCGAACACGCATATGTTCGAAAGGAAACGAAATGCTCTATCGAGAAGTACCCAAAAGTGGAGACGAACTTTACTGGATTATGAGTTATGAGACTGCATAAAAAAATAGACAATGAAGCAGGAACTGGAAGGAATAAATAGAGAGGAACAAATCTCATTTATCTATTCACAGGAATCGGTAATACTGTGACTCTTGGAAAGAAAAGGTGTAATTATGAAAATGATAGCGATTAACGGAAGTCCGAGAAAGTGCTGGAATACGGCAACCCTGTTGAACAGAGTACTTGAAGGCGCAGCCTCTGAGGGAGCAGAGACAGAGCTCATTCATCTCTACGATCTTAATTTTAAAGGATGTACAAGCTGTTTTGCCTGCAAACTTAAAGACGGAAAAAGCTATGGACGGTGCGCGGTTAAGGATGAGTTGACTCCTCTGCTCAAACAGATTGAGGAAGAAGCTGATGCGATTATTCTGGGCTCGCCAATCTATTTCGGGACGGTCAGCGGAGAGATGCGATCCTTCATGGAACGGTTGATGTTCCCTTACCTGACCTACACAAACCCTCCAACCACGCTGTTTCCGCGAAAGATTCCTGTAGGGTTTATCTATACGATGAATGTCCCGGAGCAGGATATGAAAAACCTTTACGGATGGCACATCGGAAATAATGAACGGGTTCTTTCCCTACTTTTCGGTCATACCGAATCTCTCTTCTCCTGCGATACATATCAGTTTGAGGATTACGCAAAGGTAGTTGCTGATAGATTTGATTCTGAACATAAAGCCAAACAGCGCAGGGAAGTATTTCCCAAAGACTGCGAAAAGGCATTCGAAATGGGAGCGAGATTTGTAGAAGTGGAGAGAAGACTTGTGTAAGGGCAGCGCACATATGGAAAAGCTCTCCGAATACTATGAACTATCTCCATATCTCTGAACTATTTCCAAATATCTCTTAACCATCTCCGACCATCTACGAAAAATTTGAGCAGACTATAATTAACGGGATAACGCAGGCAAATAGGTTCATCAGATCAATGGTATTGTATACTAGGGAGGGATTTTCAGAGAACTTCTTTAAATCAGCATCAAAGGGCTGAAAAAGAATAAATAAAAACTACCAGACTACTCTGTTCAAATAAATTAAAATTTCTTATCTCAGAGTATTCTACAGAGCCTATTTTGAGACTAACTGGACTTATACATTTATGGTGCTTTTTTTCTTAACTCTCAGCTAAGCGTCGTAACGCCCTTTTATCATTAATAGAGAAAGCAATAACTACCCCTGTCAAAAATACGGCTAAAGAGCAGTATTTTTTTTACAGAACGCATTGTATATCGGTGTAAATTCTCCATATTGCATGCTTTTTTGGCTAATTTAAACGTGTCCTCTATGAGAGATCTAATAGGCATAAGTTCTCCCCAATTTTTGATCAAAGATTTAAATTTTTTAGCCAATCTCTTGCAAAGTTTCTTTTCTTCTTCCGTATTTCTTTTTGAATCAAATATGTTCAGAGGATATCTCAGTATATCGAAAAGTTTGTTGAAATTGCAATTTATCTTAGGAAAAATAACAGGAACTATTTTGTATTTTGCTATTCCGATTACATAATTTTCATATGAATAATAACCTCTATCGAAATAGAGTACGTCTCCTGCTCTTATTTTCCTTCTTCTTTTTAGCTCTCTAGAATCTGCGGATAAACTGTGTATTCACTAACATTTGCTTCATTAACGATGAATGCTAACGGTTTTAAGCTGGGATACTCCAGGGCAAGAGTTAGTTTCATCCCTATGAAATAACCTCTATGGGTAGAGTGTCCCCATTTAAATTCTCCTTTATTAAATTCAAACATGTATATTTAGAATCAATGCACTATTTTGATCAATTTTTGCCAGGGAAAAATATTTACAAAAGCATTTACAAAACTTGTAATATGAATTTCGGATTTTTGATTTTTCCAGGCGTGGAAGAGCTGGATCTTGTCGGACCGTGGGAAATGATATCACTTTGGAGCAAATTTGCTCAAGGACCTGAGAAATGCCTTATGGTTGCTGAGAATCCCGGTCCTGTGATCTGTCAGAAGGGCATGTCCATAAATTCTCATGTCACCTTTTCGGACTGCCCTCCGTTGGATTTTCTCCTGGTACCGGGTGGCGAAGGCGCACGCAAAGAAGTGGATAATCCGTCTCTAATTCAATTCGTGGCCATGCAGGCCAAACACTGTAAAGCTGTACTTTCTGTCTGTACTGGCACATTTATCCTTTACCGGGCCGGCCTGCTCTCAAACAGGAAAGCTACCACTCATTGGGCTTCACTGGAACGGCTGCGAGAGTTAGGCGATGTGGAAGTTGTAGAGGATAGAATTGTGAGAGATGGGAATATCTGGACCTCGGCAGGCATTTCTGCTGGCATCGATCTGGCGCTTGCATTTATTGAATACATGGCAGGTGAAGAAACAGCAGGAAAAATTCAGCTTGGGGCCGAGTACTACCCTTCCGGGAAGTCTTATGGCATGATGCACCAGATTCCGCAGGCACCTGAGTATGTGAGAAAAATGGTTTGAAGCGCAATACATTAAACGAATAACCTATCAACTATCAAAGAAGGATCTATTATGCCGCTGGTGAAATTGAGTCTAATTGTAGGAAGGACACTTGAAGAAAAGTATGCAGTTGCAGATGCTGTGCATACAGCTCTTGTAGAGTCTTTCAAGATACCTGAACACGACAGGAACATTCGGATTGAGGAGTATAAAAAAGAGAATTTTCTCCTTCCTCCTGGAAAAAGCGAGAAATACATCCTTGTAGAGATAACTGCCTTTGAGGGCCGTACTATGGATGCAAAGCGGCTCTTGTACAGAAATATTACAGATAACCTCAAAAAGCTGGGACTAGATGTGATGGATAACTCGATAATAATATATGAAGAGCCCCTGCATAACTGGGGAGTACGAGGGGGAATCCCGGCTTGTGACCTCGATCTGGGCTTCAAAATCAATGTGTGAGGAAAAACTGGCATGCGCAAGATGTTTTTAGTCCCTTCGGAACTTGAGTGGACATCTACAAAAATGAATCAAAGACCGAGAATTCTTGAGCAGAACAGGAATCTGTAACTTCCACAGCACGGAAAATGGGGAAAGGGGAGAAATTACCGAATCCATGTTATTTGCGGGCTTTTTTTATCGGGGGCCACGGGTTTCTCGGCAGGGTATCCAAACGCGATCGTGCCAATCGGGCTGTAACCATCCGGGATATGGAATTCGGCCATCAGTTCTTCATTATCGTAAACAGGTTCTGTTGACCCGATCCAGCAGCTGCCAATACCGAGGGCATGGGCGGCAAGCATCAGATTCTCTGCACAGAGGCAGCAGTCTATCCACCTGAACTGGCTGTCTGTCTTGCCGATCACCAAGATGACTGTTGGGGCATTGTAATAGATAGTTGACTCCTTGCTTTCCAATAGTGACCTGAACGCGTCCGACGTTCCTTCATGGACATCCTTCATGAGCTCCAGAAGGAGTGGTTTACAGTAGTCAGAGACACGAGTTAACAATGCCTGATCCTGTACAACCACAAAACCCCACGGTTGGAGATTAAGGCCTGACGGTGCGTAGGTGCTTGCACTGATGATTTCTGTAAGTACCGTTTCGGGGATCTGTCTCTTCTCAAATTTCCTGACACTTCGGCGTGTAAAAATGGCTTCGATTGTTTCCATACGTACAACTTTCTCCTTGTATCTTACACGATGATAGTATACTCAACCCAAAATCCAGTTTTAAATTAGTGTAATATTATCACGTGAAATTTATAATTCCACTTACCCCCGACAATATTCTTTTACCTGTCCCTTAATTCAGCAATTCCTTTTCCGATCAGGTAAGCCTTCTCCATGAACTCATTTTTCTCTGTCACAGGCGGTTTGATTCCGACATCGAGGTCATAGGCTAAGAGATTATCCTTTACTGACAATCCTGTCAGCCCTACCGTTTGCATGAATATGGCGATGGGCGTCTCGAAAAGCCGGGAATCTGGCTGGTTCTGTGTGAAGATGAACGAAACCTTCTTTGATTGCGGCAGTTTCGGACTCAAGTCCATGCCGATATACGGAAAGAGCCGGTCGAGCCATGCTTTGGTCTGGGCAGTGACACCTGCAAAATAAATAGGCGTGGCGACAATAAGCCCATCTGATTCCTGTATCAGCTGGTGGATCTTCTGCATATCATCTTTTACCGCACACGTCGCCACGTCATTTTTCTTGCAGTAATAGCAGGCCTGGCAGCCCCTGAAATTCAGGTCATTTAAGAAAACAATCTCCGTTTCAACTCCCTGTTCTTTCAGTCCCCTTCTAGCTTCTTCTGAAAGGATAGCTGTGCTTCCGTTCTTCCGTGGGCTCCCGATGAAAATGGTAACTTTTGTCATGGGGATTCTGCATCTCCTCAAAACCTTACTGCCACGTCACCTCAAGGGGTTTCCGGCGTGGGATTCCATAGACCTTGTATTGCGGGTGGCCGAACATCATCGCATAGGCAGATTTCCTTCCTGCGGGCAGATCGAGTTCCTTCTGGAGAGGTTCATAGAACATGGCAGCCGCTGCAACAAAGCCCGCCCAGCAAGTGCCAATATCAAATGCCGGCGCAGCTATATCAAAATGGGTGAGGGCGATGATGGCGTCTATAGATGCAATTAGGCTTTCCTCAGGGATATGGGCGAAGAGCAGATGTGGGGCACCGCGGCAGATAACATCGTTTCCCTGCTCCCACGCTGAAATAAATATAGGTACATAGCCGCTCATGGGATGGGCAGTGTTCAACAGACTTTTCATCCATTCTATGGTAAGCTCGGCAATCCTTCTGACTTTTTCTGGGTCGTGAACAACCAGCCACTCCACCGGCTGACCGTTACTTCCCGACGCGGCATAACGGGCAATATCAAGGATTTCAAGAATAGTCTCCCTTGATACAGGCTCTCTGGTGTAGTGCCTCACAGACCTGCGTTTCTTAAGATAGAATGCTATGTCTTCAGGGGAGATAGTGCCGGCCCCTGCAGGCAGGGGAACCTTCTCATCAGGGCGTAAGTCCAATAGGAGCGCCTGTGACGGGCAGAAAGCCTCGCAGTGCCCGCAGTTGATACATAATGGAGCTTTTGCTTCCTGCATTTTAGGGAAATGAGTCTCATCAGCTTGATCGATAAGACCAAACGCGCATATCTTTGCACAAATACCGCATTGCGTGCAGCGATCCTGATCAACAATAATATTTGCCATAATTTTCAAATCCTTTTGATGACTGGATAATCACCAGCAAGCTTTATTTCTTTTTCTTTCTGTCCCTGGCTGTAAAGCTGAACTTATTCGATTATTTAATGAATAAGTTTATTTACTTGATATTGCGGGATTCAGCACGAATATGGGAAAAGATAAACGATTATCTTTCTTTTCGAACTATCTCAAAAATTAAAGTTGCTTTTTTGAAAAGGAAAATTAAATAGACCACGATGTCCAATTTCATAAGATGGGGACATGGATATGGATACCGAAGAAATTCGTGCAACATTCAAGTTTTTAGCCCAGGAAAAAAATATAATTTCCAGCTTTGGAATTCAAGAAGACTTATTTCTTCCTTTTTTGCTTTCTCTGAAATCAGGAGGTTCTTGGAGTTATGCCACCGAGGAAGTAAAAAGCATGGCAATAAAGGATGTAATCACTTATTATAATGAGGAGAGTAAGACTGGCTATACAGTGGAAAAGATATACTTCTTTATCGATCCTGAAATCATAAAGGAAGAAGGGGTAGTTTACAGGCTGGAAAAGTGTGGGACAAAAGAAGAAAGGGATCTGGTTGAAAGGCCCTACAGTATAACCCTGAAGGCGAAAAAGATAATATTTGCAGAGGTAAATCCGAGTACCAGGAAGATAAAAGTTCGGGAATTGCAGAAAAAGAACATACAACTGGAAGGCATTCCGGCATATGGTGCAGCTCATGAGCTGGAACATCTAGAAAAGGGAGAAGTAAAAGGAATTCCTTTCTGGATCTTTGAATATATTAAAGAACCTATAGAAGCTTAAAAGAAGAAATAAGGAGAGAGATGGGCAGGAGAGTGTGAGCCTGCCCTGGCTTGAGGTGGTGGGTTGAACAATAAGACCCTACCCTAGAGATGTGGATAGAACTCCTTTTATCCACATTCAATAATAGTCTTAGAACTACTTAATATTTATTTTAGAGTAAATAAAATTTACTTGTAAAACCCAAAACATCCGATTTGGACATATCTTAAGCTTGATAATAGTTGACAAAATTTAGTTAAGTAGAAACAATCAAATTAAATCATGCTGAAGTACAATGATATAATAAATTGTATCTCTATGATTTTGGATAATTCAGTTATGGTAGATGGATTAAACAATATGAAAGTCATCACTTGGAACTGTAATATGGCTTTTAGAAAGAAATACAAAAACATCCTTTCTTATAAACCAGACCTACTAATTGTTCCAGAATGTGAACATCCAGAAAACTTCAAAGACACCTTTTATTCAGATGTTTTATGGGTTGGAAACAATAACAAGAAAGGGTTAGGTGTCTTTAGTTTCAACAATATCAAGATGGCTTTACATAAATCGTACTGTGAGGAATATAAATATGTCTTACCAGTTGAAGTATTTATAAACGATAAGAAAGCCGTGAATCTCATTGCTATATGGGCACAAAATAATAAAGAAGTCCCAAAAAGAAGATACATAGGAAATGTTTGGTGTGCATTAAATTACTACAAAGATTTGCTTGAAACACCAATAATCATTGCTGGTGATTTTAACTGGAACGTTATCTGGGATAATGCTAAATATCCCTTATATGGCACATTTACTGACTTAATAAACCTATTAAGACAACATGATGTTTATAGCACATATCACAGTGTTCCAGATACAATATTCAACACTAATACCACATTTGGGTATGAAAAAGATCCTACACTATTCTTATTGAAAAAGAAAGAAAAAGCTTACCATATTGATTACATATTTACTTCAAAAAGTCTCATCAATAACTTAGAGTCATGCTTTATTGGTAAATATAAAGATTGGATTGCCTTAAGTGATCATATGCCAGTTTTTGCTCAATTTAAACAGATTGAATTTGATGAGATTTTATTTAAGTAAATAGACATAAGGAGTAGTGCAGGTACTTGAACCATCAAACTTTTAGGCCCCTAAACTCTCTCCAGTCATCTTTTAGAAATTTTTCGTGTATCTCTTCATTGAAATCCGGCAAGCCATTTTTAATTATTATGATAATCCCTTCTTCAATTGTTTTCTTTCCTCGCAAGTTAGAGAGCCCAGGATTCAAAATTTAACGTAGATAAGGGCTAAACCCCTGTGCTGGATTGAATATTGAATTCATTTTGGTCTCTTGAGTTGCTGCTATATATGCTAACCTATGACACATTTTACTATTGCTGCTATTGTCCCTTCTTTTTGTCAGTGACCGCCCGATATTTGCTCACTTCATGAGCATTCGGGCGTTGATGGAAGTTTTTAAAAGATTTGAATTAAGGTATTTTCGAGTAGCTTACCTAAATTTTTAGGAATAGGATTACTAATCTGACTTTCCGTAAAGCTTTCAAAAAACAATTTTTTCTGGAAATCCATCAGTTGTTGATTGATATTATTCCAAACTAATCGAAATACAGTTTTCAGCTCTTTCTTTTCCCGCATTTCTGGTGTATTAGAGATATCAGATTACATGAAAACTGCGATTAAAATATATCAAAGTGCTCTGAATAATGGAAATGTTGAAAAGTTACAATATGCAATGATACAGAACAATATTGGAACTGCATATGGATGTCTAGCAGAAGCAGAAGACAAGGCTCAAAATTGTAAAATGGCAATAGAAGCACTTCAAAATGCTTTAGTCCCGAATGTGGAAAAATATCCATTACTTTATGCTATGATACAAAGCAACATTGGAAGTGCTAACAAAACATTATCAGAAGTAGAAGATGATCCTCAAAAAAAGGCTAGAAACTGTAAAATTGCAATAAAAGCATTTCAAAATGCTTTGGAATTCACGAACGTGAAAAAATTTCCATGTATGTTTGGAATGATTCAGAACAACATTGGGGGCGCATATTGCATACTGGCAGAAGTAGAAGACAAGGCTCAAAACTGTAAAAATGCAATAAAAGTATTTGAAAATGTTCTTATAATTATGACTGCTGAACAGTTTCCATTGGATTATGCAATGACACAATTCAACATTGGAGGTGCATATGGTAGACTGTCTGACGTAGAAGATAAGGCTCAAAACTGTGAAAAGGCAATTAAAGCATTTCAAAATGCTCTGGAAAACATAACAGTGGAAAAATCTCCAATTGTTTACGTGATGGCAAAGACAGACATTGGAAGATCATACAGAATATTGGCAGAAATAGAAAATGAACCTCAAATTAAAGCTGAAAACTGTAGAAAGGCGATAGAAACACTTCAAAATGCTTTGAAAGTTAAGAATGTGGAACGATTCTCAATTCAATATGCGATAATACTAGAAAATATTGGAATTGCATATGGAGTATTGGCTAATGTGGAAGATAAAGCTCAAAACTGCAAAAATGCGATAGAAGCATTTCAAAAATCTCTAAAAATATTTACAATCGAATCAGATCCAATATCTAATAAACGAGTCGCAACTAACCTCGAATACCTTATTAATTTCTGTAAAACCAATAACATAGATTATAACCCAAAATAGGTTCATATGACCCTTTATTCTCTCCTATTATTGATTTTCAATATCAGTCTTATTACTTTTTTCATTTTCATATGACTTTATTATTTCTACATACTCCTTGACTACATATATTGGGAGTCCTGTAAAAAATGCCATATCCCATTCATTATATCCAGCTGTATAGAGCTTTTCTATACGTGTTCCATCTTTGATCCTACCCTCGGCAGGTCGACATTAAATTTTGAGAATTTTTAATGATGGCGCTTTTGAAATGGTTTGCCATATTTGTGTGTATTTGTTGAGTTTACATTAGCAAGACATTAGATTCTTATGCTAAATTTTCTTGCAAAAATGTTTCATTGCTTATATATGCCGTGGGAGTTGAGCCACATGTTAACCAGCCTTAGATCAAATGTACATTTATGAATGTTCAAAAACGATATCAGAATAATTAATCTAAACTCTAATGTCGACCTGCCGAAAGCAGGATATATTAAGGAGCCTGTAAAAGACAACCAGACAAATATTCAATCAAATTGCGGACGGCCACCCTACCTTAAAAGGTAGGGTATGCTTCGGGCCGTCCGCCGATTTCTCGGGAAGTTAGAAATCGTTTAGTTCCAATTGTCCAGATTTCTTTATTCTACTTGATCTAAACTCTTTTTTTGGTTTCCCTTGTGAATCGTTAATATAATGCTTGATTGTGTCAGCAGTTACATTTCCAATTGATCTATAGAACTTGCCACTTGACCATAGACTTCCACCCCAATATTTTTCCCTTAATTCAGGATGAAGCTTGAACAATCTGTAAGAACTTCCTCCTTTTAGGTGTTGAATTACCTTGGATAGGGAGGTGCTTGGATGGAATTCCAGAAACAAGTGCACATGATCTTCTACCACTTCCATGGCATGTATTCTATAGCCTTTCTCAGCACAAATGTCTTTGATGATTGATTCGCAATCCTTTTTAACTCTCTTGTTGTAGAATATTTTGTATCTGTATTTAGGCGCCAATACGATGTGGTAGGTGATCTGACCATAGCCATGGCTAAAACTACGCAATTCCAATGCTTATCACATCCTAGCCATAGGTGGCTGCTACCGCCTGTGGCTATGGTGTCAAAAAAACATTATATTAAAAAAGTGACGATTTTCGATTTTTAAGGTGCATGTCGAAAAACCTGCGAGGGTTCACTTCATCCCAGACTTAAAAGTCTGGGCATTCGTGACCCTCCGCACTCCCAAGTAGTAAATAATATTTTATTAAAAATATATTATTTTATGAGGACTCTATGCCTCTAAGTAGAAAGAAAAAAGGATAACAGGCAAGAGAGCTCATTCCAAAATTCTTTATTTAACGGCAAGATCAGTCGGGACAGCAGAGAAGGCTGAATTGAAAAAAATGGAGAAAAAGAAAAACTTCTCCGAAAAAATGATTTTTCATAATAAAAGCTTATTTCTGCCTTATTATGTTCTTTACCCGCCTGTCCCATTCTGTGGATTCGAAGAGTTCTCTGAGTTCGGGAGAATCATTGATGAAGCAGAAACCCCAGTAAACAGCAGGGAGGAATTCCCGCTTCCACTGTTCTTTCTTCTTTTTATCAATGAACTGGTACGTTTCCGAGGATGAGAGGCGGCTTACGAACCCAAGCACCTTTGCAAGATCTGGAATGGTTTTTTGGGCAGAACCTAGCTTCAGGCATTTAAGCCTGTAAGTGTCTATCTTTCTCAAATCGGGCTCAAAACCCAGAGTTTTTAAGATCCTGTTTTTCTCGGGCATTGAGAGGCGTCCTCCTTCATACTTAAGGGAATTTAAGGCTTGAAGTTTAAGCAGCCATTCAACTTCTCCGAAGACCTTGGGTTTGTGCTGTCTTGATACATCTCCCAGCCTGCGGTCTTCGTAGGCTTCACGCTTTAGCTTATTAATCTGGGCCGTAAGAATCGAGAATTCTTCCGCATCCCTTAATTCCCTGACTCTGAACCGCAGGGTAGCTCGCATTAGTTCCCGCTTTTCCCTCTCAAAAGCTCCGATGTCTTTCTCCTCAGTCAGGGCAAGCAGGCGTGAGAAATACTTTGCCCTGAGGGCAGTAGGAGGAAGCCTAACAGGCACTTCCCTGATCTGAGCACCTTTTCTTTTGCCTTTTCCAAGAGTGCTTAAATCAACCTTGCTAATCTTGATCTTTCCTTTTTCAATAGCCAGGGCTGCATCTCCCTCAGAAAATAGCTCTTCAAGGCGGATTTCAGGCTGCAGCATCTGGACCTGGTCAACTTTTTCGCCGTTAAAAACCCCTTCCCCAAAGTGTTGGTAGAGAGAATCAATATTATCTGAAATTTCAAAGATGTTTCCCTGCTGCTTTCCTGAGACTTCGGAAAGTCTTGTCACTCTTCCGACCTGCTGCTCAAAGAGTCTCATGCTCAGGGTGGGCCGCAGCAGGACAAGGTTTTCAAGGCCCGGAAAATCAAAACCTTCAATCAGCATGCCTACAGCGCAGAGGACGTATGGAGGCTTTCCTATCGTTTTGAAAGCTGTAATAAGAGCACTTTGTTCTTCTTTGGACAGTTCAGAGGTGATAAATGCTGCGTCTTTGAATTCCCCTTCAGGAGTATAATTTTCAAAATCTACAGGCAGGATAGGATCTGAGTCCTGCTGCAGTTTCGTCGTGGAAACGTCGCAGTTAAAAACTGAGGCCGTAAGCTTAGCATGAAAAGCGTTAATGCCTTCACCGCTTGCCCCTGTTCCATAGACTCGCTTTCGGACAGGAGCACAAAAGACCAGTGTCTTGACGGCATTTTGCTCTACCATCGAATCGTACACATCTTTTGCAAGCTGTGTTCTTCGTATAACTTTCTTCAACTTATCGGCAGTACTGCAGTCAAGGAAAAGATCCTGTTTGTCGAGTTCATCCAGCCCTTTTTCAAAGTCAAAGATTTCAAAGATATCTTCTGAACTCTCTGCAATTGTATATTTAAGGGGAGCAAGTTCATTATCCAGAATACATTCAGGGAGCGTTTTTGCATAGATCTCCCTCATATCTCCTGCAATTTCATCCACGAACTTGACATTTCCGACTACACCCTGGAATGGGGTTGCAGTCATTCCCAGGATCTTTGTCCGCTCCCCAAACTCATTGAGAAAATCGTTTCCTTTATTATTGATGAAATTATGGATTTCATCCACGATTGCAATGTCTGTATACTCAAGAATAAGATCTTTGATTTCGGCACCCTGTTTTCCGAGCACTGTCTGTAAGGAGGCAAAAAGTACAAAACCTTCCCTTTTTTCTTTCCCGGGAGATTTCAAAACTGCAGCAAGCTCATCTCTATCAATTTTTTGCTCAGAAGAGAGAAGTGCGCTATTGGGAAAAAGAGGATTGTTTTTCTTCCTGTCATAATAGGTCTGACTGAGAAGAGGGTTATTTTTCGAGACGAGGAAAAGCACAAGTTTTCCTTCGTCATAGTACTTTTTCATAATATGCTTTGAAAGAAAAGTCTTGCCCCAGCCCGTAGGAACTTTGATGTAGCCTTTCTGATGGGTTTCGAAATATCTTAGAATATCTTCAAAAATTTCTTTCTTATCTTCCCTCAAGGGCTCAAGCTCAACGGGTCTTATACCAGCTGCGGCTTCATTTGAAATTGTCATCAGTACGCTGTCCTTACACTTTTAACTGTAGAACTTTTTTTAGTGCATTTTCAGAACCTGAAAGTACCTTACAAAGAGGTTTCTGGAAATTGAAATAGTTCACATAACAGGAAATATTTCATGAAACTGTGAACGTTATAAGAAGTAACTCCCCGCAAATTGCAAATAATTCGTAAAAAGCTCCGGTCCAGAAAACTTCGTCTTTAGCTCCCATTCAGAAGCTCAAAAGAATAACTCTGGAACTTCTTTTCTTTAAAAGGAATTCCTTTTGAATAATAAGAATTACATCAATATATATTTTATGCCTATATTTTAAGCCAAAAAAGTCAAAGAGGAGAGGAAAATAAGGAATTATACTCCTTTAGTTGCCTCTGACACTACTTAAATAAATTTAAATGAATTTTGGCCTTGCAGAAAGGTATTTTGCAAGTGGCAGTTTCCTGTAAGGCTTATCTTTTATTTCGTCTCTGACCCCCGTGTTAAGTTCTTCCGGAGTTATCTGTACTTTTTTCGGCTTATTCTGCTCGGATTCAGCCCGAATGGTTACATTAATAGTGCCATCCTCAATTTCTTTATCGCCGATGACCACTACATAAGGAATCCACTCTCTGCCTGCTTCCCTGACCTTCTTTCCTATGGAAAGGTCGCGGTCGTCAATATCAACTCTGCAGTCAAGCTTCTTTGAGACTTCTTCGGCAAAAGGCAGGTGCTTCTCAGAAATCGGAACAATCCGAACCTGAGTTGGAGAAAGCCAGACAGGCAGCATGGGAACCTTTCCTTTCTCGGCTTCCATTGCAGCCTTTTCAAGGAGGGCGTAAATACAGCGCTCAATTGCCCCGCTGGGAGAGCAGTGAAGCACGGTCGGCCTTTCTAATTTACCTTCGGAATTCACATAAGAAATGTCATACCTTTCAGCGTTTTCCACGTCTATCTGGACAGTTGAAAGGGCACTTGCCTTGGCAAGGGCATCTACAAAATTAAACTCGAACTTAAGCACGAAGTAGAAGAAACGCTTATCCCACATCTCCACGAGCACTGGTTTGTCGACAGTTTTTGCCATGTTGACTACAAGCTCTTTATTTGACTCGTAAAAGTCCCTGGTGAAGCGGATGGCAACCTCGTAATCGTTAATCTGAATTCCCATGTTTTCGAGCACATCAATGCAGAGGTCATACTGCTGCTTGAACTGGTCCACAGCCTGGGTCATATCCTCACAGAGAGTATGCATATCTGGCATCGTAAATGCCCTGAGTCTTCTGAGACCAACGAGCTCTCCTCGCTGTTCTTTCCTGAAGCTGTAGCGGGTCATTTCAATCATGCGGAGAGGCAAATTCTTGTAAGAGATTGTCATGTCATGGTTCATCAGGAATTGCCCGAAACAGGCTGCAAACCGCAGGAACATCTGCCGCTTATCAGACTCGATAGAATATTGTCTTGCAGGGAACCTATCCAGGTATTTCTTCAGAGTGGGATGGTTCATATCGTACATGATAGGAGTTTCAACTTCCATTGCTCCAAACTCGGTTGCGACATCAAGCACATAGTTTTCAAGAAGGGACTTTATGAGTCTCCCTTTGGGGTAATACCGCATGTTTCCGGAATCTGACCCTGGCTCATAATCCGCAAGCTCAAGCCTTCGCATAAGTTCCACATGGGGAGGTGCTCGCTCAACAGCCCTGCTCTTGGAAATCTCATAATTTACAAACTGCTGAAGTTTAGGATAAGGAGTCAGATCAAAACTCTCAACTTCATGAAGTTCTCCATCAGTGGTAAGAATCCGCCAGTAGGATCTTGCAGTACTTTCAGCCTTCAGGGCTTCGGAAACGACTTCTTCCTTATCTCCGGCTGTTTCGGCTTTACTTGCTGCCTTTTCTGCTCCTTCAGGACGGATGCTCCTTGAAAGTTCGGATAGGGGATGCCCTTTGCAGCTTACGGTAAAGGCTTTATACCATCCGAAAGGAGCACGTTTTACCTCATATTTTTTGTCTGAGAGAGCTGCTTCTATTCCTTTTAATATATGTACTGCGACTTTCGGGGAGGAAAGGTCAGAACTTAAATGGGCGTAAGGATAGAGCATTATGCGGTTGGTTTTGACCTGGGCTGCAACCTTTTCGATTTCGGAGACAGCTTTATCTATAGCTTCCTCAGGATTTGCCTCGTCTACCTTTTCCACAGCTGTAAAAGCGGTAAGTGCTTCTTCAAGCCTGCCAGACTTTAAGGACTCTTCTATTTTTTCTGCAACTGGAGTTTGTTTTTTGGTTTCGTATTCAATATAATCAGAATGGATAAGCAATAACTGCATTCTATCACCGTGTTCGCTAAACCGCTTGAATATGTTTCCGAATGAAATTCGGTTCTAAATCATAACGAGTTATTCAGGATTGTCTGCGGTTTACCCCGTCAGTAGATCTTGATTTACGTAAGTAAAGAAGAATATATGAAAGTCCTAATATCCTGCAACAATATAAAGCAATCCCTTTCGACTGATATCTCTTATTTTAGCCTGAAAAGTTCTCTTAGATTTCCTGCGTATTCCTGCTCATCATTTTACTTTTTGGGTTTGCTTTTCTGGTTCAGCCGTAAAGGAATATTTCATATTCTTGAGTTCCAGGTTAGTGTCCGCCAGCTCGGGGTGGAAATATTCCTGGTAAACCCTGTAAGCCGCAACCAGAGCCCCGAGCAGGATAGGAGCTGCAAAAAAGCCTGCAAATCCTCCCACGAAAGCTCCTCCGAGAAAAGCAAGAATCAGCAGCATCGGATGAATCTTGGACTTCATACCAGTCAGGTAGGGTCTTAGAATCAATTCTGGAGGGCCATAAATTACAAGGGAAGAAACCACAAAGAAAAGAGCTGCACTCTCAAATCCTTGCTCGAGGTAGCGCATTAATGCCAGAGGCACAAGTACCATATACCCGGCAAAGAGAGGGATCACTGAAGCCATGAAAATAAGAGTTGCAAGTGCCAGTACATGGGGAAACCCAAAAGCATAGAAAACAAAAACTGAAGTCACGCTTACTATAAGGGCAGAATAGGCATTACCAATGAAAATTCCTCCCAGAATCAGGTCCAGATGACAAGCGTAACGGTTTACAATTTCTTTGTACTCGTTTGGCATCACGCCTAGAAAAGCGCAGTAAAGTCTCTCCCCATCAGCAAGAATATAATAGCAAAAAAGGATCGAAACAATGAAATTAACAATAAAGAGACTGATACTCTGAGCATATGATATAACCCCTATGCTGCCAACTGCAGGAAGCAAGGAAGTAAAAAGGTTCCAGATAGCTTCATTGACACTTCCCATAAGTTCTTCTGGAATATTAAGAGCGCGTATGAAATCCGCAATTGCGCCCATGACTGCAGCCTGATGGTCGATGATCCAGGAGATCTGGTTCAGGATTTCAAAAATTCCGACTCCGACAATGAACACTATAGGAACGAAAATAAAGAGACTAGCAACAAGAGCACCGATTTTTTTATGCTTTTTAAATCTTATTTGAATTGACCTGCCAATGTAAGCAAAAACGAGACCAAGTACGATTCCATCCGCCATAGGCACCAGAATTATAATAGCTAAGCATAAAAGCACTGCTATTGCCAAGGCTGCTCCGATTTTCCAGCGGCTGGCAATAATTTGTTCAACGCCGTCCAGATGCCTGAAACCTGTTTTAGGTCTGTCGGAATTTAAGTCTTTCGACATATTGTATTACTGTATGAACTATTTTCTATATAAAATCATTTGAAATGTGGGAATAAAAACCCTGAATTTATACAAGTCATACGGCTCAAGTATTTCTATTTTTAAGTCCTAAGCTACGCGATTTTGAATAAGTGTTAGACTGAACTCGTATTATTGACTTTGCGTAAAAGAGACTACAATACAATTTCAGCGAAATATAGGAGCTTACCATAAATAGGAGAGAACTTTGAACATGGACCGGTAATAGAGAGCAGTTAAAGGTCATGTTAAGAGGAATAATAATTTGAAACCTATAAAGAGCCGAAAGACTTGACGGTCTTAATGGTCTAGATGTTGTTAGTCCTCATTATTAATGAATATATTAAGAGTTCATCCGAGAAGTCATAGCATGTTGTTTTTAAAATGCATAGCCATTTCATCAGTGCACAACTCTTTTGCAGTCAAAACCTAAACTCGATAAACAATATATATAAATTCAAGCAGCTCGTCTGTTCTATGCCTGCTCAAAATTTATTATTAACAGTCTAGTGACAGATAGGGATAATCAGTGGAAAGAATAGAATCAAACAAATATTATGATGCAGTAAGAGCGTATTTTGTCGACCATAAGGATCCTGCCATGGTATATGCATTCCTTTTGAATAAACTATGGACAGATAAGTATAAACTGCCTGAGAAAATGTTTTATGAGCGTGTCGATATGCTTGAAACTACAGAGGACTGCGTATGCTTTTACACAGGAACAGAGTGTATTCTCTCTTTGTGTTCACAACCGAAAAAATAAGGCTCTTCGCTGTTTCGAGTGGATAATTCAGATCCACTTCCTGAATGTAAGAGTGACAGATCTAATATTTAGAAACTTATGTTGTGAAATATCACATGCAAGATCGATGTTTATCTATTTTTTGTAGTTACTTATCAACTGAGAAATTATTTTCAACCCACACAAAACACCGAAGAGCCAAAAATAAAGCCCTAAGTGAACCAGCTTCCTTTTTGAGTACATAATAATACCATGAGAATTGTATGCATGTGTATTAGGAGAAAGATCCAGGTCTCAATCAAGCCTGCATCATTAGGTATTGCAAGATTCTCTTCCTGTATCTGAAGATACTCCATAATCAAGGGCTTTAGCAGACTTCTAGGAATTATTGCCTCCCTGTTATTACAATAAGCAAAAGCTTCCTCTGAGGTTCAGCTCTACACTAGCCGAGCTCATATTCCTGATTCATTGTACTTCTCCAGAAGGCTAAAAAATAGAGCAAATGTAATTCTCTAGTTAGGATAAGATTTGCAGATATAGAGCTAAAAGTCTGCAAAATGGTTTAATAGTTTCCTGAAAAAGGTTCTGAAGGAAGCAGAGGGTAAACCCAAGATTTATAGTGATTTACTATTTGTTACTGATCTAGGATGAAGTCACAAATTTTCTAAGATCGGTCGCACTTTATCATTAAGATAAGATCATTCTGTGTGCTAGGCAACGGAATATCTAAATAGATAGTATTGATCGTGGAAGCGCATTTCGTTGTATTTCTACATAATATATTGATGATTGAAGTTATATACTGAAGCCTTCTGTAGAGATTAAGCTAAGTAATAGTAACATTCGTATCAAATTTATTCTTTTGCTTCGCTTTTATTTCTAATTGCTCCATTATTAACCCAGTCCTGACAATGCAATTCTTCATAATAATCTAAAAGCATTGTCACAACATCATTGAAAGTATCCCCAATCTTACCAATAGCTTTTATTCTTTCGATATTCCTGTATGATACTCTAACATCTAACATTTCATCTAGATTTTCTTCCTCTGACATATTATGGGAAACAGATTCAAGAATATATATAAGTTTTCATCATTATCCGCATTAATATCTTTATAGTTTCATCCTTTTTTAATTACTAGCTCTTTAATTAAAGTTGCACTGGTATATTCCAATACAAGCAACTGGATGTCCGCGCTCAGCTATCTATATGATGTAGTGTCAACGGTTTTCAGGGGTATTTTTTGTTCTCAGCTCTGTAGCACTAATTCTTGCATTTTTGCGTTATCTGAACATGGTCTAATTTCAGAGTTTGGGGTGTTTAGTTAGTATTCGAGAAATTCTAAGAGTACAGTATCAAAATATAATTAGAATTATTTAAAAATATTATCACAGGCGCTGCAAGTCTTTTTTCCATGACAGTTCCAATCTTACAATAAATTTAAATTGTATCTTGGACGGTTTATATATGCTTTTGCTGCCACTCTGTGAATTTTCATTTTACTTTCAAACCAAGATATCCCGTTTCTGATCCTTTGCACTTCCAGCCTTAGAAAAGCTCTCAATGATAATAATACATGTGCTCTCTGTGACTCTTTTTTTCTTGCCTGGCACTTTTCCACACCACAGAACTGTTTTATTCCTCGGTGGTATTCTTCAATTTTCCATGAGTTTTTGCCGAGATCTTCTCTTGTGGGTTCGTCCATATCAAGTACGTCTGTAGCCCAGTATTGCGTGTCCCCATCTGTTTGGACTATCCGAAATACCTTAATAAAACCGTATTCTTTGAGATGAACCACAATTCCTTCAGGAAGTATATCAACTGTATCCAGGCGCATATTTTTCGTATTATCCGGATTCACCAAGCGATTTGATTTCAATCTTGTTAAAAAATGCCATTTTTTCTTCCTGATAGCTTTGAGGTTCTTTACACTTGCATACCATATATCAAACATAACATATTTTGGCTTAAATCCGCGTTCTTCAGCCTTGTCAAGCATATCACGGAAGTGATCATTTTTGGTTTTTTCGTCTTCTTCGATGTTATATATGCGAAAATCTACTGGTAAAATTTTCACACCATCTGTCCAGAGCAATGTAACGAGACCAATTCCCTTAACACTACGATGATGCTTCCCACTCCACTGATAACGAACGAAACCTATCTTTTCTGCATAAGGTTTATCCAGTACTGTGTCATCGATAATCAGAAAACCTTCTTTAGGCATAACGAATTTCCTTACTTCTTCCCATAAAGATTCTGTGTTTGAAGGTTGCTTTTGAAGAAGGCGAGTAAAACAATCATGAGAGGGAGCATCGATTGTAGAAGGAGAACTGCGAGCAGCTTCAGTACAGCTATAAACGTTAGATGCAGCAATAAGAAAATTAATGTAATCAAGGTCAGTACATTTGGGTAGGTTTGTGGACATTACTTTTACCAAATTTATAATTTATATACACATAATTATATTTCATATGATTTTAAATTTGTGGAGATCCAGTGTGCGTAAGCACGTTTGGAGAAGTCCGGCAAATTTAAACTTTGAAAATTCAAATTTTTAATTTTTGATCGAGATCAGGTACAAGCTTATTAAAATATTTAGTTACCACACAGGATTCAGTGCATTTCCCGCACCTGATGCAGTTTTCTCTTACAGACGGCTTTCCCTCGTTCATAGAAACTGCCCCAACAGGACATGCTTTTACACAGATGCCGCAGCCGGTACAGCGGGAAAGTCTTACTAATTGTTTTGCAGCTTCCTTAAAAAGGGAAACAGCTTTTTCCTTTGTTTCCGAGCTTACAAGCAGATTCCCATTTGAAAATAGCTTTGTATTCCCGGTTTCGGTTTTAACCATTAGCATACCCAGTTCTTCCGCATAAACCATACTTCCAAGTACATTAAGGAAATCTGCGGCCTCTTTTTCCCTTATTCCCCGGACTCCTGCCTCTATTGAGTAGCCTCCTGCCCTGCAAGGGGAAATTCCTGCTACGACTTCAATTTCAAAGTCATCAGCATTTTCCTTAGCAAGAATCGAAATTCCAAGTTCCTCTGCAAGCCTGAGCATTTTCGGGGGGAGCTCCTTCCAGCGCCAGAATCCATGTTCTATGAATTTTTCCGAAAATCCTCTGCTTTTTGCCCATTCCAGCAAAAAGGCATTCCATTTCGCATACATTTCAGGGTGCAGTTCTTTTACCCTGATATATTCGGCAGCAAGGGCCGATGGGCAAAGCCAGCATCCTACCCTTTCGAAGCCAAGGTCATAAAGAGGATTGTAAGGGAGCTCTCTCCAGTAAATGTAGAGCCATACTTCAAGTGCTTTCCAGTCCCTGATAGGGAAGATATTAAGCTGGGAAGGGACAAAGGGATTTGTTTCACTTGCCGCAATCCTTGCCCTTGAGAAAGATTCATGTTTTCTCTTGCCGTCAATTGTCAGATAAGCTACGGTATTACCTGCTCCTTTCTCAGGAAGTGAACAAGTATCATTCCCTGTTTCAAGATCCCCTGCAGAAGCAAGTTTACACACTTTGCAGCACCAGCGGAAATCTTTTGCAGGAGGCCCGAATTTTTCTACCTGCTCCCAGAAAGCAGAGCCTGCATTTAATTCTTCAAGAGAAATTTTCCTTTCCATGCAAAAACTTCTTGCAAAATCCACAGTTTCGGGAAATTCAATCCCTGTATTCAGGAAGAAAGCTTTGATTTCCCTTTGCTTAAGGGAAGCCTGTGCAAGGTCAAGTACCACAAGGCTGTCTTTTCCACCGCTAAAGGAGACATACACAGGCAGGTTTTTGTACTCATTTCTGGAAACAATCCCGCGAATGGTGTTTATTGCGTTTTTGCCAAGAACCTGCAGGTGTTTTTTGTTAGCATCTATGCATGCCCTGAAGTCGGGAGTCTCAGGATGAAGGTAGGCCTCACTACTATCGATTTTCCTGATCCTCATGACTTTTGTTCCAACATCAAGTGAGGATTCAGGTTCAGTTTTTAGTATAGGCTGTGCTACAGTTTCGGACGATTTTCTTGGCTTAGTTTTCGGTGATGTTTTCGGTTTATTTTGGACCTCAATTTCAACAGGGAATTTCTCAAGAGGGACTTTCAGGTCTGAAAAATCCTCCCCATTAATGTATGAAACCCCGTATCCCGTCAGGCTGCCTGCAGTTACAAGAACGAAATCCCCTGCCTTTATATTGTCGTCAAAGGACTCAATAAGTTCTGATGTAACGTTTTTTCCATTAAGGTGCCTGTTTGTTTTCTTGAGCTCAACTTTCTTGCCTTTAGCGTGTTTCAGGAGGATTTTTGCTCCCTGAAGGGAAGGCTCAAAGCTATAATCCATCTCCGAAAGCTCAAAACGGAGAATTCCGAAAACGAAGCCGTCTACAAGCACTTCATCGGTTTTATCTTCACCAGGAATTTTGTTAAGAAGAATGAGCCTGTCTTCGAGAGGATTGCAGCCAAAGGCAGAGATAAGCTGCTTGGTCAGGACTTCCCGCTCGTACGGCGAACAAAAACGGATGTCTGCAGGCTGGGCAAGGTGAATGATTTCTCCACTACTGCCGCATCTGCCGCATTCTTTTCCTATCAGGGGCAGATTGCATTTCCTGCACCAGAAAATATAATCATCCTCGTATTCGAAACGCCTGGAACCTTCTTTCTTCGGAAAATTCGAATCCTGACTTTTTTTAGGGCCAGGGCTCTTTATGGTAGAATTTTTCCCGTTAAAACCTCGGGATTTATCTTCAACATACTTTTTATTGATATTGGGCCCCCTCCTTTCCGGAGTTTGAGAAACCTTTCTATCTGGTTTATCCGAAGTTTGAGAAGTTCTCCTATCCGGTTTATCTCTTTTTTGTTTCTGTGGGCCCGACGTCTGAATTTTTTCTTTTTTCTGCTGCATGGGTACTCTGGCCTTCAACTCGAAGAAATGATTAAGTATTTGAGTAGTGAGTTTTATCGTTCAATTCCACGATGGATATGTTTATCAATATATCAAGATTGTGAAGGTATTCAGGTTGTAATTAAATACTCAGAGAGTTATAAATTGGAAGTATATAATAAGGATCTGAAAATCGGACTTCAAATCTCATTCACGTAAAAGGTATAAAATAACTCAAAGTCAACAGATGAATAAATTTGAGAATTAACGATAACTCATTTAAAGTATCTTTAGAATCTTTCTTTAGGACCGTTGAAAATCACTTTAGAATCGTTGAAAATCATTTTAGAATCGTTGAAATCACTTTAGCATTGTTTAAATTAACTTTTAAAACAAATATTACTTAGATTATATAATTAATTTGTCATTTTAATTGAATTATGTCTTATCAATATATTAAGCTTGCTGCTAAGGTAAAGGCTTATTCTCGAAGGTGATACAGCGTGAAATACGATGTTGTTGTAGTTGGAGCTGGTCCAGTGGGCTCTACAGCTGCTCGATATGCAGCCCTCAATGGGGCAGAGGTCCTCCTGCTTGAAGAGCATCCTTCCATAGGATCTCCTGTAGGCTGTACCGGACTTTTGAGCACGAGAGCTGTTGCAGAATGCGAGCTTAAGCCTTCGGAAGAATTTGTGTTTAATTCCGTACACGGAGCTTTCGTACATGCTCCTGACGGACAGTGCTTGCCAATCGACGGGAAGCAGACCAAGGCATATGTGGTTTCGCGGAAAAATTTTGACCGCAGGCTTGCAGTAATGGCTGTCGAAGAAGGTGTGGAACTATCCCTTAAAACAAGGGCGATAGGGTTTGAAAAAGAGAGTCCCGAAGCCTGTAAGGGAAAACAAAGAGATTCGGCTCCGGTAAAGCTCAGGATACTTAGAAATGGCAGGTCTGAAACCGTATCTACATCCGTTGTGATAGGGGCAGATGGGGTAAAAAGCCGGATAGCCAGTTATGCAGGGCTTGGAAAAGCTTCCCGTGTGCTTCCAGGAATACAGATAGAAGCCCCTTATGCTTCCGAAGATAGTGATTTTGTTGAACTGTTCCCAGGCTCTTGGGCTCCTGGATTTTTCGCCTGGACGGTACCAATTGATGAAAAAATCTCAAGAATCGGGCTTGCCCTTGAACCAAGCCTTGCCTGCAAAAGTAAGCCGGATGAAAGTTCTTCGCTTTTTTACCTTAAAAAATTACTTTCTTCCAATCCTCACATAAAGGCCAGGTATTCAGGAGGAATGCTTGATTTTGTAGTAGGCGGAATACCAATAGGCCCTCCAGAAAGAACAGCTTCTGACGGTGTTCTACTTGCAGGTGATGCTGCAGGACAGGCTAAACCCACATCTGCTGGCGGAATATACACCGGCGTCTTTGCGGCAAAAATAGCTGGAAAAGTTGCAGCCTGTGCTGCTCTTGAAGGGGACACTTCAGCAAAGAGGCTTTCCGAATATGATCTTCTCTGGCGAAAGGGCCTGGGAAAAGAGCTTGATATAGGTTTGAGGATCCATGACTATATGGGTAGGCTGGAAGATAGGCCGCTGAATGATCTTATTGGTTCATTAAATACCCCTTCCATTCTCAAAATCATTACTGAATACGGAGACATGGATCATCCGTCTGTTCTCATGAGAAAACTAATGTTTTCAGGAAACTCTCTGAGGCTTATGAAAGCCTTTGGGACGTTCCTGAAAACTCTCTTTTGAAAAGTGAAAAAGAGTAAAATTGCTCTTTTAAACTAGACGGAGGGTGAGCTACTCCTTACTATCCCTGCTTTTAATATTTTGAGACATATGAGAATTTATGGAAGAAATAGATAATTTTTAATATCTTAAGTTGATTATTTGGGGAAAATTAGAAAATCATCTAGAGGGGGATAATCATAAAAATAAGAGGAAAATATGGATAAATCGTCGGCTATTGGATTGGCAATTTGCGTTCTTTTATTTCTGATTCTTCTAAAAGATGACTTTTATAGTAGTATGAACACTGTTTATTATTCCAGCAATTTGAATACTGTTTATTTCTCTGCGTTTATTCCTTAATATAACAACAGCGATTCCCGTTTTGAACAAAAACACATGCGAGAGACGGTTAAATTTTTTAATATTTCGTAATAATTTTATTACACTGTCAACATGTACAGAATACAAATCACAAGGCACGTTTTGAATATTAACTGCAAAGAATGAAAGGAATTATAACGTCAAATTCTTTAAAAAGCACTCAACAGATGAAAAGAATTTACAGGAACTATCTCTTATTTTATCCTCTCAATCCAGAAGGTTTGAAATTATAAGGCCAGTATTTGTTGGTTTTTCTTGTAAGTGAGAGCGTCGGAAAGGTCTGGAACCTATAACTAACCTCACACAGTCATTAAACTCAACTACATAAATCGACATCATGTAAAATTATTAAATTTATTAACGATGAAAAAATGAGTCAAAATTTGGATAATCGTGTACTTTTCCGACGCTCCCCAAATAGAAGAAATCAGTATAAATAAATGATTACGAAATATAAAAATATTAAACCTTCGTTTGCATGCGTTTATTGTCATAACGGGAATAGCTGATATAACAAGCGCTTTCCATATTATATTAAGATTTTAAAGCTTAGTATACTCTTTTTATCAAAGCATAAAGTATTCTTTTTTAAAGTTTAATGTGTTCTTTTTTAAAGCTTAATATATTTTATTCTCTTCACAGCTCCAGTAAAAAGGCACATAAGAAATTTAAGAATATTCACACAGGAGATTTAAGAGATTCACACAGGAGATTTAAGAGTATTGATCCTGTGACGAACTCGGTACGCACATGATAATCAGATTCACAGCAATTATTTAATCTTCTGAAATCCATGATTTAATGGGGTACCTATGAGTTCAAACTCCAAGCTTCTGGAAGATGTTAAGCAGCATTTATGTAGCTGTGCTGCAGGCCTTAAACTCACTCCTGACATGGAAGCATTCTTGAAAATGCCTATGAGAGAACTCTACGTTTCCCTGCCTGTTCATATGGACGATGGTTCTATAAAGGTCTTTAAGGGTTTTCGGGTCCAGTACAACGAAGCGCTGGGTCCTACAAAAGGGGGCATACGCTTCCATCCTGATGAGACCATGGGAACAATCAGAGCTCTTGCAGCCCTGATGACCTGGAAATGCGCCCTTCACAAATTGCCTCTAGGAGGGGCGAAAGGAGGCGTTGTATGTAACCCCAAAGAACTTTCCCACAGGGAAATTGAACGGCTGAGCAGGGCATATATTCGAGGGATTTACCAGATCATAGGCACGGATAGGGATATACCTGCTCCTGATGTTTATACAAATCCGCAGATTATGGCCTGGATGATGGACGAATATTCGAAACTCGCAGGCAAAAATGTCTTTGGGGCTATTACAGGCAAGCCAACAAGCCTTGGAGGCTCTGCAGGCAGGTTCGATGCCACAGCAAGGGGCGGCTTATATACAATCAGGGAAGCCACAGAGAAGCTTGGAGTAAGCCTGAAAGACTCAAGGATTGCAGTGCAGGGTTTCGGAAACGTGGGATATCATGCCGCTTATCTGGCAAAGAAACTTTTCGGCTGTAAAGTCGTGGCCGTAAGCGATAGCAGAGGAGGCATTTTCTCGGAGGAAGGACTGGACCCTGAATTTGTTTCCGGACACAAGCACTCAACTGGTTCGGTACTGAATTATCCTGGAACAAAAAATATCACCAATGAAGAACTGCTGGAACTGGATGTAGATATCCTCATTCCTTCTGCTCTTGAAAATGTAATTACAGAAAAGAATGCAGAAAGGATTAAACCTAAAATCCTTGCCGAGATGGCTAACGGGCCGACAACGATAGAAGCAGAAAAAATTCTCATTTCAAATGGAGTTCATATCATTCCTGATATTCTCTGCAATGGAGGGGGGGTAATTGTTTCGTATTTCGAAATGGTACAGAACCAGTCATGCATACAATGGGAAGACGAGGAAATTCAGAGGCGGCTGGAGAGAAAAATGAAAGAAGCATATCACTCAGTGCATGATTTTTCGGTAAAGAACAAAACAGGAATGAGAAAGGCCGCATATACTCTTGCTGTCGGCAGAGTAGTTGAGGCCATGCAGCTCCGGGGCTGGATCTAAAAAATCCGGGAAAATTCTGGAAAAGGAAAGTGAGATTCTCGATACTTCGAAATGAAAGAAATAAATTGGAAAGGGGGTAGTTGAATGTACAGATGCGACAATTGTGGATATCTTTACAATCCTGATCTTGGGGATTCATCACAGTCAATAGTGCCTGGTACACTTTTGGAGGATCTCCCAAAATCGTGGAAATGCCCAAGATGCGGAGCTCCCGTGAGCAAGTTTAAAGAATATAATTGTGATATTTTGAGCAAGTAAAGATGTATTTGCAGACTTTACAAAAGAAAACATATTTTTAGATTATTTATGAAAAGTATGATCCTACAGAGAAATTGACAAATTATCAAAGTTCTTCTAATAATGCTTATATTTAATTAGTCGTTTGAGCCGTTTGATTATATAGTCACAGGTCTTATCTAAGATCTGACAGGTACTTATAGTTTGGATAAATTGTTAGCAGGAACTTGTATTTTATGGGTTTGTTTGATGAAAACTTCCCATTAGCAGGAACTTGTTTTTTTATTGGTTTGTTTGGTGAAGGCTTCCCTTTTCACATTAGATCATTATGCCAGGGGGTATCCTAATTAGAAATATGCGGTCGGTTTTAGGCTCGGAAAGAGATCTTGAAAAGAATTTAGAAAATTCCTCAGAGAAAGACAGAGATATACATGCTTCATTGTATCAGGAATCGCTTGCCATGCACAGAAGGCTTGGAGGTGTGCTGGAGGTTGCAAGTAAAGTCCGCCTTCGTACAATACATGATCTCAGCGTTACGTATACCCCCGGAGTTGCTGAGCCGTGCAGAAAAATAAGCAGGAATCCGGATCTTGCCTATCTTTATACCCTGAAGAAAAATACCGTTGCTGTTGTTACAGACGGGTCTGCCGTCCTTGGACTTGGAAATATTGGACCGCATGCGGCTCTGCCGGTAATGGAAGGAAAAGCAATTATTTTCAAGGAATTTGCAGGCATTGACGCTTTTCCTATTTGTCTGGATACCCAGGATACCGAAGAAGTAATTAAGGCTGTTAAACACATTGCTCCAGCTTTTGGGGGAATTAACCTTGAGGATATCAGTGCACCTCGCTGTTTTGAAATCGAGACCAGGCTGCGGGAAGAACTCGACCTTCCTGTTATCCATGATGATCAACACGGCACAGCTATTGTAGTATTTGCCGGGCTCCTAAATGCCCTTAAAATTGTGAATAAAGAGTTGAGCAAGCTTAAAATTGTAATCTCAGGCGTCGGAGCAGCAGGGGTTGCAATTTTCAGGTTTCTAGTCCGGGCAGGCGCAGACCCTGAAAAAATTTTTGTATGCGACAGCAAGGGGCTTGTGTATGAGGGGCGAAAAAAAGGCATGAACCCTCTAAAAGAGGAGATTTCCAGACTTACAAATCCAGAAAAATTGAAAGGGGGGCTTGAAAATGCCTTTCCAGGCGGGGACCTTTTTATTGGGGTCTCTGTCGGAGGCATAGTCACTGAAGATATGATTCGTTCCATGGCAAAAGATGCAATAGTGATGGCTATGGCAAATCCCACCCCTGAAATTATGCCAGATGCTGCAAAAAGGGCAGGAGCAAGAATTGTCGCTACAGGCAGATCGGACTTTTCCAACCAACTCAATAACTGCCTTAGTTTTCCAGGGCTTTTCAAAGGAGCCCTTGACACCTGTGCAAAGAAAATAACCCCTGAAATGGAAATGGCTGCAGCCTATGCCCTTGCAGAAGTCGTAACGATCAACGAGCTTAGCGAAGATTACATTATTCCAGACCCCCTTGACAAGCATGTGGTACCTGCGGTTGCAAGAGCTGTTGCCTGCGCGTCTGTTGAAAGCTGTGCTGCAAGGAAATATCTTGAAGAAAACGAATGAAGTTCCATTTGGATTTTAGATTATTTTAATATGTCTCAAAAACGCTGTCGGGAAAAATAGTGATTTTCAAAAAAATACTGCGGAATCTGGGCTATATAATTGTAAATTTAAATACAATAAAACTTAAGCGGTTGAATCGTCTTTCTGCAATTCGAAACTTGTGAATTAATTGAATTGACAAATAATATTAATATGATAAAATAATTTGAATGCCACTTTAAAAATTTTATGCAACCTAAAATAAAAGTATTTAAAGCGCATTTATCTTATCAATGAAGGAAAATAATTGGAATAAACAAAAATGTAGCCCTGGTTCTGATTCTTATTCTGACTCTGTTAGCTTGCATCTTTCCAAAACGAAGATCGGATTGAAAAACGGAAAGGATTATTCAACCACTCCGACTTTAACAAACCCGATTGCATTAGTATATAGAGGACCGGCTGGTTGTCCTAAATGTTCTGAAGCAGTCGAAGCATTACTGAAAAGCGATACTGAACATAATTTTACCGTAATATATGTGGGTCCCAATGAGAGGTTATCTGTTCAAGATGGGCTAAAATTTGCACAAACGCCCTCAAATAATGTGGTCTTGTATGCGCAACCCGGAGGAGATGGAAGCGTTAAGCAGGCATATAATAAAGTGAAAAAAGATGCAGTGGCAGTGCGAAGTTTTGTTCAAAACGGCGGACGATATCTTGGCTTCTGTATGGGGGGATATCTGGTTGACGATGATCCGGGATATGGCTTAGGCTTGAATACAGATCAATATATTTCATCTTCAGGTGCAGCAGTGACAAGTGAGAGGGATAGTATAGTCCAAGTTTCGTGGAGAGGAAATACGCGCTGGATGTATTTTCAGGACGGGCCCTATTTCATGCCGGATAGGGGTGTAACGGGCCAAACAATCCTTGCAAATTATACGAATGGTAAGGTTGCAGCTATGGTACAACCATACGGTAAAGGCAAGATTGGGGTCTCGGGACCGCATCCAGAAGCAGATGCTTCCTGGTATGTGGAAGCTGGTCTTACAGACCCGGATGGTTTCGATGCTGACCTCGGCCGCGATTTGATCAATACGCTAATGCAATAAGAATAGCTAGTATCGAGTCAACATTAAAATGTCGTATAAAAATTTCGTATAAAATCGATTGCAACTACTCAGAACTGTTTAATCACTGAGGGATGACGCGACACTAGAATAAGACCCCTATTCAAATAAAGACACCCCATTGGAACAGGCTGTCCGACAATTACCATCAGTAATAAATGAATTCCTTCTTTTTCGATTTAAAGGTCTTAATTGCTTTCGTTTTAGTGCATTTTATTACTGTCGGTAATTGTCGGACAGCCTGGGAAAGCCGGGGTGTTTTTGATTATTGGATTTGAGATTTTACCTTGTAAAAAGCATAGTTTCCAAAGATGGAGACACGCAATACTGGCCTACAGATATACTGGATATGCAGAAAAAAGGAAAAACTAGCAAAAAAAGCCTGGAAAATTGAAGAATATCATAGGGGAATAACACGGTTCTGTGGAATAGAACGTCGTCAGACAAGAAGAAATAATGTGCAAAGAGCACTTATTATGATGGCAATAAGAGCATTTCTAAGATTTGAAATGCAAAGAATAAGTACTGGAATTATTTGGTTGAAACAAAGTGAAGCATTAGAAGGAGTGCTGTTAATCAGTTATAAAAAATCCAATCTATGCCTTACTCAAAAATTTTGGAAATTAAAAAGTTGCCTGAATTGCGGTCAACTGCGTAAGTTCTATATCAGTTACTATTTCTATATTCTTCCGGAAGTGAGAATCCTTACATTCAATCAAAGAAGTTAAAGAAAAGTTTGATAAGTTCTGTTTTTTAGTTAAATTATGTGTAAGGCAGGTACTCCTTTAAGAGTAGAAGGGATGGAAAATTTCATGAAATTTTTCTATTGCCCTGGAATTTTCCGTTATCCTTCCGAATTTAATGTGGAAATATTTTAAAATTTAAAATTATTCCAGAAAATAAAAATGTTTGTGTAAATAATAGAAGTAATACTATTTTGGAGTATGTTCCTGAGGGGCGTGAACAACATAAAGAAGATCGAGTCTTTTGATTTTTTTCAGACGCTCATAAATGAGATTCCAGATGCAATCATTCTCCTTATTAACTTCACATATCCTGTCAACAGCTCCTCCACAGGGTCCGTTCAGAAGCCCCTTGGGACACTGGGCTTTAGGGCATAGGCCGCCAAATTCACCTATGTTGCATTTTCCACACATTATACACTGTTCCGAAAGAAGTTTACCGCCGCTTGAACCTCCAAGGGAGATCGTATCGTTTGAGCCGTAAACAGCGATACCCACTACATTTGCAATAGTTGAGACTCCACTGCCGCAGCCCATGACAAGGATACAGCACGCTTCATTTATTTTCTCATTTTTCTCATGAAGCGACTCAAAAGACCGTATGCTGCAGGCTGCAGTAGGAAGAGCCCAGCCTACGACATGCTTTCCACTCTCCTCAAGCTGTTTGCACATCTCAAGAACTTCGGGCTCCCCTCCAGTCTTAAGTTTTGCAGCGCAGACATTGCATCCGATAACGAAGATATTGTCTTCATCTTTTAATAGGGCAAGAATTTCTTCAAAGGACTTTGCTGAAGTTATAATCATAATTACCTCAAGTATCGATATTCCAGATCGTTCCGGTTTGCAATACACTCGCGGATCATTTCGGCGATAAATGGAAGGGAGCGGGCCTGTCCTTTAAGTTTTCTGGCAAGGCGCTCAAATTGCAGCAGAGTGCCCATTATAAGCACATCAGTCATTTCCGTTTCATGGGAAACTGCGTCCCTTGTCAAGGCTGCATCCCCTCCCCGAGCAAGCATTTCCTGTTTTATTATTAAAGCCTCTGTTGTAGTAAGATTACTAACTCTCAGAATAAGATGGATGCTTTTATTCTGCATTACCTGTGAGCCTATCCTGGTTGTCCCAAGCTTCCGCATAGATATTGCTGCGTCTTCAGGGGTCTTTACCTCAAACACAGAAACTTCATACCTGCCCTCTTTTACTACACTTGTCCGACTTCTCAGGGTCCCTGAAAGCTTCACAACGTCAAAGGTCTCAGGCACGTCGTGCGTACGTATGATATGGGCGCCCTTGTATACTGCAATAGCTGCTGCAGCCAGGCTACCATAAAGTCTTTCTGTTGCAGGTTTCTCAAGGACCTCTCCTATGAAGGATTTTCTTGAGAGAGCTGCAAGCAAAGGTTTTTCAAAAATCTTTAGGCGTTCAAAATCATCAAGGGTTTCAAAATCATATATCGGAAGCTTTTCATCCGTCCATCTACCTATTGCAGGGTCGAGTATTAGTTTTTCCGGCCCTATACCGCCGGCTTCAGCAGCCTGTATTGTGGAATCAAGTGCTTCGATGATAGAATCCATCCCCAGAGGGTCCCCAGGTAATTTTTTAGAAGCCATAACAATAGCAGGGCACCCATAGTCTGCAATAACTTCAATCATTTTGGGATCTGCGGTGAAACCGGAGACATCGTTTACAATTTCAGCTCCTCTTTTTAGAGCTTCTTCTGCAATGTCAGAGAACATCGTATCCACAGAGATTACAGCGTCCACATTGCCTTCCAAAGTTTCAAGTACTGGTAAAATACGCTCAAGTTCTTCTTTCCTTGTTATTTTTTCTGAATAACGCCAAGTTGAACGGGCTCCCAGATCAAGAAAAGCTGCTCCGTTTTCAACCATTTTTAGGGAAACGTCAAGCGCAGAATCCGGGTTTACAACTGAGCTTTCATAAAAAGATTCAGGACTTAGATTGACAACACCCATTACATGTGCAGGATATCGATCTCCCACTTTTATACCGCAGATATCAGTATCAACGACCATTTTTGACAACCAGGCTATATAGATTTGTAAATCAGTTAGCACCAACCGGTGCTTAATAAATACTAGTAAGCAAATTATAATGGAAATCGGATTAATGAATCAGAGAAATTATTACAGTAACTATATTAATCTATAAGTACCTCAGCCTGATTATCAGGTAGACTTAGTTTTTCAGCCAGATTTTATCAGGTATTTCTGTTTATAAGGTAAACTTGTTTAAGCGTATTTTTTTATCAGGTAGGCTTGTTTATACATATGTTCGTTTGTCAGGTAGGCTTGCTTAACATATATAATAGATTAAACTTTACCGGCCGAATATTTTATTATAATGCGATTATAATTCTAATCGACACTTATCCTAAATGTACTCCGGATAGTAAACCCAGAGTGTATTAAATTATGCTTCAATAATACATAAAAATATTGATGTGTAAAATTAGTTTAACATAAATGGGAAAGCAATATTGTAAATCAATTTAAAAACTGGTTATAAAGAACAGCTACCTTATCGTAAACTGATACGATAGAGAAACAAGATTGAATTTCTTATTCTGGCACGATAGAGAAGACAACTTTGCTTGTTTTATTGCAAATTGATTGAGAATACAGCTTTGATTGTTTAATTCTATTATCCAATGTCTAACTGAGAATTACAGAGATCTTCCTAAGAGTTAGTACTTACCATTATAGGCAGATTAAAATTAATCATGATAGGGTATGAGATAAATTACTTCATTTTTTAAGGTTACAATAAAGTCTTTCATATGAAGATTATTTTCAATGTTTTAACTGTTGCATTTCTATTTTATTTTTAATTTATGATTTTCACAAGTTAGCCAACTTTTTGAGACCTGGGAAACCAAAAAGCACTCTTGAAGGTTAGTTTACACTCCGGGCATACAAAATTCCAAAAGTCAAAAATAATATAAAAATAGAGTTGTATGTCGAATAAGAATAGTTTTTATTGGACAATTACTCTTTATAAAGTCAAAGTTTATTTATTAGTTCTACATATCTATCTTTCGTCATAAGTATAGGGCCTTATTTAGGGGGGCTTAAAATGAAAGAAAGAATATATGATAAAACACGCAGGGTGCATGCCCTCACAACAATTTTAGGAGTCATGACGCTTGCGCTTATAATACCAATCAGTATGGTAGGAGCAGCGCCATTTGCATATGTCACAAATTACGACAATAATACAGTCTCTGTTATTGACACGGCTACAAATAAGGTTACCACTACAATTCCTGTAGGTATCGGTCCAGGGGGAGTCGCAGTTAGTCCGGATGGAACAAAGGTTTATGTGACTAACTATGACGGTAACACTACCTCTGTAATTGACACAGCAACAAATACTGTCACAGCCAATATAAACGGATTTATTAATCCTTATGGTGTTGGAATTATTCCGGATGGAACAAAACTATATGTGGCAAACGAAAATGACGATACCGTCTCAGTAATTGACACATCAACTAACAATATTATCTCCATGCTGGATGTAGGTAGTACTCCTACTGGAGTTGCAGTTAGTCCGGATGGAACAAAGGTTTATGTGACGAACTATGACGATAACACTACCTCTATAATTGACGTAGCAACATTCACTGTTCTAGCAACTGTGAATGTAGGCATCGGTCCAGGGGGGGTCGCAGTTAGTCCGGATGGGAAAAAGGTTTATGTGGCTAACTATGACAGTAATACTACCTCTGTAATTGACACAGTAACAAATACTGTTACAGCCACGATAAGTGAAGTAATTGGTCCAGCCGGATGTTGCATTCAACCTGAATGGAACAAAGGTATATGTGACGAACGAAGGCAACGATACAGTCTCAGTGATTGACACAGCTACAAATACTGTAACTGATGAAGTGGAGGTAGGTATTAGTCCTGTTGGAATTGCATTAAGTCCTGATGGAACAAAGGCATATGTGGCAAACTACGACGATAACACTACCTCTGTAATTGACACAGCAACAAACGAAGTTACAGCCAATGTGAGTGTAGGAATTGGTCCGAGCGAAATTGCCATCGGGAAGTTAATAAATCCATCTCCTGCTAACTTCAAGATCAATGTCACCAAGGGTTACGCACCCCTTTCTGTACAGTTTACTGATCTGTCTGAAAACGCAACTGCATGGAACTGGGACTTTGGAGACGGAACTAATACTACCGAGCAAAATGCAACGCACACTTACTCAACAGCAGGAATCTATACTGTTAACCTTACAGTCAGCACTGCAAACGGAACTGCCTCAAAAACTGCAACAATAGAAGTGCAGAAAGAAAGCAGCTCAAGTGGTGGCAGAAGTAGCAGCCGTAGCAGTGGAAGTACACTCAAAATCGTCAGTAACGATCAAAACAGTAGTGTCATCAGTGGCTCAACGAGTAACACAACTGAAACAACGAGTAACACAACTGAAACCGAGACTGTAACACAGCCTGAAAGCAACATTCAGGGCTTTGAACAAAAAAATGAAACTACTGATGTAAATGTTGAACAGAAGTCTGAGCAGACACAAAGCCCAAACACTTCAGGGAGTGAAAGCATAAAAGCTCCTAGCTTTGAAATTATTTACGGGATTATTTGCCTTCTTGCTGTATTTTTACATAAAAGGAAGTAAGAAAAGTATACAAGAAAATAAATAAAGATAAAGTATGAAGATTAAAATCTTCATTTTATTTTTGGTTTCATTTTTCGGTCGTGGGCTCAGTTTATTAAAAACTGAAAACAGGCTGCATCAAATCTCTAGCAATTTCTACAATTGGATAATGTGCAATATTAACCTAATGCCTCGTCATCAGTAAATTGTCGTATAGAATCGGGTACAATTATTCCTAACTATTCAATATTTGATGATTGACGAGGCACTAAATTCAGATAGGGAATTACTCCAAAATTCAGGCATAAATTGACCCTAAAGTTGGATATATTACCTCAATTGTAGAATCAAACTTAATTTTGATGCATCCTGTTAGACCAATTACTCTTAACAATGTTCTGAATCTCAGTCGAAATACTGGCATAAAAAGTGGCTCTTTTATTGCTCTTGTTAACCAATATTTTGGTTTCTATTGTTTCGGTTTTTGCGGTAATCTCGGTCACCGTCGCACTGTGAATGAACAATATTGTCTTGACTTTATGCCAACCAAATATTTCATAAAGAGACTGAGCGGTCCAGATATGGTTGAATCATGGAGATATGCATAAGTAGGCTCTTTCACAAAATGTTTTCCAATAATATTCTTGAGATTCGCATCTTCAATATTGAATGCTTGTACATCTTTATCGGTAATTATGTGCTGGTTGCTTCCCGAAAAGCTAACTCCTGAATTCACTTTGTCTGCACTAGCAATAATGCTTATTTCTGTTCCCATACCTATATTCTATATTGAATACAGTATATAAAAAAAATTGACCCTTGGAATTAAAAAGATAGTATGTCATTCATATGGAAGAGCAATGACAAAAATAATCTAGGCTGATTTTCAACATAAAACTTGATTTTCGGAAATCGAATATTTCATATTTTATCTGCATACTTTGTTCATATATATTATAGTCGTTCAGCCCTGTGATTAAATTTGCCCTAAGATTATAATTAGGAGTTAATAATGAAATCAATGCCAATAATTAATAAATTATTTTTAAATAATCAATAGACCCATATTTATTAATGAAAGATTCCTAAATACATTGCTAAAAAGACCTTCTAAATCTTTTAATTCGTTTCTTTTTCTTTCTGTTTTCTTGTTTTTGGAATAAAAGATAATATCTCCTTAAAAGGTAAAGTTTGGATCATAAACTTAAAAGAAGAATTGTAGTAAGTTTGGTATGGAGTTAGTTTATAACGACTCGTCAGGACTTTGGATTTATTTATTATCCTTAGTTGTAGATCAAAAACCGGATCGGTAAGTTAACCTGTGTCTTCATGTTAGAAACGTAATTGGGGAGATCACAGATTACATACTCTTTTTGGTTTGGATGTTACACAATCTTTTAGGTTCGGATATTACACAATCCTTCAGGTTAGGATGCGACCCTCTTGAAATTGGTGTTATTCCTTTGGGTAACTGCCCCGAAACTTGAACAAGCATATGAAGCTCTAAAAGCTTGGATTTTCTGATTCCCGATCCCCCGTATATGAAAGTTCAACAAATTTCGGGGGATTACTCTGTGATCATTCCGTTGACAGGAATACCAAATGTCTTTTTTATACAATTGGAAATTTATTTATGTGTGGGAAGTTATTGTAATAAATTAACTTAAATTTTAAAAAGGTGATACAAATGGTAAATGCGGTGTACAACATCAAGCTTAGGAATGATTGAAAAATAACTTCAAGTTTTCACTTTGGGAATGGCTCATAACTTCATTTCCTAAATAACTATCAAAGACTATATCGTACATAAATGCTTGAAATTATATTTTCGTCATTCCTTAGCGATGTAAAAGAAGGTATGAAAGATGGAGATAGTATCCAGTTGTCAGTTGCAAAGAATAAATGCGATACAGATAAGATTCAGCTGGGATTCACGCTCGGTAAGGATGTCAGTTGGTGGAAAGGACTTATACTTTTCAATAGATCACTTCCTAATACCTATCAGGTGCTTGCTGAGTCAGCTGGAGAAGAACGTCAACCTGTTATCGTGGAGATTGATAAAAATATATTAAACGAAAAAGACCTCGTTTTAAGCAAAGCCAAAACATTTGGTATACATTCAAATATATACTTCATCGAGGATGCAGCAAAAAGTTTGGAAGGAGGAAATAAATACTCCTTCACCTGGATAAAGGACTAACATTTCTACTTGCTCAGGCAACGAGTTATGCCTGAGTAACTATTTTTAACTTCTCCAAGTTCTATCATTCTTTGTTCTTGAAGTGAGATTTGTTATTAAATATATTGCAGCTTTCATATAAGAAAAAAGATGGCTTGACTGTTTCTCTAGCTGGGAGTTTCTTCCGTTATTATGCATTGTATGCTGCCTAACTCATGAATAATAAGAGAAAGCCGCATTAAAGCTTTCATCTTGACTACATTAAAAAGAAAAGGCCTTAAAAAAGCAGGTTAAAAGTTTTTCTCTGCACATATCAGTACATGCTTCATGAGCATGGCAATTGTAAGGGGACCAACGCCACCGGGAACAGGAGTGATAAGAGAAGCCTTTTTAATTACGTTTTCGAAGTCTACGTCTCCATATACGCCATTTTCTTCTTTGGTAATTCCGACATCAAAAATAACTACTCCTTCCTTAACCATGTCGGCTTTAATAAGGTGTTTGACTCCTGCCGCAACTACAAGGATGTCGGCACCGATGGTATACCTTTTGAGGTCATCGGTGAATACATGGCAAACTGCAACGGTTGCATTTCGGTTAAGGAACATTGCGGCCATGGGTTTTCCAACGACATTGCTGTGCCCGACGATAACTACATTTTTGCCTTTTACAGGCACATCATACTCTTCAAGCGCCCGGATAACTCCATGTGGGGTACAGGGAACAAGCCCTTCATCTCCGATCATTAGCTTTCCCATATTATAAGGGTGAAAACCATCTGCATCTTTTTCAGGAGCTATTGCTTCCATTGCCTCCTGCGGAGAAAGGTGTTTAGGAAGTGGGAGCTGGAGCAGGATTGCATGCACATCCCTATTTTTATTAAGGGTATCGATCAGAGAAAGTAGTTCCTTTTGACTGGCCTCTGCAGTAAGAAGGTAGTCTTCTGCTCTAATACCTACACGCTCGCAGGCTTTGTGTTTCAGGCGGACGTACATCCTGGATGCAGGGTCGTCACCTACGAGGATTGTAGCAAGCCCAGGGGTAACCCCACGGTCGCTTTCCAGACTCTCGACCCCTGATTCCACTTCTGCTTCAATCAGTTGCGCAAGAAATTTCCCGTCTATTATCCTTGACTCATAGCCTTCAGCTAACATTAAATAAACACCTGGCTTCTTTGATTAGCAATAAACCGGAAACTTTAAACAAAGTTCCTTTACTTTGCCACTTGTTTCAGAGAGAAGTTTCTCATTTGTTGTATTCTTGATTGCAATCTCAATATAATCGGCAATCAATTCCATTTCCTTCTCCTTCATACCTCTTGTGGTACAGGCAGGCGTCCCTAACCTTATCCCGCTAGTTATAAACGGACTGCGAGTTTCGAAAGGCACTGTATTTTTATTTGCAATGATTCCGGCTTTGCTCATAGCGAGTTCAGCATCCTTGCCTGTTATATGCATATTATTCAGGTTTACAAGCATAAGATGATTGTCTGTGCCGCCAGAAACGATATTAAAACCCTTATCCTTCAGACATTTGCAAAGAGTCTTTGCATTCTTAACGGTCTGGGCCTGGTCCTGAATGAACTTTTCATCCATAGCCTCTTTGAAGGCCACTGCCTTTGCGGCTATGATATGCATAAGAGGACCACCCTGGATACCAGGGAAAACAGCCTTGTTAATTCCAATTCCAAGTTCTTCGGTCCTTGAGATTATCATTCCACCTCTTGGGCCACGAAGAGTCTTGTGAGTTGTAGTTGTAACGAAATCCGCATAAGGCACAGGACTCATGTGCACGCCTGCAACTACAAGCCCTGCAATGTGGGCAATATCAGCAAGAAGGTAAGCTCCAACCTCATCAGCAATTTCCCTGAATTTCTTGAAATCGATTTCACGCGGATAAGCCGAAGCCCCGCAGACAATCATTTTAGGTTTGTATTCCTTTGCCAGTTCCAGAAGTTCAGCATAGTCCAGCATCTCAGTTTCTTTACTGACCCCATATGCCACAATATCATAGAGTTTTCCGGAAAAGCTCACCGGACTTCCATGGGAAAGATGTCCCCCATGAGATAAGTCCATGGACATAATGGTATCTCCAGGCTTTAATACCGAGAAATAGACAGCCATATTGGCCCCTGAACCCGAGTGCGGCTGAACGTTTACATACTTTGCCTTAAAGAGTTTTTTCGCTCTTTCAATAGCAAGATCTTCAGCCATATCCACGAAGTCGCAGCCGCCGTAGTATCGCTTACCAGAATACCCTTCTGCATATTTGTTAGTCATAATTGAGCCCTGGGCTTCCATAACGGCTCTACTCGCATAATTTTCGGACGCAATCAGGTTCAACTTATATTCCTGACGTTCGGCCTCACTTTTTATAGCCTCGTACAGTTCTGGATCTATTTTTTCAATATAAGACATTACTGTCACCTGGTAACCTGTTCATAAATAACTATTCAAATAGAAATTTTTTTCTGAATGTGTCTGTTGACGCTAATATCAGTAAATATTTATGAGCTGCAGATAGTGAGTAATCAAAAAGTTGGACCTTCAAAGCTCGGGAACCACTAAATAAATGAGATTTATTTAACAGGCGTTGTAATCTCCCTAAAATAGGCATTATAATTTTCCTAAATTGGCGTTGTAATTTTCCTGATACCATTTCTCATATTAAATTGTTGGTTCTCATACCAAATATTATAACTTCCAGAGAAAAACCCAGGAACTCTTTAAGGCATAGGAAATTTTCGAAAATTGAAAAGTCCTTATTGTCTGTAAGTTTTTTGGAGATTCCGAATTACATAATAATCTGACCTACTCATGTGATCTACTTTTTTGACCTACTTATTTGACTTACTTATTTAACCTGCACTTATAATTATCAAGGTAATAGGAGGATATAATCGGTAAAATCTGTTCCGATTTGAGCATAAATTTAACTGGTTGCTCAATTAAGGGATACTACATTTCTGCCCTCAATTTTAAGTTTACCCTCGACAAATAGCTTTACTGCTTCAGTGTAGATAATATGTTCCTGTTCAAGAATTTTTGCAGTAAGTGTTTCTTCAGTATCATCCGGAAGTACAGGCACGCAATTCTGGAGAATTATTGGCCCTGAATCCAGTCCTTCATCCACAAAGTGTACAGTACAGCCTGCAACTTTTACTCCATATTCAAATGCCTGTCTCTGGGCATGAAGTCCTTTGAAAGCCGGTAGAAGAGAAGGATGAATATTCATTACCCTATATCTATAAGCCTCAATTATTTCGTTTCCTAAAAGTCGGAAGTAGCCTGCAAGCAAAAGAAGACCAATATCATACTGCTTCAGCATCTTAAGGATTTCCCTGTCATATCCAGCCTTGTCATATCCACCTGGATCAAGAAAAACAGCGTTTATTCCATGGTCTTTTGCACGCTCGAGCGAATAAGCATCTGCTCTGTTGGAAATAACAACATTAATTTCAGCATTCCTTATGTATCCCTTTTCAATGCTGTCTATAATAGCCTGGAGATTTGAACCTCTCCCAGAAACAAGTACTGCAATCTTTACCACCATTGAAGCTGTTAGATTGAAACAGTAATATATTAGCGTTTTGGAACTATCCAGATATTTATACTGCAATAGAGACTTATAAGCTGATTGAAATAAGGAAAAATAAAACATAATTTCAGCTTAATTGCATCTCCCTCTAAAACCACGAAAGCCTAGAAAACTTACTATATACTTTAAGTCACAAGAAGCGCGGAAACACGTAAAATTATAACTCTACAGATTAGTCTACTTGATCAGAGACTCAATGTTAACTTAATAAATAAGCCCTCTTGAGCGAAGCAAAAAGGGCCTCGTGCTCCCGAAGCGTAATTCGGAGAGCGAAGGGAAACAGACATCGTACTCCGGAGGCGCAATTAAGGGGCGAAACGGATCCGCATTGCCAAGTCGCAATTTGACCGCCGCAACCGTAATTGAGATGCTCTAATCCTATAATTTGTCCTCTTGAGTGAAGCAAAAAGATCTCATGCTCCTAAAACGACAATCGAGATGGAAAGCCTGTAGGTTTGTACTCACTGTCCTCCAAAACGAATTCACAGCTTGTGTCTTTAAACTTTTTATCTAAGAATAGTTCTAAACATCTTCGCCAAAAATTAGTCCGTTTGAGCGAAGCGAAACGGACCGTGCATCGTCGAGCCGCAACTCGACCAACGCGACCGGCGCAACTCCGAAGCCAATGAATTATATACTAAAAAAGAAAAGAGAAGAAAAATGACCTGTTACATAGCAGACTCGGCAGTTTTTATCATGGGAAACTGCAATTTAGATAGTTCACTGTTGATCACAGTCCCTTCAGTTACGGATGAGTTAAAGAGTAGGGACTCTGTGTTGCGCTTTGATCTGGCAAAAGAAGGAGGGTTGCGTGTTGAATGGCCAGAACCTGAAATGGTAAAGGAGGTCAGGGTAAAGGCCGAACAAACGCGGGACTCAGAAGAACTCTCAAAAACAGATATAGAAATTCTTGCAAAAGCTCTTGAGTACAGGGATAGGGGAGTACTGCTTACAGATGATTACGCAGTGCAGAATGTTGCTGTTCAACTTGGAATTCAGGTTAAACCTATTGCCCAGAAAAAAATTAAGGATATAATTATCTGGCAAAAGCAGTGTATAGGCTGCAGAAAAACCTTTGAGAAAGGGGATGTCTGTCCGATCTGTGGCTCTCCTCTGAAGAAAAAGAGGAAAAAAATTATAAAAGAAAAGAGTCAATCTTAAGCTGAAGAAAAAGATATAACGCTTGATGATATAATACTGTCTTTAATTGAGAAGATATACTTAAATAGAGTTTTCAGGCAGTATTCCAGGCAAGAATTATATCTGAACTCACTCTATAAAGTAAAGCTTTGAAACTGTGAAACTGTGCTGGAAATACAGCCAGATAAAAATTTCAGGTGGGAATGGAGGCATGAAGAATATAGAAGATTTAATTCAGAAAGCTGTGGAACTGCAGAGCAACGGACTTGTTACCGGCCAGATTGCCGATGAACTCAACGTTTCAAGAGAAACGGTTACCTGGCTTTTAACTCGTTCAAAAAAAGAAGTATCAGCCCCCGCTCCAAAAGATATTTCCGTAAACTGGAGCAATATAGGGAAAAGCGCTACACGTCTCCACAACATCTCTCTTGCGCTCTGTGATATGGTACTTGAGACACTGGAGAAAACAAACACTGAAGTGGATGTGGTCGTTGGCGTCGCCGCCAGTGGTATTCCCCTGGCAAGCTTGATGGCAAATGAACTGGGAGCTGACTTAGCCATCTATCATTCCCGTAAAGGTCAGGACTTCGCCCAGCCGGGCCAGAAAGGAACCATAAGCAGGAATTTTGGAACCGTTGCCGGTAAAAATTGTGTAATCGTGGATGATGTTATTACCACCGGTTCGACTACCATGGAAGCGATCGAGCAGCTAAGGGAAATGGATGCAAAGCCAAGAGTCGTGGTGGTTCTCGTGGACAAGAAAGGTGCAGATTCGATAGCTAATGTTCCAGTTGAGGCTCTTGTAAGAATCGTACGTTTGGACTGAAAAGATAAATAAAGGAAAAAATAAAAGGATTTGCTTTTACGGAAAGCCTTTCCGACGGAAGCTTCTCCACAATTTAATTTTTTAAGGTTTCTATCTAATCAATTATTTAATAATTTTTGCCTTTTAAGTAAATCTTTTTTACTTTTTGATAAACAAAGCTACTCTGGTACATCGATTCCAAAGTATATCAAGATTAATTTTTGAATTTAAATTAAGGAAGGACTAATTGGCCACTCCTATAAACCGCTGAAAGCGCAGAAACGCGGAATAAAGAGAACATGGTCACAGTTTTTCCATGCTGCGGCGGTTATTGGAAATCAAATAGTCGCGTACAGTATTTGTATTCGGAACTATAAATGACGTGCTGAGACGTGCTGTCCTAATGGTTAAGCTTATTTGTTCCTGTGTTTTAACTTCTCAGCAATATCTATTCCCAGTCTCTTGCACTCCTGTAAGTCTTTATCTGTGGGTTTGTGAAGAATCCGCAGTACAGGATCTACCACAGACATTCCCATCTCTCTCATCTTTTCGGCTATCACTATAGGCGCTTCTCCACTCCATCCGTAAGACCCAAAAGCAGCTCCTAATTTACCCTGTGGATTTGAAGAGGCAAGAGCTTCATTCATAAATTTCTCCATGGGTGGTAGCATCTTGTAGTAAAAAGTCGAAGAGCCAACTGCAATTGCTCCCGCTTCACTGAGTTCCTCGGGTTTAACATCATAGAAGCTAACCGCTTTTACGTCCACGTTCTTTGATTCGATCCCGTTAGCTATAGCTTCGGCCATAGCTTTTGTATTGCCTGAAGTACTGAGATAAACTACTATTGCTTTCAACCTTATCCCCATCCGATGCAAGATCTTATATTAGTGCCAGTTACGGACAAAAAAGTGAGCAGAGAAATGGCAGCTTTCGAATCTAACCGGAGCCTAAGGCCAAAAAAGCATAACCTAAGGCTTTCTCACTTTCCAACCCTGTATTAGTTATAAAAATTATTTTAAATAAGGGTTTCGTCTCGGATCAGATTGACCTTCTAAATGGAAGGAACTTCCTTATGCCAGGTCCGCTGCAATGCGAATAGGAGCAATGTAGTTTACTACCTGCAGGGCTACACTCTCAAGAAACTTGCGTATATTCTGCGGAATTTTGTCCACAGTACGAGAAGCAAAGTTCAGACTGCCTATGGTTTCTCCTCTATGTACCATAGGGATTATCGCAACAGCAGTAATTTTTTCCTTCCTGATTAAATCTGCCATTTTATCTGAGAAAAAATCTATTCGGTAGATAGGTTTTTTAGTCCAGATCTGCCGCGCTTCAGGAGAATCTGCATCATATTTTGACATACTTTTCACAAACTCGGCGGAAAGTCCCCTGTATGCAACCAGGTTAATCTGATCAAGGAGATCATCTTTCAGGTATATTCCTGCAGCATCTATCTTTTCTATTTTCAAACAGGCATCAAGAACCATATTAAGCATATTCTGAAGGCTCCAGGTAGTACTCAGGGAGATCCCAAGTTCCCTCTGGATTTCGAGCATTTCCTGTGCCTCTTTCCTTTCTGTGATATCAATAACTATTCCCTGGAAATAACTTACATCTCCTTTACTATCTCTCTGGATAGATGTCCTCTCTTCAACCCAGCGAATACTACCTTCCCCTGTAATTATTCTGTATTCTATCTCAAAAGAATCGTATCCTTCTCTTACTGAACGTGCCAGATTTTCCAGGACTGAATTGATATCATCTTTGTGTATTATATTTGCATAAAGTATTTTCCCAGATGTGAAATCTTCCGCTGTGTACCCGAATTGGGTCACATTTTCTGAAACAAATTCTGCAGGCAAGTTTTCCATATTTTTCCCTAGAAAAGCTACTGTCGGGCTTTTGTTAATTATGGTCTTCAGTACTCTTTCCATCTCAAGAGATCTTCTCAGGGCTTCTTCAATTCTTTTTTTGGGGGTTATATCCAGCACAATTCCTTGAAAGCAAGTTACATTCCCATCTCTTTGGATAAATGTCCTTTCATTTACCCATCGCATATCTCCAGCTTTTGTAAAAATTCTGTACTCCGAATTGAAGCTTACTTCACCTTTCTGGATGCTCCTTTCGAGCTCATCTTCGACTCTTTTTAGGTCATTAGGATGTATGATTTCTCCATAAAGAACTCTTTGTGATAAAAAGTCATCAACAGTATATCCAAATTGTATGACATTGTCGGAGACAAAAACTGCAGGCCAGTATCTTTCATTTCTCCAGAGAAAGACCACAGCAGGAATGTTATTAATCACTGTAGTTAGCATTCTCTGCATTTTCAGGACTTTTTCCAGCCTCTCTTCACTCTCCTTCCGCTTGGTAATGTCGAGCACCACTCCCTCAAAGTGTGTTACCTGTCCACCTGTATTTTTCTGGAAAAAGGTCCTTTGATTTATCCATCGAACATCTCCGGTTTTTGTTAAAATTCTGTACTCGATAATGAACCCTGGAGCTCCACCCCTTATCTTTTCCTCAAATTTATCTTGAAAATTCTCGAGATCATCGGGATATATAATATCTTTGTACATTACTTTGCCCGATATTAGATCTTCTACAGTATACCCAAAATTCGCCACATTTTCGGAGACAAACTCTACAGGCCACTTATCTTCGTTTTTCCAGAGAAAAAGCACGACTTGGCTATTATTAACTATCGTTCTCAGAATTTCTTCTTTTTCCAGGACTGCATGAAGAGCCTCTACTTCCTTATTTCTCCCCGCGTCAGACTTCTGGAGGCCAGAATTTGAATTCTCTTTCTTCTCTGAACCCTCACTATCCATCTCTCCAATCATCTGCAAAAAGCTCCCTGTATCCATTCATAATGTATTGTTATATAGTTCCTCTGCGCTTTTCATTTCTATTTCTTATTATAATTACGTTTTTATCAAATTTTAATTTTTTATTCGTGTTCCTTTTTCTTCAGTTTTCTATTTTTCGATCGTGTCAAATAATCAATAACTGTATATCCTAACTTCCGCTTTTTTAAGCGCATATATTCAATTTTTCCATAATTTCTTTTTGTTTCCTTGTGAGCTCTGTAACTACTATTACTCCATTTTGCAGTTCTACTTTCCTTATCTTTTCGAGCTGTAAAAGTAAACTTTCTACTGTATAATCTTCGATAATCTTTGTTTCCCTCATCATACTCAGTAGCCTCGTTCTAATTATCAGTCCTATAAAGCAGACAAAAATGAACCCCTTTGTTGTTGAGTCTTTACTCGTATTTAGTGGAAGCGACTGAATATCATTCTTCATTATTTTGAATCCTTTTTCAATAATATCTCTTTCTCTATAGATGGTAAGACATTCCATCCAGTCATGTTCTCCATAGTAAAAAAGGAAAAACTTCCCCATTCTGTTTATTCTCTGAGATACTGCATTCTTCTTGATATTGATCTTGAAATGGTCATCTATCTTTTTCCAAGAATAGAAACTTGCCATTTCCTTTGCTCTCTCTTTGAAGACTTCTCCTGCATTTCTCCATCCTGGTATTGCTGTTTCTTCCAGTTTTTTCTTCATATCATAAAGACGAGAGTAAAATGTATTTTTCTCTTCCAATTCTCGTTTTGGATCATAAAAACAGTATCCATCGATCTTAAACTCCTTTTGCTCAAGAGTCACTGGTTTTACAAATATTGGTTTCTTATTAAACTTGTGAAGATATTCTGGACTTTCAATGTCTTTTTGTGCTGAACTCATAAGCTCTTTGACACTTTTGAGTGACATTGTAGCTGGCATAATGAACGGAATTTTTTCATTGAGTAGCTCTTCAATGTTACCTTTGCTGAAAAATCCCCTGTCCATCACCAATGTATAATTTTCCATTCCGTAAGCTTCTATCTTTTTGATTGTGTTTTTAAGGGTTGTAACGTCAACAATGCTTCCTGGATAAATGTCATACATCACTGGAATTCCTTTTTCTTTATCCACAATCATTGATAGATTTAGTTGAGGGAGATCAGAATCATCTCTATTGTATCCGTATTCAAGAAGATTTATAAGTTGAGAGTAGCTTGAAAAACTGGTAAGATCGTACATTAATGTGCGTTTTGTCCCAAGATTTCTTAACATTTTACCCATGAATATAGATGGAATGTCGCTGTCACCTACTTTAGCAAGTAAATTGCTAATGTTTTGACTTTTCAAAGGTAACTCAGGAAAATCGAGGCAAAGAACAGAATTTTCATACCAAGTTTTAAGGTTATACATAGCAGTGGGACGAGTTACACGGTTGAGTGCCAATGCAAGCATCATGTTTCTATCTTTTTCATTGAATAAATCGCCAAGATACTCTCCAATTTTGAGTTCATCTATTATTTTCTGCAACGGGAGAAACTCACCATAGTTGTAAGCATTTATGGGTTTGCTTGAAGGTAATGAAATCTCATCGGAAGAATTCAATACATCCCGAACCCTAACAGGTTTACCGTTCACATTTCTGCCGATGTATTTGGATCGATGGCGAATCTGTTTCTTTTCCTTATCGTAGTAAGGAATATCTTCATACCAGTACTCAATCCCATTTATTTTCTTGATACGGAGTGTGGATTTCATATGCGCTTATTATATAAGCGCATAATAGTATTTAAAAGTTTCTAATTGTAACTAAAAAGGGAACAAATTAATGCTCAGAAGCGCATGAATTGAGAATAATTAATGGGATACAAAAACTAAGGTCGACTTTTTGATTTCTAAAAAAGAAATTAACGCATAGTAACATGTAACGCAGAACAAACGCATAGTGGCACATAGAAAACCAGCAAATATAAAGTGCATTAAAAGAAAGAATAGAAAGAAAAGATAGCAAGATACCTAAAAGTATAAAAAATGTTTGAGAACTGTAAATTTTCCCATAAGAAAACCTGGTAAAACAAAATGTAAACCTTACTTAACTTCCCTTATTTCTTTATTTATTTTCTGCTTTTTTGCTCATACTTTTACTCAAACTTTTAATTAAGATATTTTTAGTTACCTTTTATCCTATAGGTTCATTTTTCAGGATAAGCCTCAATTTCCAGCCTTATCATCCGGACATGAAGATATCCTTTATCATCTGGAGGGTTACTGTTGACAAAAAGGGTTACGAGCTCATTTATAAAATCCTCTTTCAGCTCTTGAGGTACCTGCTGTGTATAAGGGTGCCATGTTGATTCAATCCAGGAAAAGAGCCCCTTTTCTCCTTCAAGGGTCATATCCTTTAAACTCATCTCCAGGCGATTTATTGAAAAGTCTGCATTTTCTAACCATTTGCTGTATTCTTCAGGTCCGTACAGGCCATATGGAGATACAAAATCCTTGAAATAAGGAAGCCATTTTTCATCATCAAGCATTAAGTCAATGATTTTGAAGACCTGCGCCGCGTTTCCTCTCCCTCCAAACTGGGCCAGAAATTCTCCATCTGGTTTGAGACTTTTCCAAAATCCCTTCAGCGCAGCTTCCGGAGACTTTATCCAGTGAAGGGCGGCATTGGAAAAGACAACATCGAACTCTGAATCAAAAGTAAGTTTACTTGTGTCCATCTGCATAAATTCAAGGTTAGGAAAATTCTCTGGAGGGTAGTGACTCCTGGCAAAAGTGATCATTTCTTCGGAAAGATCAATTCCTAAAACAGAGCCTTCAGGAAGGATTTTTGCAACTTCGGCACTAAGCTTTCCATCCCCGCAACCAACATCCAGAACCCTTTCATTTCCTTTAAAATGCAATTTCGCAAGTAGTTCAAGCCCCCAGCTTTTCTGAGCTGAGGAATTGGAAGAATAAAAATTTGGATCCCAGCGGTACATAAACACAATTTGTTTTTTACAGAAATAAATATTTCCGGTTCTGGCGAGATATCGAGTGGTTATGAGACACGCTAGATAAGAATATTAAAATCGCTAAATAAGGAAAAAAATTAAAAAATAACTAAAATAAAATATAAATTGGGTGAACGGTGTAACCCTGTTGTGGTTAGATTTTTGTGGTTTGTACTGTTTTTTGTGGTGTGTCTTTTAGGGTGTGATCTTGTAGATGTGATCTTGTAGATGTGGTACAGAGATGCCCGTACACTATGCAATTGATTCAAAGGTTTTAATGGCCATATAAATATTTGGATACTATTATATTAATTTGCCTTTTTGTCACAATAAATGAAGCTTTTAATGGCTCAAATCGGAGCTTTTTTTCCTGATTGAGATATTTTTCAGATTATTACCCTAATATTGCACATATATAATGCTGTTTTTCGGTTAACTTCTTAATTCTGATTTTTTTGATTATGTAGTCTCAGCCCTTCCAACAGTCCCCTAACATTTTAACAGTCGTTCTAATATACAGATCCTTCAATCAATTTCGTATATCAACCGCCTCTTTTCCAGCTTGTCCTTCTTTCACATATCACAGTGCATTTCCTACCTTCTTCACAGTCTTCTCTTCCCCAATCTGTTTATACTATGAAGTTTCTTCATATCTAGATTATACACTTATACGCTTAAATTCTCATAATTAAATTCTAAGGAGATCTGTAATGAGAAGTTGGATTATAAAAGAGGGGCCGGAGCGTGCTCCCAATCGCTCACTCTTGAAAGCGACTGGGGTCACAGATGCCGAGATGAAGAAACCGTTCATCGCAGTCGTCAATTCCTGGAATGATATAATTCCTGGCCATATTCACCTGAATAAACTTGCAGAGGCTGTAAAAGCCGGAATCAGGAACGCGGGGGGAGTTCCTTTTGAATTTCATACCATTGGGGTTTGCGATGGAATTGCAATGGGACACGAAGGTATGAGATACTCCCTGCCTAGCAGAGAAGTTATTGAGGATACAATCGAACTGATGGTTAAAGCTCACCAGTTTGACGGGATGGTTCTTATTCCTTCATGTGACAAGATAGTCCCGGGGCACCTTATGGCAGCAGGTAGGCTTGATATTCCTTCAATTGCTGTAACTGGAGGGCCCATGCTTCCTGGCTATGTCGATGACAAATATACGGATCTAATCTCAGTATTCGAGGGAGTGGGGGCTTACAGTGCAGGCAAACTCTCTGAAGCCGATCTTACAAGGCTCGAAAATCTTTCCTGCGCAGGGGCAGGATCCTGTGCAGGGATGTTTACAGCAAATACCATGGCCTGCGTGACCGAAGCTCTGGGGTTGAGCCTTCCTGGCTGTGCAACTGCCCATGCAGTGGATTCAAAAAAGACGCATATTGCCAAAGAATCAGGAGAGCGCATTGTGGAGATGGTCAAAGAGAACCTGACACCCCGAAAGCTTGTCACTCCCGAATCCTTCGAAAATGCCATTATGGTAGATATGGCTGTCGGAGGGAGCACGAATACTACCCTGCATCTTCCTGCCCTTGCCCACGAATTCGGACTAAAACTCCCTCTCGAAAAGTTTGACGACCTGAGCAGAACAACGCCCCATCTGATCTCACTGCGTCCAGGTGGTCCAAATTTCATGCTGCACTTTGACAGAGCAGGCGGAGTTCAGGCAGTTATGCAGAGGCTTTCCTCGAAACTTCATCTTAATGAGCTTACAGTCAATGGCAAAACTATTGGGGAAAACCTCAATGAATTTGAGATTGTTAACCCAAAACTCAATAAAGAGATCATAGCAACTCTTGAAAAGCCAATCCATGCCCAGGGAGGAATTGCAGTCCTCAAAGGCAGTCTTGCTCCTGACGGCTCAGTTGTGAAGCAGGCAGCAGTTGATCCCAGGATGCATGTACATACAGGGCCTGCCAGAGTCTACGACTGTGAAGAAGATGCTATGAAAAGCATTCTCGCAGGGCATGTGAAACCCGGAGATATTGTGGTTATCCGCTATGAAGGCCCCAAAGGTGGTCCTGGAATGCGGGAAATGCTTGCAGCTACAGCCGCAATTGGAGGTATGGGCCTGCTTGAGTCTGTGGCTCTGATAACCGATGGACGCTTTTCCGGGGGAACTCGCGGACCCTGCATAGGGCATGTCTCTCCAGAAGCTAGCGAAGGAGGGCCAATTGCTCTCGTAAAAGATGGGGACATGATCGAAATCAATATTCCTGAAAGACTCCTCAACCTTAAGGTTTCCGAAGAAGAGGTTAAGCAGCGGAAAGCTTCCTTTGTGCCCCTGAAAAAGGAAGTCACAGGTTACCTTGCCAGATATCAGCGTTCCGTCCATTCCGCAAATACTGGCGGGATAGTGGACTGAGCTGCCTGAGAATTTGATTTTAAAAACCTTATTTTAGGAGGGTTTCATTCCCTCCTACTTTTTTCAATTTCTTACAATTGCAGGCATTCTTAGTTCCGGCGGCATTCGTCGATACTTCATGATGCAGGCATTCTTCTTAGTTCTGGGATGAACTTTATGATGCAGACATTCTTAGTTCTGGATGAACTTAATGATTATGTAAAAGTGTTTAAAAATAGGGAAATCAAACTAGCAGGTTCACAGGGTGCCGGTCTGCAGGTTCGATATCGAGATCAGCTACAGCCTCAGAGATCATAATATCGCTCATGGCCGCCATGGGAAATATATATTGGGCACTCTCGATAGGTCCATAAAGGATGAAATCTCCGGCTGCTGCCTGCTGCAGGCAGGTTGAGCCTATATCGCATATCTTGTATAGAACAGGATCTCTTTCTTTTTTCTGATTCAGCCAGTTCCAGGATGAAGGAGCATTATGGATCCCTGAGCCGGTAGGATGCCCCCATTTTGCTTTTGCAGTTATGGTCATCCTGAGAGCGACACCTGCTCCATGACCCATTGGGGTAATGCTTGGGTCTATAAGCTTGTTAATTATCCCACACCTATCTGCTATTGAAAGGAGCCCATCTTCCAGAAGGCCTGCTCCATTTTCCAGCAGTTCCATTCTGCCCTGGAGCGATGAGTCCATTGCATTAAAGCCAAGAATGATCGAACTATCTACATCTGATCGGGCAAGAGCCTCTATTTCCGCATCATTTATGCTCATATTTATAGAGTTGTAGATTGCTTTGTCAGCAAGCCCTATCTCGCTGGCATATTCTGCTGCATAGGCACGCACATCTCCTTCAGGGGAATCAATCAGGAAAGGAGCTTCTGAAATTTCTGTTATAAAGTCAATATAACGCATAATGCTTTTTCGGGTAGTACCGAAAATGTGGACTATATGAGGGTTTCCTGTCTCTTCTGACCCAGCTTCCTGCAGGTTTACAAGTTTTTCGGCAGCAGCCCGATCAAACAGGCCTTTTGCAGCGTCTTCCACTATTTCGTGCTTGTTATAGAAAATGGTTCCTGCAAGCACGGTAGGGAGTTCTCCTGGCTGTCCACCAATTTTCACTCCTGCAATCTTAACTATTTCCTGTTCTTTCTGGAATTTAAACATCTTTAAGGCCTCAAAATTTACAGGTTACTGTTTGTTTCGAGTATGAATTTCTAGAGTATGGATTTCTAGAGTATGAATTTCTATTGTGAAATGCCGGAGTCAGGTTAATTTAATTGAAGAATTAGAGGCTCTCAGCCTGACAAACAATTCCTGCTACGGTATCCATGACAAATTCTTCGGAAATTATTACATCGCCTGAGGCGGGAGCTGAGGTGCTAGGTCTCCTTTTTTTCAGAGAACAGACAACCAGAGGTTCATCCGGATAGGCTTCTCCTTTATTTTTATATTTATTCACGAGCTTAAGGATTTCTCTAGAATCAACAAGTCCTATCCTGTCAATGAGTACAACCTGCTGCTGGAAGCGTCTTACTGCCTCTCGGGGGATATTCTCAATGAAAGGGATTGCTCCGTGAGAGTGAATAATCCTGCCCTTTTCGTCAATCCCGTTTGCATGAATTGCAAGCAGGGAATGGCCAGCCAGATGCCCCCTTGATTCTGTCCCGCAGACAAGGACGTACCGAATGTTCGAGTTTGAAATGATGTTTGCAACTATTTTTTCGACTCCCAGGTTTTCTGTTTTTGAACTTCCCCAGAGAGCCGCTTGAGATGAAGGATTGATGCTGCTTGCAAGGGTTACAACCGCAATCCGGGATTTTGGGTTTCCTACAGTGTAGTCACCTTTTACTACCGGCCATTTATCTGCAATAGTTTTCATTGAATCACCTGTTCTCTTTCTTTATTTAGGTGAGATAATGCGCTTGCAAGCATTATGGCTTTAGTAAAATGTCCGCCTGCCCTTGAAGTGTCTACAAAAACGTAATCATCCATTAAAACTGGAGCCCCAAGCCCGTCGCCTCCGCCCAGGAAAGCAACGGTGCGGAAGATAAAGTTTCCTGAGATACCGTCAGGAGCAACGATAAAGTTCGATTCTTTTATGGCATCCTCAATAAGAATGGTGTAATGTTTTGCATTGATCCCGAGTTCCGTAGCTCTGTTTGCAACGAATTCCCCATCTGCGAGGGTTCTATCAACACGCTTGTCCCTCCCTATATCGCCAATCCTGCCTCCGGAAAGCACACCGACTACAGGTTCGATCCCGAATCTCTGTATATATTCGGCACCAAGAGTAATCATGTGAAGTTTGTCTGCTATGGTATTTCCTTCATCAATTCCTACAGGGGCGAGGAAGAAAGGCCTTCCGTCAGCTGTCAGGAGTAGAGCAAGCCGGCAAATTCTCTTCTTTTTGAGACCTTCTTTAAGATATGCAAGGGCTACGGATGCCTTTGCAGTTCCCCTGATAACTGCATCGACTTTTTTTGAGATCAGGAGGTCCACAAGAGTCTTCTCTGGATTGTCGGTATCCACTACTTCAAGCTCTGTCCCGATTTTATCGATTTCACTTTTGCTTCCGACCAGGATGACCTGTGCATATCCCTTCTCCTGGGCTTTCCATGCACTTTCGAGTACCTTGGGATTTGGCTCCCTTATTCCCATAGCAACTCTTGCCCTGTTCATCAGGGCTCTTATTTCGATAGCCTCAAGAAGGGCACTCATAGCATTTTTTTCCATGTCTATCCTAACTTTTATGTAAGATTAAAAGTAGTTTAAAGAAGTACAAGCACAATCATTAATTAATTTTTTCATCCGAATTTCGCTTCGGAAGCACGAGGTCCGTTTCGTTCGAGTTGCGGCTCGACGATGCGCGGTCCGTTTCGCTCGCTTTGCTCGCTCAAGCGGACTAACTTATGGACAGGTATGATATTGTTTGCTCAAGAGAGCTCGCGGTAAGTGTTACTTGCTGTAAATTGTATTTTACTTTCATGGCTACAGCTGAAAAAGAAATTGTTAATGTATTAAGTATATGTTTTTGATCGAGAGAAAGCAAATTTCCGCCTTTCGTATTCTTAATAATGTCTTCAGCTTTAGCTCGGTCTGTACCATTTTTCTCAGCCTCGGTGTACACCTCTTCTAATGGCGCACCTTCACATTGTGGATATTTGTCAGAGATTCTCATTATAATCTCACTTAATATTTTTACTTCCATCTTTATGAAGTGAGGCCGATATCAGAGTTTGTTGGCTTGGAGCAACGTATATGTTCTCAATATTATCGGCTTCTAGTACATACTCTATTTTATTTTTATTAGCTTCTTTTTTATTAAAGTGTCAATAAATAATATTGCGGAGTTATCGGGAGCTTTTTCTACAGCTTCACATATGAGAAAGACTTTCATGTTTCTTGGAGAATGACCTGAGCTCTTGTCTTTAAGCTCTTCAATTTCAACTTCTTGGACGCCTATGATTTCGCTAAGCTCGTTATTTATCTTAAATGGTCCTTTTTTACACTATATCATTTTCACAACCTGCAAAAGGCTGTAATCTTTAACCCTAGCGTTTGTTCTACAAGAGTCGGGTAATAGCAACGCAGACATTGGAAAGTTGCAATTCTGTAAAAAGCATATTGGATTTCGATGTTTGTTACCATTTCCTTTTATTGCTATTCGTTTACCGAGATATAGATCTAACAGCTCGCATCTTTAATTCAAGATATTACATGTCAAATTGAAATCAATCAACACAAATTAAACTTTTGATTTAATTTCAATTCTAACAAAAATCTGGACTTTAGCACAATGGAAGCTTAACTTTCTTTGCTTCTTGTCTCCACTGTTTCAGCTATTTCTTTTTCAATAGTTCTTGTGCAGGCTCAAAAAGAGTAACATTAGCGCGGTATCGGGTGCGGTTTCATCAGAATTTTCATCATTACCAAAGGTGGAAGCACTTTTTGCAATTGGAGCTAAGGAATGCCAAGCAAATGAACGGTTCTATGAACAGGGAGGGTACCTAAACTCATCAACTCTATTAACTCTATTATAAGTAGCTAAGCAACTACGGAAAATAGAAAACATCACTAGCAATGCTATATTGAGTCACTATTCGAAAAATTAAAAACATCTAAAATTCCTGACAATCGTATAATTACATAACTCTCTTTTACACTTGAAGGTATTATAATAAGCAATATGATTCGTTTTCCTACTTGTTATATTCTTGATATTGTTGGCTCGCTCATGCGCCAAAAATGAAACAAAAAGAACCCATTGTCATTACCTTTACAAAACTCCAGATACCGTCAATGTAATAAAGTCAATTTGCTAACCTTATCCATAATATCTGTTTTGCATAGTATATTTTAACGTAAAAGTAGTTGTTTGTCTGACTCTCTGTTTAATTCTTGCTCTATAATAAGTCGATTCCACAGGGTAACAGGATAAATTATTTAGACATACCTTCAATGTATAGCTTCAATGAAAGTGATGTATTTGTGACTTATATGAAACACTTAATAATGAGTTCCTTTTTTATTGGTATGGTTAAAGATGATGTCGGCAATCGATTGGGCTGAGAAATACAGGCCCCAGAGTCTTAAGGAGATCGTGGGGAACAAGAAGGCGGTGCAGGATTTACGGGCATGGGCTGAGGAATGGATTTCAGGTATTCCAGAGAAGAGGGCAGTGATCCTTCATGGGCCTGCTGGCATAGGGAAGACTTCAAGTGCTCATGCGCTTGCTAGGGATTTGGGTTGGGAAGTGATAGAGCTCAATGCAAGCGACCAGAGGACTGCAGGTGTGATCGAGAAGATTGCGGGGTCGGCAGCGTCTATGAACACTCTTTTTGGAGGGAAACGCCTTATAATTCTGGATGAGGCGGACAATATCCACGGGAGTGCAGACAGAGGAGGGGCACGGGCGGTTGCAGGGATTATAAAAACTACACTTCAGCCTATAGTGCTAATTGCAAACGATGTTTATGGGTTAACTCCTACTATCCGGAGTCTCTGTCTGGAGATTAAGTTCGGGTCAGTACAGAGCCGTTCTATGGTGCCTGCTTTAAAGAAGGTATGTGAGAGTGAAGGAATTTTGTGCAGCTTGGATGCAATCCAGCAAATTGCGGAAGGTGCTGGGGGCGACCTCAGGAGCGCAATCAACGACCTTCAGGCTGCAGCCAGTGGGCGGGAGAAGCTGGAAGCTGAAGATATCAGCACTGCAGGCAGGGATGTGAAGGAAAATATTTTCAAGGCAATGCAAAAGATCTTTAAGGGCACTGATTGCAAAAAGGCTCTGGAAGTTACACGCAGCATTGATGAAAGCCCTGAAGATCTTGTGCACTGGATCGATGAAAACTTACCTATTCAGTATGCTTCCAAAGAAGGCGGCCTTGAAGATATAAGAACTGGATTCGATTACCTCTCAAAGGCTGACCTCTATCTGGGGCGCGTAAAGAAACGCCAGAATTATCGGATGTGGAGATATGCCAGCATGCTTATGGTCTGCGGAACTGCAATCTCAAAGACAAGATCCTATCCGGGGTTTATCAAGTACCAGCAGCCTTCTCTCTGGAAAAGACTCGGACAAACTCGCTCAAAGAGGGATCTAAGGGATAATATTGCTTCTAAAATTGGAGGGCACAGCTTTGAATCCATGCGTTATTCCAGAAGTCAACTCCTGGAACTTTATTCTCAGATGCTAAAGGATGAAAGAACTGCGATTGAAATTACTGCAGGCCTCAAACTTGAGCTTGAGGAATTGATATACCTTTCAGGAAGCACAAAAGCCAGCAAGAAGTTACAGAAAATATACGATGAAGCCCAGGAACTGCTCCGTGAAGGAAGTGAAGAAACCGAAGAGGAATTTTTCAAAACCCCTGCGTCTTCAGATAATAATAAACAAATTTTCCCTGACGCCACAGCTAAGCCTCAAGAGATAAAAGATAGAGAATCTCCTGGGAAATCTGAAACTTCCAGTTCCATTGCTTCCGCAGATAAGCAGAAAACCCTTACATTAGAACTTGACATTTTCCCTTCGAATTCTGGAGACAAGGGAGATTCAGAGAGTAAAAAGCCTGATAACTCTATGCCTGATAATTTTATACCAGATAACTTTGCATCTGATGATTTCATACTTGATAGCTCCAAACCTGATAACTTTACATCTGATAGTTTTAAGCCGGATAATCTTAAACCTGTAGAGATAAATGCCCACCTTCAGCCAGATTCCCTTGAGAATGAGGATTTTTCTGGTTCTCAATCGAAAGATAGCAAAATTTCTACTGAATCTTCTAAACAGAAAATTTTTGCGAAAGGAGAATTGATTGTCGAAAAAGTTCCTGAGCGTAAACCTGCAAATTCCGAGATCGAAGTCGGGGAAGTTTCTAAAAAAACAGAACCGAAATCCCAAAAAACACTTTTCGATTTCTAACTTTATATTTTCTTTAAAAATATTTTATCTTTAACTCGACTATGTGTCTGGCTGTACTATCCAGGCCAGATAAATCAATATTTTCAATGATATACAGTGAGATAATTCAATGTGATCGAATGAAAAGAAATCTTTATCTTTAAGACAAATCGTTTTTAGTACATCCCACATTCCGCAGATGTACTCAAAAATGCCATCAATTAGCTCAATATGACAATAGTTGAAAAATTAACCCATCCTTTGATGGATAATTTTGGGCAAATGGCAAATAAATTCTACATCTGTGCGTATTTGTGGAATGTGGGTTCTTGCACTCAGTATGTATTCTTCAGTAATTTTCGACAGCTTCAGCATTGTCCGCATGTTTTAATGAAGGTTTTGAAGAATCATTCCAGCTGACAACTACAGCTGCAACTAGGACAAGAAGGCAACCGGCAAGCACATCTGTTGAAAGTGCAACTCCAAGCACTACAAGATCAAGAAAGACCCCAGCCACAGGTTCTACCAGGGCAAGCAAGCTTCCTGTTTGAGATTTAAGATTCGCAAAACCTATAGTGGTAAGAATTCCACCGATCCCGACTGAAACAACCCCAAAAATTAGCAGTGGAACTAGATTGGAAGCAAGCACTGAGAAAGGAGTCTCAAGAGCGAAAGGCGTCATTAGAAAACAGCTAATAGCAGTTCCCCAGAAGGCAATTGCAAATTCGGAGTGGTCTTTTTTCAGGATCCTTATGTTCATAATAATAACCGCAAGGACTCCTCCTGCAAAAAGTCCAGATAAGATACCTATGAAATGATCACTGGATATCTCAAGGGTGCCAAATCCTCCATTCGGGCTAATTACAAGATAAACTCCTGCCATTGCCAGGAAAAGCGCTGCAATACTTCTCGTTCCTACCTTTTCTTTCAAGACGAAAGGAGAAGCTACCATTACGTATATTGGAGCAGTATACTCTAGTAGAATAGCTATGGAGAAACAGGTTTTCTTTACACACATAAAGTAAAAGAACATATTTACCAGGACAAAAATCCCCTGCAGGAGAAGGCGCAATTTTTTAGTTCCAGGTTTAAGCTCTCCGAGCCTGTTTGTAAGTAGAAGATAAGTGAAAATCAGGCAAAGGCCAAAGAATAATCTATAAAATATAACGGAAGTTATCGGCATGTTATGGATGAGGGAGAGGAATAATCCGGTCATCCCGTATAGTATACAGCCAATCAACACTGCCAGATGAGCCTCTTTTTTAACCTGGAACATAAGACGAGTAAAAGACTTCAAGCTTAAAGAATTTACTCAATACGCCACAAACGAGCAGACCGTCGATAAATGAGCAGGTTATCAATCATACATAAATTACCGTGATTATAGTCGATTAATTACGGTTCTAATTGGTCTATGAATTGGAATTAAAGAAGTTAAAATAATAAAAGGGAGAATATGGGGTGCTAATGAAGAGTTTAAGAAGCGAATAAACATTTACTAGATTTACTAAAGAAATGAATAACATTAACCAAATTTGCTAAGAAACGAATAAAAATTTACTAACAAACGAAAAAAATTTACTAAATGAAACGAATAAGGTTCTAGTATATATGAGGATCTATTATGAAGAGGATCTGTATGAATCTTAAGATCTTTGTTTGCGTAGTTCTGTTGATTGTGACTATAGTTAGTGCAGGATGTATCTCGCCCGAGAAGGATTCACGGCAAAATATTAATTTTGATAATAAGAGCGAAAACATCAAGAATATCGAAGGCCTCTGGCTGGGAAGCCTGAATGTCTCAGCTGGAACGGAATTAAGAATTTTATTCAATATTTCTACTAAGCCTGATGGTTCCATAAATGCCACAATGGACAGCCTTGATCAGGGAGTAAGCGGCATACCTGTGGAAATAGTTGATTATAAAGATAACAAGCTGAATCTTGAAGTTAAGTCTATAAGGGGTAGTTTTGAAGGGACACTTAAAGAAGACGGCAAAACCATTGATGGGAAATGGAAGCAAGCAGGATCCGTTTTACCACTTGTGCTTAACCATATTGATAAAGCACCTGATCTGAGCAGAAAGCAGGACCCTGTAAAACCTTATCCTTATGCTGAAGAAGAAATTGTTTATGAAAATAAAGAGGCAGGAATTAAATTAGCAGGGACTCTAACCCTTCCGAAGTCTGGAGGCCCGTTTCCTGCAGTAATGCTCATAACCGGGTCTGGTCCACAAAACCGTAATGAAGAGATTTTAGGTCACCGTCCGTTCCTTGTACTTTCGGATTATCTGACACGCCAGGGTATTGCCGTACTCAGGGTTGATGACCGGGGCATTGGAAACTCAACCGGAAACTTCTCCCAGGCCACGACAGAGGATTTTGTAGGAGATGTACTGGCAGGCATAGAATACCTTAAAAGCCGCAAGGAGATAGATCCTTCCCGAATAGGTCTTATCGGGCACAGTGAAGGTGGTCTAATTGCCCCGCTCGTAGCGGTCCGGTCTCCAGATGTTGCATTCATTGTGATGATGGCAGGGCCTGGTATTACAGGAGAAGAAATCCTGTACTTGCAGAGCGACCTCATTGCCAGGGCAGGAGGGGCAAGCAATGAGACTATCGACAGAAATGAAGTCTTTTTGAGAAGTATTTTCTCCATAGTAAAAGAAGAACAAAATGATACAATCGCTGGGGAAAAAATTCGCAAGCTTATGAAGGCTGAAATGGCAAACATGAGTGAAGAAGAAAAACAATATTCGGATTACTCTGAAGCTAACCTTGATATTCAAATCCAGGCAATTATATCGCCGTGGATGCGCTTTTTCCTAACTTATGACCCCAAACCAACATTGATGAAGGTGAAATGCCCTGTACTGGCGATAAATGGCGAAAAGGACCTGCAAGTTCCTCCTGAAGAAAATCTCCGGGCTATAGAAGAAGCTCTCAAAGCAGGAGGCAATACGAACTATACCATAAAAGAAATGCCAGGACTCAATCATTTATTCCAGACCGCTCAAACAGGTTCCCCTACTGAGTATGCAAAGATTGATGAGACAATTTCTCCGGCTGCTCTAGAGTTTATAGGGAACTGGATTTTGGAGCATACAGAAAAGAATAAAAAGTGAGCAATCGAGTTCTAAAGGAGAAGTGGAGGACACTGCATTGCTATGCAGGTCTTTTCCTTCATTTCTCGCTTTTACTATTTAGCCTCCTTACTATTCTACTACTATTCTTTTCAGTATTCTCTTTTTATCCATCTCACTATTACACTGCTTGCCTTCTCACTATTCTACTCTTAACCTTCTCTCATAAGACGTGTTCGCTCCACATTCACCATTCGTTACACGAACTGGCTGGATTCGAGTAATTGATGCAATGTTGGTTAAAGGATAATTTTTTAGAGATCAGAACTCCCCTAAAATGTTTCTGAACCCAGGATTAAGACAAAATTTACTGCAGGGCAATGAGAAGATCAATGGGAAAGCAAGAAAATATTCAAAAAAGAGGGATTTACTCGCCTGCTAACTGGCCGCACACAGACCATTAGGCATTAATTATTTTTTGACTGCATAAACATAATTGAAAAGCCTGGCATATCTATAAACTGAAAATGGCACGCCTGAGCTTGAAAAGATGCCCGATTACTTAAACAACGACAATTTAAAAAGCTCCAGGAAGAAACTGGGCTACTTGCTGCAGAGTCAGTATAAGCATGGAATTTGGGTAGCGAAAAAAATGGAATAATTAAACGCGACATTCCATTTGTCGAGCTAGAGGCTTTTTTTCTTAAATATCGGTAGATCTTCGCCCCTGGAAGAGTATGGGAACCTATAAGTTCATGTATGTCGAAAATATCCTAAAATAGGATACATTCTCTAATACAAAAAACAATTGGACTAGATTAAACACTCTTACATTATTAAAAGACTTATATTTAGCTTTTAAGTAATCAAACATATAGTTTAATTCTATTTATAATGTTATAATGTTTTATATATGAAAATAAAGTATTACAAAGCTTTAAAGGCGCTTTTTGATTTTTATTTAATTTCATAAAAAAAAGTATGTTTATATGTTAATTTTCCTAGTCAGTTTTGATTACTGTATTAATCGAATTAAATGTTTGTAAGAGGAAAAAGGAGGATTATAATAATGCAAAAAATTGGTAAAATATTATGCCTTTTCACATTAGCCTTCCTTGTCACATCAATGACAGGAGCAGCAGCAACCTGTAATTCAGCTGCATGTAAAATGGACGCAAAAAATGATGTATTCACCTTAAACCCTTGCAAGGCGACTAAATGTTTTAATGTATTATCGAACGACATAGGAGCCGGCAAAAAAGTTACAACTACAGGAGTCTTCAAAACAGCAAAGGGTGGCCAAATAACCATGAAGAGTTGCGGTACTGTTTGCTACACAAAACCGGTTTCCTGTTCCAAAGGAAGTGACAGCTTCACTTACAAGGCAAAAAACAGATTTGGGCAAACTGACACTGCAAAAGTTACATTGAAATTCAAATGCTCAGGTTGCTCAAGCTGCTCTTCAGGTAGCTGCTCTAAATGCACTAGCTGCACAGGTTGCTCTTCCTGTAAATGAGCTGCCTATGCAACGACACTATAAAGGGAACAGGAAGTGCTAATCTTCCGGGATTTTATCCCAATTCCCTTGAAACTTTTAACTCATAAACTAGTTTTAACCCCTAACTAAAATTTAATCTGCGAAATAAGGAATTGGATCAGTCTAATTCAGTGATCCAGTAGATATTCTATCATCCATTTTCATTCCCGCTAACAAATAGGCTTAATTACCCAACACACCCCCTATTTTCTGATGCTCTATTTTTTTCCAGTAGTTTAATAACCGCCTTCGATTATTATGAACGAATTATTAATCGAGTTGACGATTATGAAAATAGGAATGAAAGTTTTACTGATTGAAAGTAAAATATGGTTTTTGGATAAGGTCAATGATAAAAGATTCCACAGCTACAGGCTTCTCGGATTTTCCAAACTCACAGAGTTTAATAAAATATTAGATTGAGAAAGAATAAAAACCTGAGTTCCCAAAATTTAAGCGCATAAGCCTAATTCTACGTATCTTCAAAGTCAGAAGATTGTGATTTTGGAATTTGAACCTGCAGTTACATGCGCTTAAGTTTAAGCACTTAATAAGATATTGGGAGAAGCTTATGTGCTTAAAAAAGCGGAATGTAGGTAAAAAAGAATTGGGAGAATGAAAAAGAATTGAAAGATGAAAAAGAATTGAAAGAATGAAAAATAAGGGTAAGATTTATCTGGATAGGTTACTACCGTAAATCAAGCTTTTAGTGTTTTGTTTAGTTTTTTGTAAGATGGGAAAGTTCCGAGGAATCTTCATGAAGAACAAGTTCTTGTCTGGACTTCGAAGTTATTGTAGATTCTTTTTTTCCGATAAACCTGAAGTAACCAAGCCCGATTAGAAAGACAGGATATATGATTTTCCACGTAAAACCCGAAGCCAGAAAGCTCAGGGATAGAAGTGAAAGGATCGAGAACATCCATCTTTGCCAGCCGATCTCTGTTTTCCAGTAAGCGATTATAATAAAGCCGCAGAGGAAAATGAAGTTCTGGTTAACGAGTAGCATCATAGCTGTAACAGGAAGCTTGATGAGGTAACATCCCGTGATCAGGAATACAGACAGAGCATATAGACTCACAAGACTGGATACAGGAATATTCCTTTTTGAGAGCTTTCCGAATATCGCAGGAAATACACCTGTCCTGCCTCCGGAATAGATTAGACGGCTTGCTGTAAAGTTCCATGAGCACGCGTTTGCTGCAAGCACCACAATAATAAGCCATATCAGAAAGCTTCCCCCCGGAGTAAGAAGAACCAGACCTGAAAGACCTGCAGCTCCCTTAAGAGAAAAACCTGCAGCACTGGCTCCAACGCTGATCAGGGCAAGTAAAATATAGATGGCACCGACAAGAGCAAAACTAAGCCAGTAAAGGCGAGGTACATTTTTTTCAGGATCCTTCATCTCTCCCAGGGAAAAAGAAAGATTCTCCCATCCCAGAAAGGCCCAGAAAAGAAGGGCTGTAACATTCCACACTATATGTGAGTCCACTTTCCCACTCCCGCTCAGAGCTTCTTTTGCAATTCCCAGTCCGGAACCGAGAAAATCAAGGTTAAAGACAATAATCATTCCTAAAAGCAGGAAAAGTACTGTTAGAGCCATGTAATTGATCACGGTAATAACCCTTACCCCTAACAGGTTTGAGACAAACATCAGGGTTACAATAAAGATTGCACAAAGGGTCACTCCTAAGTCGGAGAGAGAAAAAAGCTGCCGTATATATTCACTGCCAATAAAAGCGATAGCAGGAAGTCCAAAAAGGTAAGATCCGCCCACAAGGTAAGAGACCGAGTACCTTCCCCAGGGCCCAACAGCTTCTTCGGCATAGCCTACAAGCCCGGCAGTCGAAGGAAATTTCAGGCCAAGCCGAGAACAGATCTGGATCCTTGGGATGGTAACAAAAGTTATAAGCAGCCATCCAAGAATTGCCTCATGGAGACTTCCCACGCCAAGCGCCAGGCCAGGCAGCGCCAAAATTCCTGTGCCTATGAGCATGCAGATTGCAAGCCCTATACCTCTTCTCAAGCTAATTGTTTTTCCGAGTTCGGTCATTTAAATCCCTTAAGCCTACGAGTAAATACTTTTAATATTTATTTGTTTAGCCCCTATTAGCTTGCCTATTTGTATAGCCCATTTAATTTCTTAATTTTGGGAAGCCTTAAAATTCCCTTCTTTCTCTAATCCTAACTACCCTTTGCGATAGAGTTTTGTTTATAGCATTAATGGCTCCCATTTAAAAAAGCTTAAAAATAGTAATGTATCGGAAAAAACCCTGTATCTGAAAAAAGTAATGTATTGAAAGTCTTTAATTTATTTGTTTAACTCTCCCAATCTGGCTTCATTAATTTAACTTAATTGAGCTTAATTGAGCTTAATTGAGCTTTTTCAATATGAATGAGTTAAAAATTTGTCAAAATTACGTTGCTACTAACTAAATACATACTTTTTAGGTTACAGAATGTTGATATTTACGTAAATACTCTTCTCGGCCTGACTGTTAATACCTTCTTGTATTTGTCCGAGAGTGTTGATTTTACGTAAATACCAAAAATAATGTTTGGATTTACACAGTTGAGCAGAGAAGTCAAGACAGCATTGAATATTTAAGAGTTTAAGAATATAACTTAAATAACAATGCCTATAGTACTTGATTTCAACTCAGATGTGTAAGTCCAGTATCCAACTGGCCTCAGGCCTCTTTGCAAAGTCTCTTAAGGTTAGTCGGCTGTGAAGAGACATCGAACTTAATCTTTGAACCGGAAATAATCTTCTTCTTCTTCCAGTCGATTTCAAATCCGTGCTCGGCTTCAAGCATCTTCAGGAGCATTTCACGCTTAGCGAGTGGGAGATCAGCTTCATTTCTGACAAACTTCCACCAATCATCGGGCAGAATACCCAGGTACTTCTCGCTAAGTTCGAGCCAGTGGGTCAACTTGATGGATCTGCCCATGTTATTATCGGACGGGCGGATACAGTTCTTTGCCAGCATTACAGTGGCTTCCTGCCAGGTCTCTGCAGTGGTGATGAGGAACTCCGGAGATGGTGGGATTGCCAGTTCAGAACCGTTTCTGCTGTCGTAAACCTTCCATTTGCTGTCATCATAGTTCTTTGCTATGAGGGCTCTCCTGTACTTACCACTGTGAGGACCGAGCACTGCAGGAATACCATACATGTTACATCCGGTACCAATAGCAGCTGCCTTCTGGGAGTATGCACCCCATGCAAGCCCTACTGCACCGATACGGTTGAGTGTATAATCTGCAATCTCGGCAAGGTTGCCTGAAAGGTTTCTGCCTGCAAAGATTCCAGCGACCTTATGACATGTACCAGAAATGTGGGCGTTTGAGACGCATGATCCGGTGTTAAGGATGTTACCCCTCTCGAATCTGCCTGGGAATCTCTCGTAGAGAGTCTTGCCGTCAGCATCCTTGAACATACCGATGTCCATTGCAGAACATCCTGACACTGCAATGATGTAGTTCCTGTTAAGGAATTCCTCTGCAATGTTGTATACGTCCTTGGTGCCTGCGGGGTAGTTGGAACATCCGATAATTGCAATAACGCCAGGGGTTGTACCCATAACCAGGTTCAGACCTTCTGCCCTGATTTCGGGGTCACTTACCTGACCTCTTCCTGCTCTTACAAGGCCTTTCTCTTCTGAGATTGCTTTCAAAGAAGCCTTCTCGATCAGACTCAGAATGGGTATCTCCTTACCACAGACCTGTTCGCACCTGCGACAGCCTATACAGAGATCGTGCAGTTCTTCCAGAGCAGAGTAGTCTCCTCCCTTAGCCACTCCAATTGCTGCACCGATTGCCAGTTCTTCTGGGCATGCAAGTGCACATTCTCCACAGTCTGCACACTTGGAAACAAGCGTTTTCATTTCTTCGTCTGTGGGGATTGCTGTGAGTCCTTCTGCTTCGCGGATCGGGGCCATTGCCATAGCGACCTTAGGCACAAGTTCTCCGAGTTTGTCGTAGTCCAGCATCACACAGCCCGGTATCTTGCCAGCTACCAAGTCTGCGACGATTGCATCTACATCATCATTGGTCCGATCTGGCAGACCGTACATGATCTTTTCATTGGATGCGATGACAGGGATCTTGAGTTTCTGGCCTTCTTCAACAAGGTCAGCTCTCACGCACTGTTCGTCAAGAACGATTACATCAGGAATTCCGGAGCGTACAACCTTTAATTCCTTTGAAATGGTACCCACGATCTTTGCATAGGGGGCTTTCCTGTCTTCTCTCTTGTACCTGGTCATATCGAATGCAGTACAGCAGAGACCGCCGATTTCCATCTTGTCTTCCAGGCCATTTTCTTCCATGTAGTCCATGATGTAGGTGACACCTGCAACGTTGTGACCGATGGCAATAATGACTGGCTTTGAGGCATCAAGTGTTCCCATACCAATTTCTACAAGTGGAGCTTCAGGATCGGATTTAGGGAAGCCAAGGGCAGTAACCTGAGCAATATCGGAAACTTCCATACCAACATGGTCAAGAACTCCGGCAAGCATCGACTTGTTATCGTAGTCGATTGCTGCTCCTTCCTGGCCTGCGTGCACGGTTGCGAGCAGCTGACCCAGCTCTTCCTCGACATATTCCATTATGGGTTTAAGCTCGCCGAGGGTCTTTGGCTGCCGACCTGTGACAAGCTGAATGTTGGGGGCAATTACGTTTGAGGACCCCATATTAATCGGCATGTCTTCCCCAAAGAGGTCAACAATGTGATCGAGTATGTGGCGGCCATGGGCGCTGTGACATGCACAACCTGTGATGCAGCGGAGGAAGAACTCTCTTGCAGTCTGACCTTTCATGTCAATACCACAGGCTCCCCTCTTGTTTCCTTCAAGGTTGCACGGTCCAAAGGTACAGTAGCAGCACTGGTCACACATTGGGGTATAGACCGGCTCATAGCGGTCGAACAGTGTAAAACTCCAGTCCCTTAAGGTAGCGATTGTAGGGAAGGGAGTCGGGCCCATAGGACCAGTAACTTCTACTTCCTTTTCTTTAGCAGCCCCTTTAGCAGCCTCTGTTGCTGCCCCTACAATGTTATTAATAGTGATCTGAACGGATTCGAGATCTTCTATAGAAAAACTCCCGGTAGTTAATTTGCTCATGTGAGCTTTGCCTCCTAAATTGTTTTAAAGTTGACTCTACCAAGACGATTGTAATATAAAATTCGACGTACTGATAACGATTCTAAATTTATCTTGCCGTCTGCCTTAAAATTACAACCGCTTTATAAGGGCTTACGCAGTTGAAAAGAAAAATCAAATACTCAGAATTGGTGGCTTATATTTATTTTGAGATTGACGAAGGTTCAATGCTATCGACTTCTCAGTTCATCTGCGTAAGATATACTAATTATATATTAATTGATATATAAAACATCTGTTATAAAGATTTTTGAATTTTTTAACAGAGAAAGAATAGGTATTCAATAGCGTTTTTACAAAAACGGATAAAAACCCAATTAAGAGGATTTTGAAAGAGCTAAAATCACTTTAACCTTTCTGGATACAGAGATTATTTAGCCTATGAAGGATTTCCTTAACCCTTCCAACCTGAAAATACTCGGGCATGTTGGTTCAAGTTTATTTTTAGATTGAGGAAGATTAAATGTTATTGACTTTTCATTTCATCTGCCTAAGTCATGTACTTTATATATTAAATTTGTAATATATAAAATCTAGATTAAAAATTTAAGTTATAAAATCTGTGTTATAAAATTTTAATTATCTTTTCAACAAAGAAAGAAGAGCATTCAATAGTGTTTTCATAAAAAAATTAAATGAAAATCAATTAAGAGGCCTTCGATTGAGCTAAAATCACTTTCGCCCTTCTGGATACAGCTCATTATTTAGCTTCTGAATAGATTTCCTTAACTCTTCCAACCTGTCCATTCGTTAATTGAACTTTTATCCCATGCGGATGATTGGAAGAATTGGTCAAAATTCTCTTTACAACGCCTTGAGTAATTTTTCCTGTCCTCTGGTCTTGTTTTAAGACAATCCCTACACTCATCCCTTCTTTAATGTTTGCTCTGATAGTACCATTGGTCATGGCAGAAGGTAAATTTAAGGTTATATAAATAAGTACGTTTGAAAGAAAATTAAAAGTTAATTTGTGAAAGTATAAACGTAATAGCTTACTCAACCTTTCTTGTCCCGCTCGCGAAGCGAAGCGGCTTTCCCCGTGAGAAATAATGAAGAATAAATAAAATTTCTCAATGAGACCTGCTGCTTCCAAGTCGGGCATTCTGTAACGCATTTCAAGAAGTCTTTCATTATATAGTAACCGAGGCCTTAGAAACATGGTAGCAGGCATATTCCAAATGGAAAATATTAGTTTAATAAGTTCGATAAATCAACAGTTTCTCATTAATCTGGAAGAAACATTTTTATAGAAGTATACCTTATTTATTTATACACTCTTAAAACTTTTTCATTGGGATATATGGGAGTCATTTTTCGATGTTTTTTATGAAAAATCATTGATCTATGCCTATGTTCTGAAAAAGCAGAGTGTACACAAAAACGCAGGATAGACTTTTTAAGTTTTAACTGTTGGTTTTTAAAAAACATAAAACTCACTCAATCATATGAAAATGTATCTCTCTATTAAACCGGGGGGTTTAATTCGGAGGATTATATTTTCAGTGCCAGTGCGTATTGGATTTAATATCTGATTGCTTTGGAAAATTCATGATTTAGTGGACACTATGAAGAAATCGAATTCTAAAAATGAGAATATAGGAGGAATCAAATGAACATAAAACAGAAAATCTTCATTATATTAATTAGCATGATTTTATTGTCTGCGACTGCACTTGCAGCTCCTCAGACCAATTCAAATGCTGTAAACCATATAAAAGCTCCAGTTGCTGCTTTTTCTGCACACCCGACCTCAGGATACGCTCCCTTGAAGGTAGCATTTAATGACAAAAGTACAGGACCTCACAATTCATATAAATGGAGTTTTGGAGACGGAACATCCTCAACAGCCAAGAACCCAGTACACAAATACACTAAAGCCGGAAACTACACTGTCAGCCTAAGAGTAAGTAATGCTGCCGGAAACAGTACTACAACAAAATCCAACTATATTGTTGCAAAAACTTTGAAGGCTCCTATAGCTGCTTTTTCTGCACACCCAGCCGCTGGGACTGCACCCCTGAAAGTAGCATTTATTGACAAAAGCACAGGCGTTCACACCTCCTGGAAATGGAATTTTGGAGATGGAACATATTCAAAAGAGAAGAACCCTGTACATAAATACACTAAAGCCGGAAACTACACTGTCAGTTTAACAGTAAGTAACGCTGCCGGAAACAATACTGCAACAAAGTCCAACTTTATTGCTGTAACCGCGTTGAAAGCTCCTGTTGCTAATTTTTCTGCATATCCAACCTCAGGGAAGGCTCCAATGAAAGTATCTTTCATTGACAAGAGTACAGGCGTTCACACTTCCTGGAAATGGAACTTCGGTGATAACAGCTTTTCAACAGAAAAGAACCCTGTGCATAAATATACCAAAGCTGGAAATTACACTGTCAGCTTAAAAGTAAGGAATGCTGCCGGAAACAATACTAAAACAATGCCTAATTATGTCATAGTGAAAAGCAGGTGAAGATCTTATCTTGAAAAATAAAAGAATTCAGGTCAAAAGGTAATAGGCGTACAGAATCGGATCTGTCAAACATTGTGTTTCCTGCAATGTTACAGAAACAGATCTCAACCCTATTACCAAAATTTTCTCTGGTCCGCGGTCAGCATCGAGGTCAATTTTCGGAAAATATTTGTTTTGTGACTTTTCAATAGATTTCCTTAACTCTTCCAACCTGCCCATTCGTTAATTGAACTTTTATCCCGTGCGGATGAGTTGAAGAATTGTGTCAAAATCCTCTTTACAACGCCTTGAGTAATTTTTCCGGTCCTCTGGTCTTGTTTTAAGACAATCCCTACATTCATCCCTTCTTTAATGTTTGCTCTGATAGTACCATTGGTCATGGCAGAAGGTAAATTTAGGATTATATAAATCAGTACGTTTTGAAAAAATTAACAGCTAATTTGTAAGTGCAACCGTAATAGCTGTATTCAACCGTTCTTGTCCCGCTCGCAAAGCGAAGCGGCTTTTCCTTGAGAAAATGAGTAAAACATGTGTAGAATACATCAGATCAAAATTAGTAGAAGGCATTGATATTAGTAAAAAAACTCTAACTTATTTATACAAATAAATAGAATATGTGCAGAAGCCTTAACTAATAATAAAAAACCCCTCTAATTATGATGATGCCCAATGTATGAACTTAATGAATCTGAGACACGGAAAAAGCTCATAGATCCGATGCTTATTGCTGCAGGGTGGAATATTGTTTCATATGATGAGACAAAAGGACTGAAATAATTACAATAACTGTGCAATTAAGAGAATATCCTACTAAATTTGGACCCTGCAGATTATGCGCTTTGTATTGGGGGAAAAATTCTCGGAATTATTGAGGCAAAGAAAGTAAAGTCTGGCACACAAAGTGTTTTAACTCAGGCGGAAAGGTATTCACGCGGGCTTCCTTATAATCCTTTCAATTTTAATGGCTATCGAGTTCCTTTTTTATATTCAACAAATGGAAAACAGATCCAGCATCATGATGTTCGTCATGCTCTTAGCCGGTCGAGAGAAATATTCAGGTTTCACACTCCTGAGGCTCTGATTGAAAAGTTAAATTACGACTTTGAAGAGCGAAGTCACCACATTTTTTGATATACCAGATAACACAACGAATGAGGCCCTATCAGTGTGAAGCCTGTGATGCCATAGGACATGCTATAGCTGATCGAAAACGGACAATGCTTGTTGCAATGGCTACCGGGACCGGGAAGACATTCACGGTTGTCAATCTTATTTACCGTTTGATGAAAGCAGGTGTTGCAAAAAGAGTCCTATTTCTTGTTGACAGGAGAGCACTTGCTGCACAGGCTGTCAGAGCGTTTTCATCTTTTGAAACCGAACAGGGACTGAAATTTGACAAAACATATGAGGTTTATAGCCAGAGATTTCAAAGAGGAGATCTGGATGAAAACGAATCTTTTGATTCAAATTTGATCCCTGAAGCTTACCTTACAGATCCAAAGCCAGAGCACAGTTTTGTATATGTATCCACAATCCAGCGGATGAGCATCAACCTTTTTGGAAAAACGTCTGAATTCTCGTGCAGTGACGAGCCAGAAGACGAGGATGCAGGGCAGCTCGATATTCCAATTCATGCTTTTGACCTTATCATAGCTGATGAGTGCCACAGGGGTTATTCTGCACAGGAAGTTTCGGTATGGAGAAATACCCTTGACCATTTCGATGCCATTAAAGTAGGGCTTACGGCCACGCCTGCTGCTCATACTTATGCATACTTTAAAGATATTGTTTACAAGTACGGCTATGAACAGGCTGTTCGAGATGGATATCTGGTTGACTATGATATTGTTGCACTGGAATCAAGCGTTCGCATGAATGGGATATTCCTTCGTGAAGGGGAAATGGTTGGGGTTATAGATCCCGAAACCGGGCAAAGTAAAATAGACATGCTTGAAGACGAACGTGAGTTCTCAGCTGAGAAAATAGAGAAGGAAATCACAAATATTGATTCTAACAAGAAAATCCTTCAAGAGATCAAACGTTATGCTGAAGAGCATGAAGAAAGATACGGACGTTTTCCAAAGACTCTGATTTTTGCCGTGCAGGACCTGGCAAATTCTTCATCTCATGCTGACCAGATAGTTGATCTGGCAAGAGATATCTTTGGCAGAGGGGATTCGTTCGTCCAGAAAATTACAGGCAAAGTTGACCGTCCTTTGCAGAGAATCAGGGAGTTCAGGAACAGAAAAGAGCCGGGAATTGCAGTAACTGTTGATCTTCTATCAACAGGAGTTGATGTTCCGGACATTGAATATATTGTGTTTTTGAGGTGCTGTTAAGTCCCGTATCCTTTTTGAACAGATGATTGGGCGCGGTACACGCAAAGGAGAGCATTATCCAGATAAGTCACATTTTGTTGTTTTTGATTGCTTTGGTGGAACCCTTATTGATTATTTCAAGGGGGTTACTGGTGTGACAGCCGAGCCGCCCAAAAAGGAAGTAAAACCAATAAGAAAGATTGTTGAGGACATCTGGAATAATCGGGACAGGGCTTACAATGTACGTGTCCTGACAAAGCGGCTCAACAGAATTGATAAGGAAATGAGCGGGGAAGCTCGGGATATGTTCAGCGCTTTTATAGAAAAAGGCGATCTGAACCGTTTTGCGATCTCGCTTGAAAGACGCCTTTCAGAAGACTTCACAGGAACGATGGAAACCCTGAGAAATCCTGACTTTTTGAACCTGCTTGAGAATTATCCCCGTCCATCAAAAACTTTCCTTGTGGATTATGCAATAAGGGATGTGGTTTCATCCACCTGGATAGTGAGAGATGCTGCAGGTAATGAGTATAAACCGAAAGATTATCTGAGTATTTTTTCCGAATTTGTAAAAGAGAATTCCGAAAAGATTGCTGCAATCGGTATTCTTCTTGACCGCCCTCAGGATTGGAATACCGATGCACTTGGAGATTTGAAAGAGAAACTTGAATCTTCTCAGCAGCGGTTTACTATTGAGAATCTGCAAAGAGCTCATAAAGTAAGTTACAACAAGGCGCTTGTGGATATTATTTCGATGATCAAGCACGCTGCCCGCGAAGAAGAGTCTCTGTTGACGGCTGAAGAGCGTGTTAGCCTTGCTTTTGACAGAGTAACCGTGGGAAAACATTTTACACCTGATCAGCATTTATGGCTTGACCGGATCAGGTCGCATTTGATTGCAAACCTCTCCATTGATAAAGAGGATTTTGAGTATATTCCTGTGTTTTCCGATTACGGTGGATGGAATAAGGCTAACCGTGTTTTTGAAGGCCAGCTTTCAACTTTGATTTCAGAATTTAACAGGGCAGTTGCAGCATGAGCGATATTGTACAGAAATTATGGGGTTTTTGCCATACTTTACGGCATGAAGGTATCGATTACGGCGATTATATCGAACAAATTACATACCTGCTTTTTTTGAAAATGGCAGACGAGCGGGAAATTAAACTCCCTGAAGCCTGCGACTGGCAATCCCTGAAAGAAAAATCAGGGACCGAACTCACGGAACACTATAACGATGCACTTCGAGACACTTGGTAAAGCAGGAAGGACTCCTTGGTGACATCTTTGCAGGTGCTCTTTCACGTTTTCACAATCCTGTGAGCCTTAAGAAGATCATTTCACTTGTTGATGAAACCGAATGGACAGGGCTTGATATTGACGTCAAAGCTATGGCTTTTGAAGGCCTTCTGGAAAAAGCAGCAAGCGAAGGCAAGAAAGGTGCTGGGCAGTACTTCACTCCAAGGATTGTAATCCAGACAATCGTAAGGTGCACAAAACCCGACCCCCGAGGCCACCGCGATTTTTCAATTATGGACCCTGCATGCGGTACTGGCGGTTTTCTGGTCTGTGCCTATGAATGGCTGAAAGCTATAACAGCAGGTGGAGCCCTTGACCGCGACCTTGCAAAACGCATCCGCTACAGCACCTATTTCGGGCAGGAACTTGTGGAACGCCCACGCAGGCTTGCCCTTATGAATCTTTATCTTCACGGCATTGAGCCTGAAATCAAGCTCGGAGATTCGATTTATGAAATCCCGGACTCAAAAAGGTTTGATGTGGTGCTCACCAATCCTCCCTTCGGGACAAAAGGCGCAAACCAGTCCCCTGTCCGTGAGGATTTTGTTATCGATACCTCAAACAAGCAGCTCAATTTCATCCAGCACGTCATGACTATTTTAAAACCCGGCGGCAGAGCCGCAATCGTTGTCCCTGACAATGTGCTTTTTGCCGACCAGGCAGGAGAGGTTTTCAAGGTGCTCTGCGAAGACTGTGACCTTCACACAGTACTGCGCCTTCCGGACGGAACCTTCACTCCCTATTCTCCTGGCACCAAAACCAATGTGATATTTTTCACGAAAGGCATTCCCACAGACCAGACCTGGGTCTACGACTGCCGGACCAACGTCCCTAAGATCACAAAAAAAGACCGCCCGCTTACAAAAGAGCATTTTGCAGAATTTGAAAAGTGCTTCGGCCCCGATCCCAACGGCAGGGCAAAACGCGAGGAAAAAGATTCCCAGGAAGACCGCTGGCGCAGTTTCCACATCTCCGAACTCAAAGCCCGTGACTACAAAATCGATTCCCTGAAGTGGCTCCGGGACGATTCCTTAAGCGATACCGACGGCCTGCCCGATCCTGAAGAGCTTGCAGCGGAGGCGATTGACGAGCTTGAAGCGGCGCTGGGTGAACTGAATGCTATTCTTGATCTGATGGGGAATGGTTATGCAGCAGAAGAGTGAACTGCCGGAAGGGTGGGCTTGGGTAGATATTGATGACATTGATCTGTTATGGTGCAAGTGGCAAAAAGTCTACACAAAAAAGACATGTGGAATCAGTGGAAATTATTCAGATATCAATGGCGGACATGTTATTAAGGGAAAATCATAACTAAATGGACTTTATTCTCCAGAAGAATGTATCTAGTAGATTGCGGATAATTCGGGAGCATAATCTATAGTTAAATGTCCATTAGCTGAAACCTAGAATCTTGGAATAAAAACAGGATAATGCTCCATTAGTCTATCCTGGTTGATCAAAAAATATAATCTTTGAAACTATTTTCTATTCAGTTCATTTGCAAATTAGCAACTCAAACCAGTATGCAAATGGGTCTGCACAACCATTTATCTCAGAAAAGCCCTTGCTATCAAATTACCATTATCTGTTACCCCCTCTCCCCGAACAGCACCGCATCGTTTCAGCTATTGAAGCACTTTTCGCCCGTCTGGATGCAACAAATGAAAAGCTTGACAGGGTGCTGGAGATTTTGAAGAAGTTCAGAGAATCGGTGCTTGCTGCTGCTTGTGATGGAAGATTGACTGAGGATTGGCGAAAGGATAATCCAGATATTAAAATGCAAAACGAAATTTTTTGAGTCAATAAGTATAAAAACGAATCTGAAACTAGGAAAAAGAAAACCTTGGAAAAGCTTCATTCAATGGTGACTCAGAACGAAAATACCTTTAGCTGGAACATTCCAAATCTTGGATTTGCCCAAAAGTTATCAGTACTTGAAGAATTTCGCTTCAAGATGACTGATTGGGCCATCAATCCTCCAATCAAAGAGTCGTAAAAGGAATACCAAATTATACTGCAAAAAATTTCAAAAACTGGAAAATTGATTTGAAAAACGTTCACTTATATATCATCCGAAGATTCAAGTAATGAAATTTCTCCACGTTGTAATCCGCAAAGGGGATGTATTGATTACTAGATGTGGAGCAACGATCTGGGATTGTTACACCAAAAATTTGGTGAGCGCTGATTAGAGTATATCTATGTTGCTATTGTTAGAGTTGACCAAAAAAGAATTTCAACCTAAATTTTAATGTATTACGCCAGGTCTCCTCTGACTGTAAAGACATACTAACAAATGGGACAAGCATGCCAATAACAGATTGATCTGACAAGGATATAAATATGTCTTGATTCCACTTCCTCCCTTCCCAGAACAGCAAGAAATAGTCCGGCGTGTTGATGCACTCTTTGCTTTCGCAGATTCGATTGAAACAAAAGTTGCAGCGGCAAGAGAAAAAACAGAGAAACTAAGGCAGTCCATTCTTGCAAAGGCATTTTCCGGGAAAGCTTGTGCCGACAGAGGCTGAGATTGCAAGAAGAGAAGGCAGGGATTATGAGACGGCTGAGGTTTTGCTTGAAAGGATAAAGAAAGAGAGAGGGAAGAGTGGGAAAAAACAATAAGTTTGATGCAATTTTTGAATTCAACCTTCTTCTTTTTTCATCTTTCGGGAAAGCCGGTTGCTTCGCAACTGGTGAGAGCCCTGGCCCCCAAAAATCGAAACAAAAAGCACATTTAGGGTTAAAAGAAAACATAATCAGAAAAACGTTATCTCTTAGGGTCCTTCAAAATCAGTGTGTAAACTAAGGGCTCTTCGCTGTTTTGTGTGGGTTGAAAATAATTTCTCAGTTGAAAAGTAACTACACAAGATAGATAAACATCGATCTTGCATGTGATATTTCACATAAAAGTTTCTAAATATTAGATCTGTCACTCTTACATTCAGGAAGTAGATCTGAATTACCCACTCGAAACAGCGAAGAGCCAAACTAAGATTCTAGACTGCTTATTTCAGACAATATATACATGATCAGAGTTCCCCAAGTAAAAATACATCGTAAAAACCTAGATTTTAAGATAATACATAAAATCAAGCTTTAAAATCGATAACGTAATATAATAATATCTTTATTTTTTGACAAACTATCTTTATTTGTAATTATGCCATTCGATGACATTTTTCCTTTTTACTAAATTTAGTACTAAGAAAGGATTAATAAGCTTTTAGAAAGGAAATTGAGAATATATATTCCATTAAATGCAAAAGAAATTATTTTCCATCCGTATTTTTATTGGGGAATAATGGCACAATATCTAATCTGGAAAATAAGGCTCATTATTCCTTAAAAAATGGACCAATTTTTAAGGACCCAATTATCTCTGTAAAAGTCTGCAAAAGATCCTTTGTCTTTTCTCAGATCCATCAGTAAGTGTTAATAAAGTTATTTTGAGATATCCCTGCGAATTTCATATGCATGCAACTGCAAGAGATATCTATTTATAAACATTTATGGTAAATTTGAAAACGTCTTGTGATAAGGTTCGTCACCCATATATTCTTTCCATTCCTCTGGTGTGAGATTTCGGGTTAAACGATTGCTGGCTTCGTTTATAAGATCTTCTGTATTAGACATACACAACCTTGCTGTATTGTCATCACTAGCCGTAGCAACGTATTTTCCATCAGGACTAAAAACAACAAAATTCACCAGACCATCATGATTCAGAACAGAAATTCTTTTACCGTAGATACATCCCATATACCTGCTGTTTTGTCATCACTTGCCGTAGCAACATATTTTCCATCAGGACTGAAAACAACATCACTTACCCAATCATCATGATTCAGAACAGAAATTTGTTTACCTGTAGATACATCCCATATACGTGCTGTATTGTCATCACTAGCCGTAGCAACATATTTTCCATCAGGACTGAAGACAACAGAATACACCGAACCGTCATGATTCAGAACAAAAGTCTGTTTACCTGTGGATACATCCCATATACGTGCTGTATTGTCATCACTCGCTGTAGCAACATATTTTCCATCAGGACTGAAAACAACATAATTTACCGAATCATTATGATTCAGAACATGAATCTGTTTACCTGTTGATACATCCCATATGCGTGCTGTATTGTCATCACTAGCCGTAGCAACATATTTTCCATCAGGACTGAACACAACATCAATACACCGACCATCATGATTGAGAACAGGAAATTCTGTCACCTGTGAATACATCCCATATACCTGCTGTATTGTCATCACTCGCCGTAGCAACATATTTTCCATCAGGACTGAAAACAACATTCACCCCAACCATCATGATTCAGAACAATGATTCTGATCACCTGTCGATACATCCCATATACAGTGCTGTATTGTCATCACTTGCCGTAGCAACATATTTTCCATCAGGACTGAAAACAACATCTCTACCCGACCATCATGATTCAGTAGATGAGTCTGATCACCTATTGATACATCCCATACACGTGCTGTATCGTCATCACTGGCCGTAGCAACGTACTCTCCATCAGGACTGAAAACAACGTCAGACACTGAACCATCATGAGACAGAACAAAAATTTTTTTACCTGTTGATGCATCCCATACGCGTGCTGTGCCATCATCACTCGCCGTAGCAACGTACTTTCCATCAGGACTGAAAACAACATCAGACACAACACCATGTGATCAGAACTAAAATTTGATTACCTGTAGATACATCCCATATACGTGCCGTACTGTCATCACTCGCCGTAGCAACGTATTTCCCATCAGGACTGAAAACAACAGAAGTCACAAAACATTATGATTCAGAACATAAATCTGATACCTGTAGATACATCCCATATACGTACTGTTTTGTCACTACTAGCCGTAGCCACATATTTTCCATCAGGACTAAATCAACAGAAGTCACCGAATCATTATGGTGCAGAACGTTAGTTTGATACCTGTGGATACATCCCATACACATGCTGTGCTATCACCACTAGTCGTAGCAACATATTTTCCATCAGGACTGAATACAACAGTATTTACCGAATCATTATGAGGTCAGAACATAAATTTTTTCACCTGTGGACTCATCCCATATACGCGGCGCATTGTCACCACTCGCCGTAGCGACATATTTTCCATCAGGACTGAAAACAACATCATGCACCCCCCAACCATCATGGTTCAGAATAGCGAATTCTGATTACCTGTAGCTACATCCCATATACATGCTGTATTTCACCACTCGCCGTAGCAATGTATTTTCCATCAGGACTGAATACAATAGAATTCACCGAACCATTGTGAAGTCAGAACATGAGATTTGATTACCTGTAGTTACGTCCCATATGCATGCTGTATTGTCGTCACTCAGCCGTAGCCACATATTTTCCATCAGGACTGAAAACAACTTGAAATACAGAACCATCATGATTTAAAAGCATAGCTCTATAGGGATATGGATAATAATCCTTGACGTATTAACTGATCAGCATTCTAATGTTCTACTAACTCTAAATGATTCGATAGCAAGAAGAACACTTTTATCCAGAGTTTTAATATCTTGAGAAGGACTTGGGATTTTGAATTTAAATACAAGGCACGAGCTTCTTTCGTCTTTTCGTCTGCAATCTTTTTCTGATTATCAGCATCATACCATTGATAGGTTGCAAATCCAGCTAGAATTAAAATAATAATAGAAAAAGCTGCAAGCCCTTTAATAATGCGTCTTTGTTCCTTTCTTTTTCTGCGTCCGTTCTTTAATCCTTTCTTTTTCTGCCCTTTCTTTATCTACCAACTCGGAACTGGCTTTGATATATTTTATCTCATCTGGGTTTAACTCCGGTTCATATTTTTCCAGCCAATCTTTTGCTTCTACCAGGGGAGCTCCACGCAGAAGATTACCTTCATCTTCTCTTTCTATTCCATTCATCCATTCTGTCTTCAAGGCGCTGTCTCCATGTTAGAAAACCACGCTGCTCACTAATCCATTTCTTCAACTGCTTCCATTCAGTTAGTAAAGAATCATGAATTATCTCTACTGTTTCGGTTCCTTTACTTAACTCACAGTCTGTAACAAGAATATGGGCATCAGCCAGCTTTTTTATCAATTGGTGAACGGCTTGTTTGTCAGTGTCTCCAGCTAAACTTCTCCAACGGCAGACGGCGACGAGAATCCGGCATATCTGCTTCTCCGTAGCGGATTAAGCGGGTAAAGATTCTTCGGGCTAATTCTTTTTCTTCTGTACTGAGACTATTGTATGTTTCATTAGCCCACTGCCCTATAGCTCCTGAAGCACCACCAATTTTTGTCATAGGTTTCATGAGTTAACATCCCATTTGATCTAAGCTCCCAGAGTTGAGTAAGGGTAAACTCAAGCAAAGGAAGAGAGTTTTTTGTATTTTTCAGGTCATTTATTATTACATCTTCTAATCCTGTTTCTATTTCGAGACCGGTTACATCTGCTGGTTTTTTAATAGCTTCCCTCATCTCTTCTTCAGACATCGATCTTACGTTTACCTGTCCTTCACTTAGATATTCTCCAAGCAGAGAGTTCAGGAGAAAATCGTAGTAGTCGCCTCTGACAGTTAGCAGGAAGCTAACTTTCAACTTACTCTTCAAAAGACCATATATGCCCTGAAGGAATTCAACTTGCTTAGCTTCATCAAGGTTTGAGAATAATGTTTCAAACTGATCCGCATAAATTACAAGTCTAATTTCAGGCTTTTTTTCCAGATATGAACGTATACCTTCCCAGAGGTCAGCCTTTTCAATATAAATTCCGGACTTTTCCAGGGCCTGTCTTAAAGATTCATCCGGGTCACTATCACAGACGTTATCGGATTTGGAGACATCATTAGGTCGGAAAGTAACAATTTGTGCATTTTCAAATCCGACAATCTCACCTCTTTGTATTCGAGGCAAAAGTCCGGCAAAAACCAGTGAGGATTTACCGCTGCCAGAAGAACCGACTACTGCCAGAAACCGGGGATTTTTTCGCAAGCTGTTCTTCAAGTTCCAGAACAAGTTTTTCTCTTCCAAAAAAGAGGTATTCATCATCTTCTTTGAAAGAAAATAAACCTCTATAAGGGCAGATATCGTTTATTTTCAATTCAGGACAGATTGACTGTACTATTTCACTCGGGATCGCGAATGCTACATTTTGAAGTTTATCGAATAGATCTTTTTTAATGGTGCCTACAACAATTCCGATAACTCGCTGTCTGGATTCGTCCCATAAAGGTGCACCACTAAAGCCTTTAGTAATTTCGTTTGAATCTATCTGGAGTAAGGAGGTACCTCTTTCAGTTACCTTTCCAAGTACCTCTCCATGACCCCAGATACCTTTAATATCTCCAACAACCGGAAAATCCAAAAGTAGATACTTTATGACCAGTTACCCCTGCTGAAGAACCAATTGACAAAACTTCAACATTCGATGGAAGTTCTTCTTCGAGTTGGAGTATCGAAATATCTCCTTTATCAGGACTATGCCATCTCTCCGGGATAACAAAAGCATTACTCTCTTTCCCATTTGGATTATTAAAACGAACCTTTACTTTGTCACCTGGACTCTGCACGTGCTTCTTGAACTACGTGAGCACAGGTTGCGATCAGGTTCTTAGAAATGATAAACCCGGTTCCAGCAACAGTGCCATCATGCCTGAGGATTTGAACAATTCCTTTAGTTAAATCTTCAGAAGGCTTCATGATGCTCCACTTGTTTAATTATTTGCTATCTCAGGGACAGATTAAAAGACAGAGATATAATAATAAAAATTATTTATTCTTCCAGGTCAAAGTCACATTAAAATTAGCGCCTGCACTCGCTGATGATATAAACATACCAGCTTTATAATCAATTGAAATACCAAAAGAAACTTTGACTTCTTCAGGTTGCTTGCTAATGTCACTTAGCTTACTCAGGATAGTATTTGCAACCGGCTTTACAATATCAATTGATTCTTCAAATGTTTTATTGGGGAAATTTGCAATTTCACGAGACGTAGATCCTGACGATACACGAATCATTTCCCCTTCAGATTCAGGAGCTTCTGCTTCTATCAATATAGTACTACCATCTTCAAGGTTTAATTCTACAAGGCGTTTCATATTTACCACGATCGGGAATTTATTATATTTTAAATACTATTTTTAGGTGTTTTATCCCAAAATAATTTCGCTTTTTGAAATTATTATATCGCAATTACATTCATGTACAGATGACTCACTACCATACTGAAATTTCAATTGGTTTCTTATTTTATGTCCATTCTACAGGACCATAATGAAATTGAAATTTCTTCAACTTTTGACTCCATTGGACTGCCTGCTATTGTATCAAAGATTGAAATATTGAAAAATTTTGAATATGCGAAATAATTTCAGGATACAACATCTATTTTTAGTGAGAATTAATTGATATTTATTAATATGTCCAAAACAGCTATTGAGTTCACACGAAAAAGAAGTCAGAAATATAGATCAAGAAAATAGATTTATGGATAATTTTCTTTGTTTCTTTTTATCATAACTATTTAGCCTACCAAAACCAGTTATTTGATATCGATTTTGACGCAATAGATATGTCTAATTACGACCTGAAGAAAAGGAAAAAACACGATTAATAGCCGGCATTAAAGAAAAATAGTCCACTGAAAATTACGTCTTGGGATCTTAATAATTCTTAGATCTTTATACATAGGAGTGGTGTTCACAGGCTGTATGTATCATTCTAAGACCAATTTCGCGACCAGATTTAAAAGGGTCGACAAATATGAGCTTCACACATACTTACATAAGCCCTTTATTCGCGCAAAAATATTCTGGTCGCGAATTCTGACAGCATTCTTAAAACTCAACGTAATTCTAAAATGGGAGTGAATATTTCTATATGGGTAGTTGAGATATGAATCTCAGAATATTACTTATCAGGATATTCACTCCCATTTTTCATTATCTAATTATGGATTCAAGTTAATTCTGAGTCCGCCTGATGTCATTCATTTTTGTAAAAGTTTATTATTTAACTATTACAGTCCCTTTCATTGAAGGGTGAATCGAGCATATATAGTTATAAGTGCCTGCTTTGGTGAATTTATGCTCGTACGAATCTCCTTTTTTGAGATTGCTAGATGAAAAATCAGTTCCTACAACATCATGGCCAGCTGAATCCATATTTGTCCATTTTACGGTATCACCTGAAGATATTGTAATCGAATCAGGATTAAAGGCAAAATTCTGCATTGTAACTTCAATTGTTTTACCTCCAGTAGAAACTGCAGGTGTTTCAGATGAATTTGCAGTTACGGGTGTTTCAGCCGGAGTTGCTGCAGGCGTTACAGTTGGAGTTGGAGATTGTCCGGCATTATTACCTGCACATCCTGTTGTAAGAAATAAGCCAAATAAGACTAAAAAAATAACAAATTCTCTTTTCATTTTATCCCTCGCGCAAAAATCAAGTGCTCTTTAACAGTCTGATTTCAATATCCTTCAGCATTCTCCTACCCTTATGAGATTATACTAATGCTGATTGTGTCATGACCTTAGATTTGCTTATTCACTTTGTATGGGTTTTATGAAATTAGAGCATTGTTACATGATTGTTTTAAATTTAAACGCAGAATTCCTCTCCAAGAGTAGAATTGATACACTCACGACACATCATTCTGGGAAGATCCTTTTTTAGCGTCAGATGGGGTAGTGGATATCCTCCTTTCATTGGCAACTCTATCTGCTTGACGTGTTCCATACAGAGGCCTTTTCCACAGACAATGCAAACACCTACTGCTTCATTGGCTTTGCTCTCTTCAGCGCAATCATAACATTTCAGCATTCTTGGCCACCTCAACAAACCTCATTAAACAGGCAGTTTTCCTTGAGAGCTTCATGACAGGGAAGACAGACAATTCTTTTAATGTGTTCAAGGTCGGGTTTCAGCTCAATTGGATAGTTTCCTTCCCAGACAGGGGTCTCCTCATGGATAAGGTGCTCTTTGCAAACTCCTCTCCCACATACAATACAAATCCCAACAGCGTCCGTATCTTTACCTTCTCTGGCACATTCATAGCATTTCATCGGTTTTCCTCCAGCAGAAAAATTGTTTCTTAGTCCGAATTTTCAGGTCTAAAGTGCATGTGCGTATAAATTAAAACAAGATTTCACGGATATTCTATTACTCTTCAATAAGAGTCATCTCTTCTCCACAACAAACAAGAGTGCCACCTCCTACTTTTTCTACGACAACTTCATTGCCGCAGATCTCACAGCGGTATCTCTCACCTTCAGCAGATACACCCATAAAAAGTCCACCTCCTTTTGCCAGTTCATCTGCGTAAGTCCTTACTTCACATGTACGTAAATTCTATTATGTTTGGTGGATTAAAATCAACTGCGAAATAGATTTTTCACAGCTCTGTTGCTAAAATAAATATATGTAATGGGCGAGTTACTGAAAACTGTAAGTACAATATGTCTTTGTATTTTGCTCAGAAACAGGAAATGCTTGTTTTTTCAGATATGATAAGCCTCACCCACATTATTAAATTCGAGCCTACTTACTTGCAGGTATCCAGAAGACTTTTCTTTTTACCTCCCCTCTCTTCTGAGGGGTGTATCGGTTCAACTTTGGCTTCTTCTTTCTTCGGTTCTGCCTTCTTTTCTTCGTTATGATGGGTCATAGATCCAACTCCTCGATAAATTATACCTTTGAGAAACAATATTTTTATCTTAGGTTTATATCGTTCAAGGATCGGGTTACCCTTTGAAGGGTTTCCAGTCTTTTAGGTCTCATTCATATCGCTCTCAACAATCCTTTGCTTACTGGGCTTAAAGAAAGATTCCATAATCCTTTCGTTGTTAGCAAATGAGGTCACATTCAATCCTTTTACTTTGCATTACATGAGCCTTTTAGCCTCAAGGGTTCCATTCTTAGACCTATTAGTCATATTTCTCTCTTCGATCCCTCCCTTCTGGCAATCCAACTTCCAGATTTAACCGGATTTGGGATTTGCCTTAATCTATAGAGTTTTTAATATCTCTTGGAGTCGTTAAAATTCAGCATTGATTCTGCTGACAATCAACCATTGTCGATCAATTTCACTCCAAGTTACAATTTGTAATTATATGAGTAGTTATTACAATTACTCCCGCAGTTATTTTAAATTAATTATACAAAAAATTGTTTTTAGATGAAAAACACCTTCACATAAAATGTTTTAATATCGAAAAATAATTTAATATTGAACTTATCCCTAATTCAACATCTTCTCTTTAAAACTAGTATTTAGAATAATTAACGAGTTTCGATCTAAAACGATCTGAAAAGTAAAACTTTTTAATATCTTGTGGGATTGCCAAAATTTGCCATTAATTCTACTGACAATTGACTGCAATCAATCAAAAGTCCAAAAAAATAATCAATTGAGCTGGTGCACCAAATGCTAGAAGTTTATGTTCACGCCAGTGTTCTCGATAAAGTACTAATAAGATTTACGAACTTGAACTAAGGACTTGTCACGAATAATTTAGAAATATGTTTCATTTTTGAACAAAATAGGTTTAGACGTTTATGAAAATGTTCAAGTACAGTGTAAAAATGTCATCACGTTATTTCGTTACTGCCCTAAGGAAACGATGGGATAAAACTTCAAACTGCCTAAATCTTAGTGTCTTTATAGGCTTGTCGTGCTTTGTTTTGCACTCGGGTGCATAAGTCCTGCAATAATTCGTCCCACTATCCAAATTTCCCATTATCAAATTCATATATTGCTGGATCATTTGATTTTTACATATTATTGAAGCTAATTCTGAATTCAGTTCCTGAATCTACTTTCATTTCTAAGTGACCTTCTATCTGGTCTACAAGGACATGTATGAGCTGGAGCCCGAGAGAATCTGCATTCTCAATATCGAATTCTTAGGGGATGCCAGGGCCGTTATCTGCTACTACCAGCATGTACTGCAAATATTTTTCATTTTCATAATCCCGGTTTGTTCCGGAAACTGCAGAATTTTCTTGTGTCCTGTCGTCAGAATTTTCACGTACTCTGTCGTTGTCCTCAATTCTGTAGAGGCTTATGCTGATTTCCCCTTTTTTTCCTGGCTGGAAGGCGTGTTTCAGAGAATTTGAGACAAGTTCGCTTACAATAATTCCAAGAGGAATTGCGGTATCCATGCCTGGGTGGACCTGCTCAAGACTCAGCGTTTGTTACCACAAAAACCTCATTAAATAATTCTGCGTATTATGAAAATATAAATAATTGCCGTTTTTGTATAAGCTGTTCAGTATTCTTCTTTGCGGGAATGAATGAAATTTTTTGCCTTTAGCACTTACGCACTCGATTGGGATGGGTAGTTATTGAAGTTTAACCTTTTTTTATTTTTAGGGTATTATGGAAAGTACACTTGACATTTTTCACAACAACAGTATTAAGTATATGGAAAGCGTACTTTCCATTAAGGAGAGATACCAGTTTGAAAAATAGGCTGGAAATATTACGAAAGCAAAAAGGAATCAAGCAGGAAGAACTTGCTGAAGCACTGGAAGTGTCCAGACAAACAATAGGTTCTCTTGAAAATGGACGATATAACCCGTCTATCATTTTAGCATTTAAAATTGCCAGATATTTTAACACTGCAATCGAAGAAATTTTTATTTATGAAGAGGAAAAATGATGAAAAGTAACAGTCAAGTTAGGAATTATATTTTAGTTGTGATAAGTTCGGGAGTTATAGCGGGGTGTTATTTTGTTACTAATTTATATGGTAGCGATATTCGGGTTAGTATCCTACTTGCAATAGCATTACTTGTATTCGGACTCTCAACGAACAACATTTTGAAACTTTTCGGAAAGGAATCCATAGAAGCGAAGAAACAACAGAAAATTGAAATGAAAGATGAAAGAAATACTCTCATCAGGGAGAAAGCCGGGTCCAAAACAAATGAATACATGCTTTATCTGAGTACAATTATCATATTTGTTTTGATTTTTATGGATGTAGAGTTTTGGGTAATTTGCCTGGTTGGCTTTTTAAATCTGGTACAGGGAATTTTATCCATTATCTTATATGATCATTATGCTAACAGATATTAATATCGGGGTATTTTTGGACAACTCTTCGAAAAGGCACATTAGTGTTATGTTAAATTAGTGTTATGTTAATTAAGATAGTGTCAAAAAGAACGAATCGTTGCCTTATATCGCACCTTTGATAGGGTCAGGGGTTGTCACAGAAAAACCCATAGGAAAACAACTCCGAACATTCCAGCTGAACATGGAAAGCGAAGAACTAATTTGATAATTGATTTCTACAATAAAATCAACCAGCTTGAGATAAAGAATCATAGCTTTTTCTTATTTATCCGAATACGGTTTAATAAATTTGGCAATTAGGCGAAGGTTTTAGGATGAGTAACTCATTATTGTAGTATTAATATCTGAGGGGGTATCACGGCTATTAATGTCGACAATTCTCAAATCATTCGGCTAAAGATCCATCGAAAGATGCCATGGCTGTGATCATTCTCCATAATGAAATGGAGACTTTAGAAAGAGGGGGTAACATGAATACAAGTACTGA
>CAVRNH010000047.1:0-70741 GCA_963722085.1 uncultured Methanosarcinaceae archaeon | reverse complement strand
TGCTCATATCGCGTCAGAAGATTCGAAATACCATCCTCAGAGTCTTGCCCAAAATCTTGATGTTTAATTGATTTTTAATCAGCTTAAAGAAGGAACTGCTGAAAAGCTTGAGTTGAGCTCTCCAGCATTTATCCTTTATACAATTATAACGCCTTGATCTTATCATCAATTAATACCTGGTCTTCTTAAAACTCAACACCTTGCCCTTCTCATAATCAATAGTGCCCCGCAAAGCGCTGGTACTGCCAGCCAGAAACCAAATCCGGGGGTTGCTGCCTCTTCATTTGATTCCACTGGCGGCTCTCCTGCAGGTGCAGTTGGCGGTTCTCCTCCTGCAGGTGCATTAGAAGACGATTCCATAGGCATTGATTGGGCTGCTTGCGATTGAGTTTGTCCCTCTTGAATTGGTTCCTCTTCTGTTTCCTCGGCCTGTGGGACCTCCACATAGAATGAAATGTAAGGACTCACAAACCGTACTTTGTGAAATATTTGTTACTTGAGGTTTTGCCAAAATTGATAATAATGCTTTAAAAGCAAAAAAATCGCTTAAAATACCTTATTTTATTAAAAAATTACTTTTAGAACCTCTAAAACAATATTGCAAAATGCCTTTGAATACGGAATTTCACTTTGAAAACTGATATAATATTAAATCTGCTTAAAAAAATAGCATTTATTAGGATTTATTATCATAGGTCGCATAAAAATATAAATATTTACTATGTTTTTAAGATTAAAATAAGTTTCTTTCTCAATTGAAGGAATATTAATCTCTTCAATACTGATTATGGGGATAATAGAACATTAAATTGATATTAAGTTGTTGCCAGATAAATTTTTCGCGAAATAGGCTACCCTGCTGAATATTATTGGAAATAAAGGAATTCTACGGAAAATGGCAAAACCTCACTTCAGAGATAAGTTCATTCGTTCCTCCTTCAACTTTCATCCTGTCAAGCCTGTTAGTAATTGTATTGTAAGCCCATAGTCTTGCAACAAAATTATTGGTGTCGTTGGGTTGTGCGGCGAACTTATGCTCAAAAGTGTGTTTTCCGTTCCGCGTGTTCCCGTCTACTCTTGCAGTGATACTGGCAGTATTCGGATCATATTTGCCAAGGCTAATAACTTCTGAGCCTACAAAGAGATTATCTCTTCCTGTAAGGACGGTCTGTGAAACCTTTCCATCATAAGAGAACTTCAGGTTGGATACCAGAGGTGTGGAGATGGTCTCATAGAAACCACTGATGCCTGCTGCAGCTTCCGAAGTAGGTTCAAAGTATACGACAGTGCCTCTATTCTCAAGGCTTAGTGCCTGCAGGAAATCGAAATCATAATCGTCCTCCTCACCAAATGCAATTGTGAATATCGATGCATTGGCTTTATTGGCTTGCAACACATTATCCCTGATAGCTGCCGTTGATGTCACTCCTTCGGTAGGCATGCCGTCCGTAAGGAAGACTATGATAGGCACATTCTCACTTCCATTGTAAAACATGCCAAGAGACGTAGTCAGAGCACTATTGATGTTGGTTCCCCCGTGTGCAGTGACGCTAGCTACAGTTGCAACAGCTTTGTCCTTGTTCACATTGTTTGCAATTAATATTTCGTTGCTATGCGGTTTGATTTCAGTATCAAAGAACACAACATTGAACCTGTCCCCTTCAGAAAGGTCCCCAATGATCTGCGAAAAAGCTGTCTTAACCTGTTCAATCTTCAAGCCTTCCATTGAACCGGACTTGTCTATGACGAATATAATGTCCTTGTTCAAAGGGGTAGTACCAATTTCCTCGGCTGTAGGAGAGAAGATATGCATGAAGTACCCCTGACCATTATCTTCATAGAAAAGCATGTTACCATTAAGGGGGGTATTGTCAGTCTTAAAGATTACTCTCATGTCCTGTTTCGGCAGGGTATTTGCAGTGTATCTAACCTGTGCACTGTTAGCATGTGGATATGTCACATCTGACTCGAAGCCCGGAGTTTCCACTCTCAGAACATTTGTGGATGACTTGATATCAACAGAGACACTGAGATCTTTCACCTCATGGTTACTGCGCAGATACTGGAGGTACTCGTATTCGCCAAGTGTTCTTGTCAGGGCTTGCTCATAAGTAAGCCGAACTATGATGCTCTGGTTGGGTTTGAAGTTCAGGGAATATGAGAACAATTCCGAGTCCCTGGTTTCCAACAGACCCGCTGTCCTGCCATTTGATGTAGCTTCTTCGAACTTTTGCTGTGCTTCTGCTTTCTTCAGAACGTCAGCCTTGTACTCTTTTCCGTCGATGATAATTGAAAAGCCTGAAAAGAATGCTTCTTTCGGTATCAGGAACTCGAACTTGTCTGTAACTGATGCGTTGTTCCTGTTATCAAGCTTCTCCTCTACTGTGGTTATTGAATAACCGTCATTAATCTGTGTACTGATATTAAGGTAATCGACTTCTGCAATAGGACCATTTACGGCATATCGAATAATTTCCAGATCTGAATAATCAGTAGCCTGTCCTTCCAGACCTGCCTCTACTTCATCAGCACTCACAATTCCAACATTTGTTACCAGCATTACTATAAATAGAGTAAATATTGCTTGCTTTTCTCATGGTCATTTATGCCACACTCTCCACCTTGATATTTGACTGATTTTTAATTTCTCTAAAAGCTCTCCCTTGCTTCCGTTTTAACGTTTATTTGAAAGGAAGAGCTTGATCATGTAAATCCCTATAATAAGGACTAGCAAACTAAAAAGGGCCTGGATAAGTGCCTGGTATTTAGGATTGATAAGGGCAACGATTGCCTCCTGCATATTGAAGAAAAAAGAAAATATTGCAATGACCTTGATATTTGACTGGTTTTTAATTTCTCTAAAAGCTCTCCCTTGCTTCCGTTTTAATTTTTATTTGAGAGGAAGAGCCTGATCATGTAAAATCCCTATAATAAGGACTAGTAAACTAAAAAGGGCCTGGATAAGTGCCTGGGTATTTAGGATTGATAAGGGCAACTATTGCCTCCTGCATATTGAAGAAAAAAGAAATATTGCAATGAAAACCAGAATTACAAGAACAATTATTACAGCTGCATTTACAAGTTTTTTAAATGAAGCATTATTATTATTATTATTATTATTATTATTATTATTATTTTCAGGTGAATTTCCGTTTCCGGACATTCGAACCTCAACAGAATGACGATCCATCTCTTTTTCCCCAACGTAGGAGCTATCTTCTTGCGTAACCATGTAACTCCTCGCTACCATCCTTCTTATTTTTCAGCCCCTTCCTTTTTATGATACCTGCAGTCAGCAGGACAATTGAACATACTATCGAGCCTTCTAAGCCGGGACTTTCACTCTTTTCTGTTGGGGACTCAACAGGCGTGCCTCTTTCAATAAGTGGATAGTTTTTGACAATATTTCGCTCGATCTGATCCACCTTTATTGGTTCAGAGAATTCGGAAGTGATAATTTCCTGGCCATTTTCTTCCACAGTAACCGAAAATGTATATTCGGCTTTTCTTGGGAGTATAAAGCGCACATGTCCCCGAAGCCTGCTGAGACTTTTGATGATCCCAAGTTCGTCACTTTCGGTATAGTGCGCTGTAGGGATCTTTCTTTGCAATGACCACCATAGTCAGAGCTTTAGAGTCTCCTCCCTGATTATAAATAGCAGGAGAAACATCCACCACGGCCTTTGTATCCTTATCAGTGAACTGGGTAATTATAAGGTTCATGTCGGTAAGCAGAATGTCAGCCGGCTGGCCCGTGGAGGAGTTCACCTTTAAGGTAACAGCCCTGCTCTCCGAACCAATAAGCTGGCTGTCCTCGAAAAGCTGGACCTCCACATCGTAATTTCCGGAGTTTTCAACCTCCAGAGATAAACTGTTATAAGCCAGGGAGTGGGCTTTGATGTAACCCATGTCCATATCTTTTTCTGCCACAATTAGCTGGGTTTCCTGATCAACGATCTTGACTTTAACAGAAAGCATCGAACTGTCAGTGTCCTGGTCATTTCGGATATAGGGAGTAACTGTCAGAAGGGTGCCTTCTCCCTTCGGAGTGGACATCACATCCACATCCTGGATGATCGACCTCGTTATAATCCCTGAAAAAGCCTCCTGGCCTTTCAAAGCAGCCGGAAGAGAGGATTAGGTCAAAGAAACGCTGATTAGAAATCCAACAAAAAGTAAAAGTGGAGATTTCTTAGATTTTATCGAAATCCTGAATCCCATGGAAACCAGACCCGGATTATAGTTTTACTTTAAGTACAAGAGTTTGGGAATCAAGAAGATAATCTCCTTTCATCAGATTCACATAAACATTAGTCTCCCCGTTGGGAGCATCTCTCAGAATGGGAAGCTGCGCACCCCGTGTATAGGAAGTTCCCGCCTTTGCCATCGCCTCGGTGATATTAACGCTTGCATTGCTCCCGATTAGCTTGTTTTCTATGTCAACAAGCACGTACATGGAATCACCAATTATGGTCGATTGCCCATGATTTTTAACAGAGAATTTCACTGTAACATTCTTACCGTTCTCAGTTTCCCAGGTAGAAACAGGAGGAGATGCACGCAGCTTGTCCATGCTTTCGGCAAAACCTACGAACTGAAGTTTTGCATCAGGCAGGATAACGGTCTGGACAGGCACGACCTTCGTCTTGATTATAGGTTTTTCCTTTTCATCGATACCCGAAGCATATGAAAGAACCAGCATTGAGGTATTCTCAACCCCATCAAACGAAGGCGCCATAACTCTGAAATTGACAGCAGCTTTCTTGCCGGCAGGAATATTCACCTGTGAGCTTATCCGACAATCTTGAACGGATCAATGAACTTACAGACACCGAATCAATCGCCTGGGCGCTGTTGGATACAAGTATGGAAACATCCTGCTCATTAAACTCCTTGATCGCTAGGGATTCTATGCTCACATTCAGATTTTCCGGACTGACTGGAGGTTTAGTTGTCGATGCACAGCCAGATACAAAGATTACAGAAATGAGTAATATCACAGCCAGGAATTTCTTCATATAAATATCTCCTCAAATCTCAAATCTGGGTATTGTCCTGCAGCATTGGGCAAACATATGAAGATCGATCCTAAAGGGTCCGAAAAGAAATGGATGCAAAACGGACTAAAAATCAACTCTTTTCGAATTAAACAACGATGCATATAATGAACCCAAAACTCGAAATATGGAGTCTGAAGTACCCAGTAAATCGGAACTTTATCCTTAATTTTCTTTTATTAAAATCTAGAGTATGTAAATATAATCTTTACTTCCATTCACTTAATGATTTATACTAAGTCCTTGTTTTTATAGGCCCTTTGATTTTTTGCTGGGCTAAAAATAATAGTTTAGTTAGAAAGTTATTATATATAAAGAATATACCGAAAATGAATGAATATTGCATGATTAATTGTCTGATTTTTATATATGTACTCTCAAATTTATAAAGCGTATATAAATTACCCGCTAGAAACTGTGGAAGAGATTTGATTCTTGAAAAAACTAGTGAAAGATTAAAAATCGTTTTATGAAGCTGCCAGCGTCTTGAAGCTCAGTCCTGATAATTACGAGTAAGCCACGATTGCTAAACCACGAGGCACAAGTTTTGCATCGTTTAAACAAAGATTCAGGCCCATTAGCTTATTGATCTAATGAGTTTTCTAATAGATATTAATTCGTAAAGAATTAATTTTGGAACTAAGTTTAGAACTATTGCTGGATGAGATTACTGCTGGATGAGATTATTGCTGGATGTAGATTATTAATACAAATGCATTGATAATCAGATAGAGGATAGATTCATGGAACCCGATCATAGAGACAAAGTTTTAAAGAAAATACTTATTGCAACCGATGACTCGGAAACCGCCGAAAAAGCAGCAGATCTCGGGATAGAAATTGCGGGGCTCAGTGGGGCAAAGGTTTACGCTGTATATGTCATCGACACAACTCCTTATTATTCAATTCCGCTGGATCAAGTATGGTCAAAAGAAGTGTACGAGCAGTTTGAGCAAATTGGTCATGAAGCAGATTCTTATATTGAAAAAGCTGCAAAAACTGCCGGAATGGAAGTTGAATCTATAGTGCTTAAAGGAGATCCGGCTGAAAAGATTTTGAATTTTGCAGAGGAGCAGAATGTTGACATGATTGTAGTAGGGTCTCATGGAAAAGGCGGATTTGAGCGTCTAGTGATTGGAAGCGTATCCGAAAAAGTTGTAAGGCATGCAAAAGTTCCGGTCCTGGTTGTTAGGGAAAAGACTAAACATAAATTAATCAGGATAATGGAAAATCTGATATCTGACTTTGAGTCAGATATCTGTCTAAAACGCGATCATGACTAAATATCCTCAGCTTTGCAGAGAAAAATGATATAGATTTGATTGTAATGGGAACGCAAGGAACATCCGGAATTGATAGGTTCCTGCTCGGAGGAGTTACGGAAAAAGTAGTAAGAAATGCAAAAGCTGAGGTCCTTGTTGTCGTTCACCATGTCCTTGAAAAAAGATGAGCATATAATAATTATCAGGTGAAATTCAACAAAGTGAGGGGAAATAATGTTGAACGAAAGGATGGAAGAAGCGCTAAACGAGCAGATTAACAAAGAAATGTATTCGTCTTATCTATACCTTGCCATGTCGGCATATAGCTCGTCTGTTGGACTGCCGGGGTTTGCCCACTGGTTTAGAGTCCAGGTCGAAGAAGAGAACATTCATGCAATGAAAATGTTTGACTATATAATAGGTCAGGGCGGAAGAGTGAAGTTGAAGGAGATCAAAGAGCCGCCTATGGAATTCGGGACAGCTATGGAAATGTTCCAGCAGACTCTGAAGCATGAACAGTTCATTACCCGCTCAATTCATGAATTGGTAGATCTTGCCAATGCTGAAAAGGACGAGGTTACAGCTTCTTTCCTGCAGTGGTACGTTAAAGAGCAGGTAGAAGAGGAAGAAAACGACAACGAAATTATTGCCAAACTGAGGGGTGTCGATAAAAATGAATATTTAATCCCTGCAGTTGATGCAGAACTCGCAAAAAGACTTCCTCCCAGATGACTCGCGAAAATATAAATAATTTTATCTATGCACCTTCATGAAAAACGTTTATTATCCTATTTTCATTGGTTTATCATTTCTTTTCAGAACTCCACATTAAGAAAAATAAAACAGCAAAGTTATAAAATGCCGACTTCTGGGAATGCGATATGAAGATTGCAGACCATTTGATAAGGTGTTGAGTTAAGTTTTAATATATGGAGTCTGAAAGGCACGATCGAAATGTTAAGCAATTTGGAACTCGATATAGTGAAAAAAGGTTTTGAATGGCTCTCTGGCCAGGAAATAAATTCTGTAAAAGAGCTTTCCAGTGCAGTCTCGGCCAATGCCCTCTGGAGACTCCCTGATCCTTATATAACTCAACTGATTCTTAAAAAACAAGAAGATGGCTCCTGGAATTCCTCAATTAGGGACACTGCCAGGGCATGTTCGGCTCTCTCCATTGAAGGGATCATATTCATGGCATCTGAAAGATGGCTGCTTGCAAGGAAAAGCAAAGATTCCTGGAATGAGGATGTCTATGATACAGCCTATGCCCTGGGAGCCCTTGCAGATATGGAAACTCAAGACAGAGACGGATGTAAGTGGTTATACGAACATTATTGTCCTGCCTGGGAGCAGGTTGGTACTACATCTCTTATTATTATGGCTCTTAAAAAGCAGGAAACTCTTGCAAAAAGTAAAAATTTCGAGACTTTTATCCGGGAAAGGGCTGAGTGGGTCCTTTCTAGAAAAAGGCAGGATGGGGGCTGGGAACATATTTCCACAAGCAATCTGGCAATCCAGGCCCTGATTCTTGCAGGCTTTAAAAAGGAAATTGAAGATTCAGTTCACTGGCTTGTTGAAAATGTCCACAAAAGCGGGGCCTGGGGAAATAAAGAAGACGATATAAATGCTACTGCCCTATCTTTGAGCACACTGGGACTTTATGAAGTAAAGAGATTTAAATAAGTGAATTATAAGAAAAAGGAGTCTCAAAATACTGTGGAACATTATAAATCTCGGAAAGAATAGACTTTCTGTCCACTTTTCTCTTTTAATTCTTTCAGATTGGATGTTACAGATCACTGCTCCAATAACATAAATAAAAAAATCTATTTTGTCTGGATTTCGGCAACAAATATATATATTAAATAATATTATTTACCTAATAATAGCTCACTAATAGGCCACTGTAAGAAAAACCTTTTCTAAGTCTATTTTGTCAGGAGGAAACCTGATCATGTAGATCGAATGGACTCTAAATCCGTTCAGCCGGGTTAGATTCCCGGGGTTTCCGCCATATCTCTAAATATGGGAATGTATTGCAACAACATTCTGTCGAAGCTTTATATATCTTGATATGTTTGAGGAGTACGTTGAGGGGAATGTTGTCCTCCATGCTGAAAACATATACTGTATTTACAAGCATTTATGCTTGGAAAAATGAAACTCTTGTTCCTGTAGGAGAACGGGTACAATCCAAGGACAACCGTTACGGGAACTACTATGAGAAGCCTGGAGTTGAAATTCTACTTTGTAAAGGGGAGAAAACTTTATTCACCCTAATTTTCAGGGGCGGGGATAGAGAGAAACTAAGGCAAGAAGATGTAAGGGACTTCGAGAGGGAAGAAGGCAGCAAAATTTAATTTTCAATAAATTTATTTTTTACAAAGATAACTCGCCATAAATCCATCATATTGAATATTTTCGATTTGAAATCCTACTCTTTTAAGGAGACCCTCCATAATCCAGTCCAGTGTTGAAAATTCTTCTCTTATGTGTGTTTCCGTTTCTTCAGCTACTTTATTCCCGGCAGATTCTCTCAGACCAGTTATAATATTAGCGAAATAGGCATCGTAATCCTGGATCGTTGAAGGGAACACAACGTCACGTAAATAGAATTTACCGTTATGCTTCAGCATCCCATAAACTCTTTTTAGAGCCATCATTTTCCAGTAGTCTGTAAGGTGATGTAAAGCAAGCTGGGTAATGATAATATCAAATAGCTCATTGCCATTCTCGTACGTCAGAAACCCTGCATTATAAAACTGTATGTTTGTTTTGTTTTGGCTTTCTGCCTTTATTCTTGCAAAGTTTATCATTGTTCTCGAAATATCAATAGCTACAACCTTTTTGCAGTGCTCTGATATATTAAGGGCTAATTCACCTGTCCCTGTCCCAATTTCAAGAATTAAGTCACTATCCTTTATCTTGAGAAGCTCTTGAATGCTTTTAGACTCAGTTTCAATATCCCTCAATCGCTGCATGCGTAAATCATAAGCATTTACTTCTTCAATGTCTGTATAATCAACCCCAACCTGTTTGAATTCGTCATAATACCACTTTGGATATTGGTTCATATCGACCCTCTGAGAATCATTTAGCATTAAATTCCTGTTAACCCGCAGGCACTTTCATTTCTTTATATCTGTTATTCGAGAATTTAATGTAGTTGGTAAGAAAATCCGTTCCTACTGTTAAGTTCAAATTTATATCTCAAATTTTTGTTATCAATTGCCTGGTTATTGTTCGATTTTCAGAACAAAACCATTCTAAAGTCGGAAACGGGATTAATTCTTCTCATTGACAGAGGAGAACGACAAGTATGTCGATTGGTGCCCAAGAATCGTAAAAGAATTCCGGTGAAGCCTAGGTGGGCAAAATATATTAATCTTTAAAAAAGTCTACACCAAGATTATATGCTTTTTCCAGGTTTGACCTTTTAGTTAAATTGTTTTTGTCTGACATACCGCCCAGTATTTCCATTTTTACATCGGTAAAGCCAACATTGTTCAAGCGGTCCTTAAGCATAATGCAACGCATGCTTTGAGCAATTCCGGTTTCTTCGAGATACTCAACCGTATGACCGGCAGTACATATCACTAATGCTTTTTTTGGTTTAATAAATGACTTTCTTCCTGCGTTTTCATCATAAAAATAAGCGTAACCATTTGTCCAAACTCGATCAAACCAACCTTTTAGTATGCTGGGACAGTCACTCCACCAAACTGGATAGATAAATGCTATTGCATCGGCTCTTTGTATTTTTTCCTGTTCCGCTGCAACATCATCAGGAACTGGTGTTGATGCCGTCCAACTCATTTCACGTGTATATTGGTCCATATCTAACTTGCATTGAAAATTCATTTCATAAAGATTTCCTATTTCAAAAGTATTGCCTAATACTTTTACACCCTGTAAAAAAGAATTTAAAACTTCATAAGTAAAAGAAGATTCGCTTGGATGAGCATAAATAACATAGATATGCATCTTACTTTCCCTCATTATACTTATTTATCTTTTCTAAAATTAACCTTCTGATATTCTACAAAATATTAGTTAAACTGCAAGTTAGCAGATATTTTTAAGCTTTCTTTTAAGCTTTCCTCCTGTTGCATGAATAAATCAAATTTACATGTTTTTGAAATATTTTAGCTTATTCTGGCGATTTAATGAATAATTCTTTTATAATGTTAACTTTAATTAAAGAACAATAATACATATTCGTTTATAGTATTGATTTTCGAAATTAGCTTTGCCTATATAATTTAGAGGGGAATTATAAATGACAGAATATACACCAAAAGAGAGATTATACCGTGTATTTAGGAAACAGCAGGTGGACAGAATGCCAGCTGTCTGTTTCACTCAGACCGCAACTGTTGAACAGATGGAAGCTTGTGGAGCTTACTGGCCAGATGCCCATGCAGATGCAGAGAAAATGGCAACTCTTGCGGAAGCAGGGCACACTGTAATAGGCTTTGAAGCTGTGAGAGTTCCTTTTGACATTACAGCTGAAGCAGAACTATTTGGCTGCGGAATTAAGGCTGGCGACCTTAAACAGCAGCCTTCGGTGATCAAACACAGTGTTAAGAACCTGGACGACATAGATAAAATAAAGAACTATAACCTGAAAAAAGGTAGAGTTGGCTTAATCCTTGAAGCCGTTAAAATCCTTTCTGAAAAGTATGGAAAAGAACTTCCTATTATAGGGTCTATGATAGGTCCTTTCTCTCTTGCCCAGCACATTAATGGAGATGATTGGTTCGGGAATATATTCACAGGTGACGATATTGTCCCCGCGCTTCTGGACTTATGCTCGGATTTCAATGTAGAATACGCAAAAGCAATGGTTAAAAATGGGGCAGATACTATAGCCATTATTGACCCGACAGCGAGCTATGAGTTAATAGGCGGAGAGTTTTACGAAAAGTTTGCCCTTCCTTACCAGAAAAAGATTGTTGACGCAATGAAGGAACTCGATGTGTCTACAGTTCTTCATATTTGCGGAAATACAACCAACGGGCTTGGGATTATGGACAAGACTGGCGTAAACGGAATCAGCGTAGATCAGAGAGTGGACATCAAAACTGCAAAAGCCAATGTGGAGAATGCAATCATTATCGGAAACCTTGACCCTGTAGCCGTACTCTGGAACGGAACTCCTGATGATGTTGCAGAAGCTTCAAAGAAGGCACTTGATGAAGGTGTTGGGCTGCTCTCTCCTGGCTGTGGCATTGTTAGTATGACTCCAACTGCTAACCTTCAGGCAATGGTTAAGTGTGCAATTAACCACAGGTACTGAATACAGTGCTGAGAAGTCCTACTCTTAGTAAAGAAGAAACTTAAGTGCTGGCCCTGAAGTCTACCTCACTTTTTACAATTTTTCCGGAAAAGCAGTGAAAATCGAGTTCTTTTTGACTTCTCAGGATGTTTATTTTTTGAGGAAAAGCGATCGGTTTTGACTGCCAGATTAAACTATCATTTAAGTGCTTTCTTTCAAAATTAATTTTTATCCCTTTATTTTTGAGGTTGCGCCTCTATTCTTGGATTTAATCGCCAAATTTCCGGGGGAAATTCTATTTATGATTTTCGTTGTTGCCTTTAAATATAGGGTTCGAAGGAAAAAAACCTTAAACCTTGATACAAAAAACCTTAAACCTTAACACTATATTATCACTCTAAATGACCCTGACTCAATACTATTTTTCAAAGAAATATATGTTCTGACAAATATACTATTCGTTTTATATAGTATAATTTCCAACCTTTATTCAGGAATTGAATCTGGGTATTCAGGACAATTTCAGGCAGTTCCACATGTATACTGTTGGGAGTTTCGGGATATAAGTTGCCAATTCAACTGGTGAAATAAACATATTTGCAGATTCCTGCAAATTAATTCCCGGTAAGAATATCGGAGAAAGAAATTATTCACAAAGAAATTCGAATCAATTCGGATAAGAAATGGCAAACAGCAGTGGATAATTTCAGTTATTGACAATAGAAAACTCGCGAAGGCATTCACTGATGCTCAATAGCTGAAATATAGGCAGCAGGGATTCGCAGATAAGCTAGAACCCCATGCAAATGCTTTTTTTTAGTTAGCGGAGCTTGGGTATAATGCTTTAGCATTGAACCTTTGCGAGAGATTGGTTGTTTGAAGGCATTGTACTGCCCAACTAGAACTAATCAGCAAATCAGAAAAAATTTTAGGGGAGGTTTATAAAAATGGCAAACGAAGAGATTTTTGACAAGTTACGCGATGCGATCGTAACTCAGAATGTATCAGGCATTGCACAGCTAACCAGGGAAGCTCTGGATGCAGGAATTCCACCTAACGACATTATCAATAAGGGTCTTTCCGTTGGAATGAAGATTGTTGGTGACAAATTTGAAGCTGCCGAGTTTTTCTTGCCCCAAATCATGATGTCTGGAAAGGCAATGAGCAGCGCAATGGAGGTCCTTACTCCAGAACTTGAGAAAAGCAAGGTAGAAGGAGAGGAAAGAGGACTTGCAATTACTTTTGTTGCAGAAGGGGATATCCACGACATCGGGCACAGGCTTGTTACCACAATGATTGGAGCAAATGGGTTTAAGATTATTGACCTTGGGGTCGACGTCCTTAACGAAAAAGTTGTAGAAGAGGCTGAAAAACATAAAGGAGAAAAAGTCCTCTTAGTAGGTTCTGCCCTCATGACCACCTCAATGCTCGGTCAGAAAAACCTCATGGACATGCTCAGGGAAGAGAAACTCAGAGACAGTGTAAAGTGCATGTTCGGAGGAGCTCCGGTATCTGAGAAATGGATTGAGGAAATCGGAGCAGATGCAACCGCAGAGAATGCTGCAGAAGCTGCAAGAGTGGCACTTGACCTAACGAAATAATCCTGGGAGGCAAAAGAGATGACATTTAGAAAATCATTTGATTGCTATGATTTCTACGACAGAGCAAAAGTAGGAGAAAAGTGCACCCAGGACGACTGGGACCTTATGAAGATCCCGATGAAGGCAATGGAGCTCAAGCAGAAGTACGGGATCAACTTTAAAGGAGAGTTTATCCCGACAGATCTAGATATGATGGAAAAGCTCTTCAATGCGGGATTCGAGATGCTGCTTGAGTGTGGTATTTACTGTACCGATACCCACAGGATCGTAAAATACACAGAGGACGAAATCTGGGATGCAATCAACAATGTCCAGAGGGAATTTGTCCTCGGGACAGGCAGAGAAGCAGTAAATGTAAGGAAGAGAGAAGTCGGCGACTGCGTAAAGCCCATTATTCAGGGTGGTCCTACCGGTTCTCCTATTTCAGAAGACGTATTTATGCCTGTTCACATGAGCTACGCCCTTGAAAAGGAAGTAGACACCATTGTCAATGGTGTTCTGACCTCAGTGCGCGGGAAGCCCCCTATCCCAAAAAGCCCCTACGAGGTTCTTGCAGCAAAGACCGAAACAAGGCTGATCAAAAACGCATGCGCCATGGCTGGAAGGCCTGGCATGGCTGTCTAGGGGCCCGAGACCTCCCTGTCCGCTCAGGGGAACATTTCTGCTGACTGCTACGGCGGAATGGCCTCTACGGACAGTCACGAGGTCTCTCAACTCAACGAACTCAAGATCGACCTTGATGCAATTGCAGTTATTGCCCATTACAGTGCAAACAGCGACATTATAATGGACGAACAGATGCCTATTTTTGGAGGGTATGCAGGAGGCATTGAGGAAACCACAATCGTCAACATTGCAACTCACATCAATGGTTTTCTCATGTGCAATGCAAGCTGGCACCTTGACGGGCCTGTCCACATCCGCTGGGGTTCGACCAACACACGGGAAACTCTCATGATTGCAGGTTGGGCATGTGCGACTATTTCTGAGTTTACCAATATGCTCTCAGGCAACCAGTACTACCCATGTGCAGGCCCATGCACAGAGATGTGTTTGCTTGAAGCCTCAGCCCAGTCTATTACTGACACTGCATCAGGCAGAGAAATCCTCTCAGGAGTAGCTTCCGCAAAAGGTGTAGTGACAGACAAGACCACAGGCATGGAAGCCAGAATGATGGGAGAAGTAGCAAGGGCAACTACAGGTTTGGAGATCCCTGAAGTTAACAGGATCCTTAACGACCTCGTGTCCCTCTACGAGAAAAATTACGCAAGTGCTCCTGCAGGAAAGACCTTCCAGGAATGCTATGACGTAAAGAGAGTCCTCCCAACTGACGAATACATGCAGGTCTATGACGGGGCAAGAAAGAAACTCGAGGATCTCGGACTTATATTCTGAGCCGAAAGTTCAAGCCTGAGTTTTATTTTGACGGATCCAAAGGTCAGCGAGTCTCTCGCTGGCTTATTTTTAAAGACTCAGGTGAAACCATTATAAAGGTACTTACGCTTGTATGGACTTTTTTCACATATAAGCGGATAATATAACAGTCTAAAACATATAAAAGGGGATATTAAATGGACATCTGGACTATAATAAATGGACTGATATATCTCCTGGCTTTCGGGTTGATTGGCTGGGTCTTACTGGATGCAAGTAGGGTTTCGAAGAAAAGAGGATGAGGCAGTATGGCTGAAAACTATGAATCTGCCAGCCTGGTAAAGACTTTGCGGCCTTTCCATGTATGGGCTCTTGGTGTCGGGATTGTGTTGGTTGGAGAGTACATGGGCTGGAACTTTACAGTCGCAAAAGGAGGAGTGCTGGGTTCCTTGCTTGCAATGCTTGTAGCAGGAGTCATGTATGTTATGATTTCTCTTTGCGCCAGCGAACTTGGATCAGCAACCAAGCTAGCAGGAGGACCCTATGACTGGGCAAGGCTTTTCATTGGGCCCGGAGCAGCTGCCAGTGTTGGACTTGCAGTGTATATGGAATATATTGCCCTTGAGGCAGCAGATGCTATTGTCGTTGCATTCATTGCACAGAGCATTTTTCCGGAATTGGAGGTATTTCCAGTAACATTGCTTGTTATTGCGCTTTTAACTTTTATCAATTACAGAGGAGTAGTTGCAGCTCTAACTCTTAATTTCTTCCTGACCATGATAGCTTTCATCGCAATAGTGGTCTTCTTCTTCGGAACAGCCTTTGGAATAAATATCCATCCGGAATATCTTTTCCAGGGAGCTCTGCCGAATGGAATGATAGGCCTCTTTGCAGCGCTACAATTCGGGCCCTGGTTCTACCTGGGGATTGAAGGAGCGGCAATGTGCGCTGAAGAGTGTAAACACCCATCAAGAGCAGTGCCACTTGGCCAGCAGGCAGGGATGATCACTCTGCTCATAGGAGCGGCAATGACCCTTTACTTATGTGCAGTGCTGATCCCAGCAGATACCCTGGGAGTTTCTGTATATCCACTCTTTGAAGCTGCACAGAACAGCGGAGTATTTATTTTCATTTCTCTGCTTGGACTTGGCACCTTCTTGACGTGCGTTGCCAGTGCAAACGGTTGTGTTTGTGATTCCTCACGTTCCTGGTTTGCTCTTTCCAGAGACAATTATGTATCTTCGTGGTTCTCGGCAGTGCACCCAAGGTATAACACCCCTTATAGGGCTGTGATCTTTACGATGCCTGTTGCAATTGGATTCGCCTTCAGTGGTTTCCTGGATCAGGTCATTACTTTCTCTATTATTTCGGGACTGCTCTGCTATGTGCTTATTCCATTCTCCCTGATCCGCTTCAGGAGGCTCTTCCCGGAGACTACAAGCAAAGTCCGGCCTTTTGTAAGCCCTCTTCAGCCGTATATCGCTTATTTTGCGATTGCAATCGCTATTACAATTCTCTCAACGCTGTTCTGGGGCTATAAGTATAACTTGATCTTTGCTTTTGTATTCTATGGTATCGCATACTTCTACTTCAGCCACAGACGCAAGAGTTCGAATATAGAAAACAGCTGGGCTGATATGGGATGGCCTTTACCCAAGGGTTCGGAAAGTATAAATGTAAAAACGGAGGCGATTGGCGTTGGAGACGATTAACAAGGCAACAGAAAGCAAATACCACAGAAAACTGAATGGTGATACAGTCCTTATAGTGGGTATGCTGATCTTGCTCGTAGGTGTGGAAGGATTTGTTCTTTATAAGATCCTTATCGAAACCTGGGAGATCTCTCAAAACTTCTTCTACCTCTATGTAATCTTTGTAGGCCTGATAGTAATAATTGAGGCAATAGGCTGTCTGAGTGTACGCAACTCGATAAAGAAACACATGTTTGAGTTCGAATATTACGATTGAGGAGGCAGAACAAGAATGGCAGATAAGAATACTCTTGTAGACATCTTTGATATAGTGTTTATCTTCGTCCTTGCCTTTGCCTGTGTGGTTATCCCTACAGTGCTTCAGGGAGCTGTACTCGTTTCCTGGGGAGAGAGTGGGGAAGCGATAGGCTTTACTTGGGACCCGGTCGGTTTTTTCAGCTTCTCGTTTTTTATAATTGCTTTCTTCGTAGTGATTCTGTATCACTCGGTAAAGCGCTACAAGTACTGAATAAAGCGAAATATGTTTGAGGAGAATTGTCTGCCTGAAGGGAAAATTAAGGCAGGAAAATTAAGGCAGACAATATTTTTTGGCAAAATTTCCTTTCTACTTAAACCTGAATCTCTGATAACATAGTCTTCCTGAAAAGAGAGTTGTTCATCGTTTGATATATGGAAAGGTGTGAATTTCCAAAACCATGGCAGGCTATTAAAAATGAGTTAAGAAAAATTAGAAATTAATTTCTCGAGCTGGATTCTCTCATTGGCAGTATCTTTAAGAAGAGCATCGGTTTCGGAAATTTTTACAATAAGTCGAGAAATAGCTTCATCGGTTTCTCCTGAATTCACGAGAGCTTCGGAAAGTCCTTCGAGAATCTCAACTCCTAAAAGCCCTTTTTCAATTAACAGGTCGTCGATAAGTTTCCGTCCATTTGTAAAATCCCCCGCGAGAGCTGCATACATTAATTCATCCACAGTTTCATCTCTATATTTCATAGTAGCTTCATATACTATCTCTTCAGTAATCTCGGCCCCCTGCGTCGATAGGGACACAAGCTGGAGAGTCTGGACAGCTTTTGCAACATTTCCTTTTGCAAAATAAAGGATGGCATCAAAAGCATCCATTGAGAGCTGCAGTTTTTCAGCAAAGGCAATTTTCTCAAGATGGGCTTTCATGAGAGAATCAGGGATGTATGTAAAAAAGATTTGAAGGCCCCTGGAGCGGAGAGGAGATATTAGCTTAGAAGGTTTCGTTGTGGAAAGAATAAACCTGCATGTTGCACTGTATTTTTCCATAATTCGCCTGAGGGCGTTTTGAGAGTCTGTATTCAGGGACTCGGCATTGTCAATGTAGATTAACTTATAATCAGCATCAAAAGGAGCTATTCCAGCATATTCGTTGATTATTTCTTTAAATACATCTATTACACTTTTATAAATTTTCTTAGGGTCGTCTGTCCCCAGAAAACGCACAAACCGCTTATCTCGGACAAGATAACGTTTTCCCTGGTCAAAAAAATCCGAGGCATTGAAATATGCAAAATTGTTTTTCCAGGCATTCCCATAGAGTTTCCGGGCAAGGGCAAGAGAAGCCGTTGTTTTCCCGGAATTTTCAGGGCCGTAAAAAATAAGGTGCGGCAGGTTCCCTGACTCTGCAAGTTCGGAAAGCGTGGTTACTGCATGTTCGTTTCCGAGCAATTCTTCCAGGGTGCCTACCCTGTACTTCAACGTCCAGAGATCCTGCATCGATTTCACCTTTTTTTCAATTTTCGCTACAATTTCAAGGGCATTTTTTCATTTTTTCGGAAACTTACTCGGCTGTACTTCCCTTCCCTTTAGAGGGTTCTGCTTTTGCTTCAACTTCTCCTTTTGCTTCAAGCAACGCCTTAATAATCACACCGTAAACGGGCCTTGCAACAATCACACCAATGAATACGCCAATAATGGTAACAATTGCAAAACCCCTCAGAGTCCCGAAACCCATAAAGACCAGAGGGGACATCGCAATAACAACCGTGGAAGCCGCTCCTAAAATGATTGTGAAAGCTTTCCCTATTCTGGATGAGAAGACTTTCTTTGTTGAAGGAAGTTTGCCTTCATGAAGCACCTCGTCTGTTATAATTATAAGGTGGTCAATTCCGGTGCCTATGGAAGCAATAATACCTGCAATTGCCGGCAGGTCAAGCTGCCAACCAATGAGGGCTGCAACCCCAAGGATCATAATTACTTCACTGATGGAAGTTCCTACCATAGGCACAAGGATTTCAGGCCTCCTGTACCTGAAGTATACTACTGCAGCTACTGCAAGCAGGGAAATCAGGCCTGCAATTACAGCTAAGGTTTTAAACTGGGATCCAAGGCCTGCGTCCACATGTCCTGAACCTACAAGCACCACATTTACAGGAAGAGCCCCTGCCCTGAGGTGAACCTGAAGCGCCTTTGCCTGAGTTTCGGCAGCTTCATCTGTGCCCGTGGAAGCTTCCCAGGAATATATCGGGGCTTCTCGCAGTTTTGCGGCTGCATCATAGCTCAAAGGAGCACCATATATTTCTTTCTCGTCCAGGTACATTATAAGGTAATGACTTTCCGGGTCATCGACTGCCCCGGTTTCGAGTGCAACTTTCTGGAGTGCCCTGGCTCCTTCTTCTTTCAGGGTGAAGGGAGTATGCCACATCTCATCATGGAAGCTTGGGATTCCAACACTTGAGATAGAATCCCCGTAAAGCACGTGCTGAGTCTCATTTCCTGTTGTCTGGATCCTGATCTCGAACTTTCCGGGTTTTTCGGCAATTTCCTTAGCCGTAGCCAGGTCAATACCTGCAAAGTCGATTAAAATATAATTTTCCCCTACAGTCCTGACAGGAATATCTTTTAGGCCAAAACTGTTGAGTTTATCATTAAGAATATCTCGTGTAAGATCTCTTGTCTCAGTGCTGACTCCTTCTTTGTAAGTCGAAGTCCCATCCTGGTCCTTGACAATTGAGCCCCCAACCTTTCCCATAAGAGCCTGAAGTTCCGCTTCGGAGACTGCCTTTCTGATTTCATAGACAATTCCGTCCTCGGTTCGGATTGGTACAATTTCAGCATCAAGAGACTTTGAGAGGTAAGCCTGAATAAGGGTTTCTTTGCTGGTTGAGGATATGGTTACCTGAGTTGCACCCCCGCTTAGCTGATCCACGCTTGCAGTACCCAGTCCCAGGCTATCAATTTGGGACTGATTAACCGAAGCAGATGTCGTAAACACGATAGATTTGTTGTCAGAACCGCCAACTGCGAAGTTATTATTTGTGACGGTGATAGGGGCGCCAATTACAGGCTCGACAATTGTGCTGACAATCTTTCCGGGATCTGCATCTACCTGAACAAGTGCTCCCTCCAATTTTATCTGGAGCCAGGATCCGCCTTCCAGGTCAAGTCCGAAGTTCAGGTTAGTAGTTACCCCTTCTCCGGGAGTGTAGCTCGGATGGATAACAAGGATAGATCCAAGAATTGCCAGGATGAAAATAATGATTCTTGGATTTTTTAAGAGGGCTTTTATTTCGCTCATCTATTATACCTCCCTTTGAACTCGGGTTTCATTACGTACCAGCGCAGAATTCCCGTATTCAAGAGCCAGGTATTCATAATATCTGCAAAAAGTCCTGCAAGCAGCACGATTGAGATCTGTGATAGCAAAGGAATCTGTGTAAATGAAGGAATAATCAAATAAAGGTAGGTCGAGACTAAGTACATGGCCACAAGTGCTACAAGGACTGTGCTGGTCATTGTAACTCCTGTCTCTATAGCCCGAGAGACTTTCTCTGCTACAGTGCCTCGACGTTTAAGTACTCTATTTGTAAGCAGAATGTCACTATCTACTGAATAACCGATAAGCATAAGCAGAGCGGCAAGTGTGCCCAAGGAAAGTTCAACCCCTGCAACCTTCATGAAAGCAAGGGCAATTGTGATGTCCGAAAAGGCAGAAAGTATCACTGCAAGGGAAGGAACAACGCTCCGGAAGAGCAGAAATACTACTATGGCCATTCCTATAAAGGAGATAATAAGGGCACGGATAGCCTGTACCTGCAGCTCCTGGCCATAGATAGGCCCTACCTGCTGAATCTGCACATTAGAATATCGGCTCATGACATCATTTTCTAGCTGACGCTGTTTCTCATTGTCCATGACCCCGAACTCAATAATAACCCTGCTTCCGGCCTGACGAGCATCGACGATTGGGTAAGAGGAAAAAGCTTCTTTGATCACGGCAGGAGAGTCGGCAGTTTCTACCGAAACCTGAGTGCCGCCCTGGAATTCCATTCCCAGAGTAACCGGCGACCCGGTGTTTACATAGGAAGCCAGCAGTATTATCAAAGAAACTGCGAGTATCGCAAGAGGAAGTGCCAGCAACTGGCGATCATCGTGTTTATTCACGAAATTATCTAAAAATTCGGTAAAACCTGTTGCCATATTTTAATACTCCGGATGCATGCATCTATGTTTTATCAAACTTATCCGAATAACGCTTCACATCCAGATGTATGGTCCAGATGTATAATCCAGAATCATCGAAATTATAAGAGATTTGTTTGATGATTGTGAACTGATTTTGGATACTTAACGGATTCAAGTTTGGGTGATAATGTTCTGATATCTTAATGCTATAAATAGGTTCATTCTCTTAGTTGTGTATTCTTAAAGATTATATCAATTCTTCCTATCAATTCTTCCTCGAAAGGTAATTCTTCTCAATTCTTTCCTATACACCGTTAGTTCATTCCACTTAAAATTAACTCTTTAAAATGGTACAAGTTCTAACGTCACAGCTATATATACCTTTTACTGTTCATTAAAAATAATGATAGAAAGACCTTCCCTTGATGAATACTTCCTTGAGATTGCCTTTGTAGTAGGCAAACGGGCCACTTGCCTCCGAAATAATGTAGGGGCTGTAATCGTCCGGGACAAACGCATCCTTGCAACCGGATATAACGGAGCTCCCAGTGGCATGGAGCACTGCCTTGAAATCGGATGTATTCGGGACTTAGAAAATATTCCATCAGGTACTCGCCACGAGAAGTGCAGGGCAGTGCATGCTGAGCAGAATGCCATTATCCAGGCCGCAATCCATGGAGTTAGCATAGCAGGTGCAACCATCTATTGTACACATCAGCCATGTATCCTATGCACGAAAATGATTATCAACTCAAATATCAAAAGGGTTGTATACTCAATTCCTTATCCTGATACGGATTCACTTTATTTTTTCAAGAACGCAGGTGTGGAAGTGGAATATATACCTTTTGAGTCGAAAAATGTACCTTTTGAATCGAAAAACAAGGACTCTGAAAAAAATTAAATTTGCAGTTAATAGATTTCTTCACTCCCATCCTTGAAGAAAAATTTAACTCTCATCATTGTGGAAAAAGCTCTCCTAAGGGTACCCATACAATTTAACTCATTTTTACTCATTCTATGACTCTTTTATGCAAGATGATCTCTTTATACGTGAGAACATACCAATGCTTTTTGAGGCCAGTTTCTCAAAAAAGAATGTAAATAAGTTATCCAACGTCTGGGCGGGGTTATATTTTATCCATGCAAGGCTTCATCAGGTACCTGGATAAAATATGGGTTTATGAAACAAAGATAGGGGTGGAATAATGTCTGAAAAATTAAAAGCCAAAACACTCAAGGTAGAAGATTTGATTGAATATCAGGAAGGAGCCGTTGTAAGCAAAGAAATTATCCGTAAAGGCACGGGGACTGTGACCATATTTGCCTTCGATAAAGGAGAAGGACTGAGTGAACATACAGCTCCCTTCGATGCCATGGTTCAGGTAATAGATGGCAAGGCAGAAATTACTATTTCTGGTAATAAAAATATCCTTGAGAAAGGGGACATGATTATAATGCCTGCCAACGAATCTCATGCACTCCATGCCATTGAAAGATTCAAAATGATTCTAACCATGATCCGCTCTTAATCGTTAAGTCCTCTTTAAGTTGGGGTAATTTATTTGTTGGCGGAGTGAATCATTCCAGTATTTGCAAGATTTTTCAATGGAGTTATCAAAATTTCATTTTTAAATCAATATCTAAATCTGAAGCTTGCACCTTTTTTTATTCATACTTCTTCTTCTGCAGGCACCGAAGTCCGTGTTTAATTACGTCATTCTCTTCAGCCCTGTATATTTCATTTATAAATGTGTCCTCTTGACAGTAGTAGTCAAGCCCTCTGATAACAACTGCAGGAATCCCTCCTGCTCCTTCCCCCATCAGAAGATTTGCGGCACCTGCAAGTTCATCGACAATCGCTTCTTCTGTAATCTCAAGTGTTTTCCCAAACAGGTCTTTTTCTCCAATCCAGCGCTTAATAGGCTTTATTTTGTAAATTCCTATGGCAGCACCGGTTTGCCCTATTTTGAAAGCTCTTCCGTTTGTATCCGTGATAATAACACTTATTTTTTTTCCACTAGTCTTTTCAAGCTTTTTCCCAAGCCTTGAGGCACTGGCATCCGGGTTTTTCGGGGGGTAAAGTAAAAACCCATTTTCGATATTTGAATCATCTACTCCTGCATTTACGCAGGTATGTCCTGTAAGAGTTGTTACAAGCATAAAAGGCATCTCTACAAGGACCTCCTTGCTTCTGGCCAGTACAGCCTGGATAAATCTTGCATCTTTCCCACTTCGGGCTGCAATCTCAAGTGCCTTTTCCCCCGCAGTTATGTCTTCAAGCCTGAAGGTCTCTCCTTCAGCTTTAGCAACAATGGTCGAGGCAATGATAACAATGTCCCTGTCCCGAAGTTCGATATTTTCACAGATAATCGAGGGCAGGTCGTCATTCTTCTGTATAAGAGGGATATTTTCTACGGCTATTGCTTCGAATTTCAAGCGTCTTCCTCAAAAGTCTTTGAAGTCGATAAATATAATAGAGATACGGAATAGAGATAGGATTTAATTTTGTTCAATCTGGAGAAATAGCCCCGTAAAAGAACAATTTGCAGCAATAAAGGCAGTAACAATAAATAAGATCACCGATATACTTGATTTTGCGGCGATGATGAAAGTTACCCCGGCTGAGCAAAAGATGATGAGAATAATTTCCTGATGCCGCACTTTTCACATTTTTCCAGTTTATTTCCAATTTGCTTTACTCTATCTGTCTGATTTTTCAAATACCATCTTCTTTCAGGGCACGTGTGGGAATTCTTATTTAGCTTGCAAACCAAATTTCTACAGGTTAGGGATGGAATTTATTTAACAGTCAAGAACCCAGTCTTATCCAGTTCACAAACCAAATTTTTGCAGAGGTGTTAAGTACGAGCCAGTATGACCTGAATGAAATTATACAAAAAATAAAGACCAAGGAGCCCGTTCGAGGTAAAGGACAATGAACGAAGCAGACCTTCGAGTTTAAGAGTTATTATAAGCAAACTGTTCTACTCGTTAGACTATGAAAAAGAGCCTCAGGCCACCAGAGAAAAGGTTACTCAGCTTCTTCTTTACCATGGACAGTTTAGCAAGGAAGAAATCGATGAGATCTTTCGATTGTCGGCAAAAGAAACCACTGCTTATTCAATGGAATTTCTGAAACAGCATCCTGAAGTTGCAAAGGCCGAAGCCCTGAAAAGTAAAGAGTTTCCGGATGAGGCAGAAGGAGAGGAAGGAGGAAGAATTAAGGAAATAAAATACATCTTTCCACACTACGGCTGAATGTTCACGTGGAGCACTTTCTTAAATAAAATAGGCAACTAGATTCAGAAAAACTAACCGGAAACGGATAGACAGATCAACAGAATAATTGGGAGTAATCTACGATGAGGTTATGTATTGTCTCTGCGAAAAAGGGTAATTTTTGAAATTACTTGAGAGTTATATACTTCACTAAGTACCCACCGCGAAATAACTTGATGACATTTTTACACTGTACTTGAACATTTTCATAAACGGCTAAACCGATTTTGTTCAAAAATGAAAATGTATTACTTAAGTTATTTCGTGACAGATCCTAAGTAATTAATCAAACCAAGATTTACTTCTTTAAATCTGAATTTTGAATAATATTCAGTTTTTGACCGTTGGAAGTAACCCTAAAAACTCTTAACGATTAAAAATAAAACGATTTTTGGATAGTTCCAGAAGTGTCAGTATAACTTAGTTGATGCTCTAGAGTTTAAAATAACCAATCCATACCGATCAAAATAAAGAAGTAATAGTAACTTCTGAATCCAGAAAAGTAAAAAATATGCTGTTTCTTGGTTATCTCTTTTCCACTTTTTCTTCCTTTAGCACCATTTTTGCAACTAGGAAAACTACAAATGCAATGGTAATAAAGTTTATGAATTCTCCCAAAAATGCGCCCCAGCGGAGTACTATTGGCCCAACCTGAAGTGTTGCAGTCTCCCAAGCTCCACCAGGGATAAAAGGTGTGACAATTGGCATGACTATGTTATCTACAAAAGATTTTACAAAAGCTGTGGCTGCAATACCCATGATCAATGCAATTGCCAATGGAATTACCTTGTATTCATAAAGAAACTCTTTAAAATCGCTCAGAAGTCCCATGTTATCCTCCTCTAAAATATAAGTGCAGCGTATATATTATTAAATATAAACATTCAATTAATTTGTTATCGTTAAACTATATACCTTTTCTATAAGCTCTGTGTTTTTGTAATCTGACCAGCCAGCCTAGCTGCAGGGTTTTTATTCAGAGCTTTATATTTTTGGATGAGCTGTATCATTAAAACAGTGACACATGACCCAATATATTCCTCAACCAGTTGAAGAGAACCTTTATATCTATTAATTACTTATTTACATGCTCCATCTATTGGTACAATATTATATTATTAAAATAATATCTCGAATGTAATAAAAACAAACTAAGATCCTCTGAGAAATTATGGAAAATATTGATGGTGCCAGTACAGAAACTCATTCTACTTCTGAGGACACTGAGAACGCCAGATATTCCCAGGCAGCTTATGTAACAAAAGTTTCGATGGTTTTAAACTTTTTACTGACTTGTTTTAAGTTTGCGGTGGGAGTTATAGGCAATAGTTCGGCAATGGTTGCTGACGCAGTTCACTCTTTATCGGACTTAATAACTGACATTGCTGTGATAGTGGGTTTAAGGGTTGCCAAAAAACCCAGGGACAGTACGCACAATTATGGACACGGAAAAATTGAGACCTTAGCTGCAGCGTTTACAGGGCTTGTGCTTATTGCGGCGGCTTTTGGAATTTTCTGGGGCGGTTTTCAGAAGATTATTTATTTTTTCCAAGGAGGAATGTTGCCAATGCCAGGCAAACTTACTCTTGTTGTGGCAGTTCTCTCAGTCGTACTGAAAGAGTGGCTTTACCGTTACACTATAGTACACGGCCGAAGACTTAAGAGTGATGCACTGATCGCAAATGCCTGGGAACATCGTTCGGATGCTTTTTCTTCAATAGGAACCACGATTGGGATCGGAGGGGCAATCCTTCTTGGAGGCAAGTGGGTAGTGCTCGATCCAATAGCAGCAGTAATATTGAGTTTTTTGATTTTTAAGGTGGGATTCGATATCTCTTATAAAAATTTGAACGAACTGCTGGAAGCTTCGCTAGATTACGAGACGTACAGAAGTATTGAAGAGATTTTGATTTCAACTGAAGGTGTATTAGGCTTCCATGAACTAAAAACCCGAAAGATAGGGAGTGCTATGGCTGCAGATGTTCATATTGAGGTCGATAGGGGTCTGAGTGTTGTCGATGCGCACGAAATCTCAATACATGTGGAAAAAAGGCTTAAGGAAATCTGCGGTAAAAATAGTTTCTTGTCAATTCATGTGGAGCCTTGCTCAGAGTCTGAATATTACAATCCTGACATATCCGAAATAAGATAAAGGGACCAATAAAGGAACTAATAAAGTAACCAAATCATGAAATTGCAGCAGGTTCAAAAAGCAAACTTAGTGTAATATCAAGATTAGATCAGAAAAACCCAAAAAGTTCAAAAATAAAAACTGCGAGTTTCTTCCGCAGTCAGATATTACATTCAGATTTAAAAAGAAAATGAGCTTTCAACTCTGGAGAGATTATTCGATTTGTATTTTCTTTGCTGGCTCTTCAAGTTGCATTTTCGGAAGCGTTATTGTTAGAACACCATTTTCTATTTTTGCAGTGCTTCCTTCTTCTTTAACGCTTGTAGGCAGGCGGACAGCCCGGTAAAAGCGGGTGTATGCTCTTTCCTTCCGGATATATCCTTCCTCTTCGGTCTCCTGTTCCTTTCCGCTCTTTGCGCTTATCTCAAGCATGTCTTCTTTAAGGTTTATTTCAACATCCTCTTTGTTGATTCCTGGCAGATCGGTAGTAACTACAAGCTTGTCATTCTCGTCCTTAATGTCAACGGCAGGAGTAAAGACCTTTCCGCCTCCCCATTCTTCCATAGGCATGAAGTCTTCAAACAGCTGGTTCAGACGCTCCTGCGTCCTTCGAATCTCTTCAAAAGGATCCCATTTTGCAGTGGGTCCTGAAAATGATCTTTTAGCAGGCCATTTCATCTTAAATTCCCCCTAATGTAAAATTATGGCACAGTGATGTATGTGTTATATTGAGTATATTGAGAAAGGATATATACATTTCCATAGCAAATTTCACCAATTTATATCATTTAAAGACAGGTCTGGACAATAATGGGAAAAAGAAAAAGCCTCCGAAACCTTGAGCAACGAGGTTTTCAAGGAATTAAAGGAGGCTGGACAGATAGAATAATTAAATAGTGAACCAGAGAGTATCTGCATTAAGCTCTTACAAGGATTTCTATCAGATCCGAAGCTTTTACCAGGCCCAGGGAACCTTTCTTAACCGCCTCTTCATCGAAAGTCTTTGTGTTATCCGGATCAGCTTTGTCTGTCCTGTAGATTGCAAATGGAGTCGGGTCCCTTGTATGCGTCTTTAAGGAGATGGGAGTCGGATGGTCCGGCAGTATAAGAATTGTAAAAGGCTCATCTGAAGTCTCTGCATGTTTCAGGATAGGAGCTACTATTTTGCTATCGAAATCCTCAACAGCCTGTAATTTTTTTTCGAGGCTTCCTTCGTGTCCAGCTTCATCCGGGGCCTCGACATGTACGAAAACAAGATCTCTGGTTTTTAGAACCTCAAGGGCAGCACTAACTTTTCCTTCATAGTCGGTATCCAGATAGCCGGTTGCTCCCGGGACTTCAATTATATCCAGGCCTGCATAGATTCCAATACCTTTCAGGAGATCAACTGCCGAGATGACTGCTCCTTTTATCCCATAAAGCTCTTGGAATGGCGTAAATCTTGGAGCGTAACCCTGGCCCCAGACCCAGATTGAGTTTGCCGGGTTCTTATCCTCCTTAATTCTTTTCAGATTAACAGGGTGCAATTCAAGAATTGCCATAGACTCTTCAATTAATTCGGAAAAAAACTCTCCGTCTTTTCCACTAGGCAAGTATTCCTCAATTCTTTCTCCTGTAATATCATGCGGGGGAGTACATATTGTTTCAGCCCCAAAGTTCTTCGTAGCCACCATGAGATGCCTGTAGCTGATACCAGGATAAAAGTTAAGTTCATCGGTGCTAAGTTCTGTATCAAGGGTTTCGATGAGGATTTTCGCTTCTTCGCTGCTGATATGCCCTGCACTGTAATCTTTCATTCGTCCATGTTCTATGGTTATAAGATTGCATCTGAAAGCCACATCATCGGGTGCAAGGGCTACACCTATACTGGCGGCTTCCAGAGGAGCCCTCCCAGAGTAATAGACTGCCGGGTCGTACCCAAGAATGGACATATTTGCTACATCACTGCCTGGGGGAAAACCATCAGGTATAGTTTTTGCAAGCCCAGTCTTCCCGTGTGCTGCGATATAATCCATAGCAGGAGTTCGGGCTGCCTGAAGAATGGTCTTACCACCCAGTTCTTCTATTGGGTAATCAGCCATTCCGTCCCCTATTAGTACGGCATATTTCATTGCTTCACCTATTTCCACTATTTTACTCTTTCATCTCGGGAATTGAATATATCACTTTCTATCAGACATCAGTTAGACGCCAGTCACTAACATTTTTCGGGCATCTACCAGTAATTTTTTCTGTCAATCCAAATGTTTTAATTCTTATATTCATTTACACAAGCATTATAATATAGTATTATTATCCTATACAGGGCAGGTTCTCAGCGTAAAATATATAAGATGGCGAAAGAGCCCTATACAGGACAGGCTCTCAGAGCAAAAAATATCAAATGTGATAGAGTCCACGTATACCTTTCTTTATAAAAAGCTTACTTTATTGAGAAGTGACCTATGGGAGTTATTAGACATCTAAGTTTGAGTTAATATTACTCAGTTAATTATTTTAACAGTTAAAGCCAAAGTTATTAAAATCAACATTTAAAAATAAATAAATATGTGAAAAATAACGAGTTAATTTCAAAGCGTGATCTGATCATGAAAATTGTAATGAAATTTGGAGGAACTTCCGTTGGGGACGGGAAAAAGATAAGTCATGTTGCCCAGCTTCTGAAAAAGTACCATGAAGAAGGTAACCAGATAGTGGCAGTAACCTCGGCGCTCGGTGGAGTAACTGATAGACTTCTGGAAAATGCGCGCTTTGCCTCAATAAAAGGTAAAGTCAGCCTTGTGAAGGAGTTTAAAACAGAACTTACAAACAAACACTATGAAGCTGTAAAGGATGCAATTAATGACCCCAATGTTGCAAAAGAAGTCCTCCAGATCCTCGATCTCCGCATTGACGAGCTAGAAAAAGCCCTTATAGGAATCTGCTATTTGGGTGAGCTTACTCCCAGGTCCATTGATTACATTTCATCCTATGGAGAACGTCTGGCGGCTCCAATTGTTTCGGGGGCTGTCCGCTCTCTTAGGATTCCCTCAACCGAATACACAGGTGGAGAAGCAGGAATAATTACCTCATCGGATTATGGGAATGCCAGACCTCTGGAAAAGACCTACGAACTTGTGAAAAATAGACTTGGATGTAGACTTGGGTCCCAGGTCCTCGTGGTTGCAGGCTTTATAGGAGAAAATGAAAACGGAATTATTACCACCCTGGGAAGAAGCGGGTCTGACTTTACAGCTTCCATTCTGGGTGCGGCCCTTAAAGCTGATGAGATCTGGCTCTGGAAAGAAGTTAATGGGATCATGACTACTGATCCAAGAATTGTGCCAGAAGCAAAAACTATCCCCCAGATTTCCTACGCAGAGGCGATGGAACTCTCTTATTTCGGGGCAAATGTGCTCCATCCGCGCACAATTGAGCCTGCAATGAGAGAACATATCCCAGTACGTGTCAAAAACACTTTTGACCCTGAATTTCCTGGCACACTAATTGTTTCGGAGAAGTTCCAGTGCAGGCACGTTGTAAAAGCAGTAAGCCTGATCAAAAATGTCGCTCTTATAAATGTTTCAGGCGCTGAGATGGCAGGAGCAGTCGGGACTGTGGCAAGGCTCTTTACAGCTCTTGCGAAGGCCGGAGTAAACGTTGTTATGATCAGCCAGGGCTCTTCCGAGTCCAATATTTCTTTTGTGGTCAGCGAAATACATGTGGAGTCCGCATTAAAAGCCCTCCATTCAGAATTCAATCGTGAAATCGTAAAAGAAATTACTTCGGACGAGAATGTCTGTGTAGTCGCAGTCGTGGGTGCAGGTATGGCAGGAACCCCGGGCGTGGCAAAGCGAGTTTTCGGAGCTCTTGGAAATTCAATGATTAATATTATTATGATCAGCCAGGGCTCTTCTCAGTACAACATCTCTTTCGTCGTGCGGGGAGATGACGCATTTGCTGCGGTCAAGACCTTGCATGAAGAGTTTGAACTATACAACGAAAACGGAATTGAAAAACAGCTACAAAGCAGGCAGGAAGGGGCAGATAGTGAGCGAAAAACACTTAACATACGCTGATTCGGGCGTGGACATTACAAAGGAAGAAAAAACCGTTAAAACCCTTGTCGAAAAGCTCAGTTATGTTCGAAAAGGCATTGGGGCCCCTCTCACAGGAATAGGGCATTATGCAGGGCTCCTGGATTTCGGAGAATACGCCCTTGCCATGACAACGGATGGGGTAGGCTCAAAAGTTCTTATTGCAAACGAAATGCAGAGATGGAATACAGTAGGAATAGACTGTATTGCAATGAACGTTAATGATATTCTGGCCATAGGAGCTGAACCTGTAGCTTTTGTGGACTATCTTGCCCTTGAGAAGCATGAAGAAGATTTTGCCGCCCAAATAGGAGAAGGGCTACTTAAAGGGGCCGAGATCTCAAAAATGTCTATTGTGGGTGGAGAAACCGCAACTCTTCCCGGTATAATCAAAGGCTTCGACCTTGCGGGCACATGTCTTGGGATTGTCAGGAAAGACCAGATTATTGAAGGAGGAAATGTCAGGGTCGGCGATGTAATTGTCGGTATCCCCAGTACGGGTGTTCACAGCAATGGTTATACCCTTGTAAGGAAAATCGTTGAAGAAGCCGGATACTCTTACCACGATCCATGCCCCTATGATAATTCAAAGACTATAGGCGATGAGCTCCTTACTCCAACAAGAATTTATATTGAGATTCTTGACGTCCTTAAAGCATGCGAAGTCCACGGGCTTGCCCATATTACAGGCAGCGGGCTTTTGAAGCTGAGAAGGGTGACAAAATTGGGCTTCGACTTTCATGACCCCCTTGAGCCCCAGGAAATTTTTAAATTCCTGCAAAAAGAGGGCGGAGTCGAAGATCTTGAGATGTACAGGACCTTCAATATGGGTATGGGCTTTCTTATTATCTTGCCGGAAGGAGATGCTGCAAAAGCTGCAGAAATCACTGGTGGCAAAATCGTAGGAAAAATTGTGGAAAAAGGAATCAGAGTCAAAGATCTGGTAATAGAGTAAGAAAGGACTCAGAATCGGAGACCTGTAATTGAATAAAAAGTATAACTTCTATTTTACTTCATTTAGGGGAAAGTGATGCAATACCTGTTCCCCTATGTGATATCTTCTTTTGTAACTATTAACTGTATGAAATCTTCTTTTGTAACTATTAACTGTATGAAATCTTCTTTTGTAATCCTGATCATGACCAGCTCTTAAATTCCATTTGACTCTTAGGTTTCAATGTAATCCTTAGATTTTATTCAACCCTAATTTCCTTTGACTCTTTGATTTCATTTTTTCCACACATCTTCGTAGCTGGTTGGGGGTGCCTTTGCGCTCTCTGGAGGCTTTCCTTTCTTCAATGAAGCCCTTACCTTTTCGTTCTCCGTTTCCCTGAGCCGGTCAATCTCCTTTTTGCTTTGTTCATCGTCTATGGTCAGGACAAAAGTTCCATGGCAGGGCTTTGTATAGGTGAAGAGCAGAGAATTACCCTTAGCCCCCAAAGCAATGGGCGGTATCCCTATTACATAGTAGTCCGTGAAGATCTTGTAGCCGGGAGATACATAGTAAACCTCGTCCGAGTTTTTCTCTATGTAGTCTCTTGAATCCTTGAAGGTTGTTTTTTCAAGGAGGATCTTATATTTTTTCTGCTCAATACAGCTCATTTAGCTATCCCCTCCACCACTTTATCAAGCTTGCTCTTGAGGCGAATTGGGTTATGAACATCCTTTGCAACAATCTTCTCAGTATCAAACTCAATAGCTTCGGCCAGGGATTCGGCGTTCCTGCCAAAGATTACGGAGTACAGCCTGGCCTGAGAAATGGCACTCATGGTCGCAGCATAAGTCATTCCGGCATCGTTATGCATAAAGGCAAAGCAGATGTCGAAGTCAGTTCTTTTCTCAATGATATCTTCCAGGGTTTTATCAAGGTCCACCATCTTTTTTACATAATAGCCATCAAAATCAGAAACTTTCAAAAGCTTGATTACAGAATCTGTCCCGGCAACGGTTACATCGTATCCTAACTTGGTCAGCTTATGGGAAAGATACAGGGCAATGCTGGTTTGAATTGGGATCTCGGGGCATCCCATCATGAGGAGCACTTTTGCGCCGGTCATAGCATCTCATCTCTAAGGTATTTTATATGAAGAATGGGATATAGGTTAATCCTGAATTTCAACCTTTGCAATTGATATTTTTTTGGAAATCGTTGAAATCGAGATAAAGTTTTAGTTTTGCCAGATTTCTCATAGGTCTTCGTTTAATCCCTCTTACGCTGTTTTATCTTGAAATAATTTCTCCGTTTGAATTTCTTCATACTACTTAGATATCAGTCACACATCTAGGCCATATTGTCCACTTCTAAACTGCAGCTTCAGCTTATTCGTTGTTTACAGTTATCCATATAACTTGGTATAATTGAAAGTTTCTCAACATTTAACCTTTTGCGCTGCTCGCTATCGTATCAATTATTGAAATCTCTCAAATTTTGAATATGAGAAATCATTTTAGGATGCAATACATAACCTTAAATTGAAATTAATTATCAGTCAATTGAGGCAGTAATAGCTAACAGAAAATTTTATGGATTGATCTAAAGAAAAAAGACCATAAAAGGTACGAGGATGGTCTGCTTGAGAGAATATGACTTTGACATTCTCCTGAAAAACACAACTCTTCAAGAGTGTGAAAGTTTTATTAAGGACCTTACGGAGGATACTTACCTTGTACCCGGCGGGTACAAAGTAAAGGGTGTCACTCTCTTGGGTATAACTTCCCCCGTTGGCTTTTCAGGGAATGATATTATATTCCGATATACAAAGCCTTGCTTCGGTTTTTTTGCACTAAAACTGAAAAATGAAGAGGAAGAAATTAATAGGCTTAGGGAGCAGTACAGAAAGGATAAAAATGTAAAGAAAATTAAATAAGGATTAAACAGTAATTGCCTTCTGTAACTCTTTGTTTCTCTTAACTCTATTTACGTTTATTTTTAGTTAAGGTTCACTTGATATTCATTATTCTATTACATTTCTTTTGATACGGATTTTCTCTTGCGATTCTGTTTATCTGATTATTTTAAGCTCTCTTCAGTTTTGGATCATTTTAAGCTCTCTTCAGTTTTGGATCATTTTAAGCTCTCTTCAGTTTTGGATCATTTGGATAGAGCAAAGTTTCTGGTCTCATGCTTTTCGAGTCTCATGTTTTTATACTTTTACCTTCTTCGTACAGGCAACTCTGCACTCAAAGAACTCAGCTGCAGGAAATTCATGTGCAGTGGTTGCAACAATCATGCCATCCCCGATTTCCTTTACGACCATTATGGGCCTGCCTTTATCGTCCTTGAGTACCACATCAGCGTCTGTTTCTGCAAAGTAACCGTCACATCCTACTGGGGGAATTATATTTTTCAAAAGTTTTTGAGCATCATGTTCGCCCACAGGTTGAGGTGTGCACGGGTTTTCTTCCATTACGTACTTCAGAGAGAAAGGAAGCCATTCATATTCGTATTCCGGAACAAGAGGACTGAATATGAGCAGAGTTCCCCCTTTTGCCACAAATTTTTCAAGGGAGTGCTTACTGCGTTCAAGTCCTACACCCGTTTTCGTGTACTGCTTATTTGCAAAACCAGTCGGCAAGACCAGAATCTTACAGGCTGGAAGATACGGAGTACCAAGAGTTGTTGAGAGCGCCCGATTGCATTCAAGCCTGTATTCCACAAATAATTTTTCAAAAAGAATAGGACTGTCCCAGAGTAAAATTACATCACTCATGAAAAGGGATAAGAAACTTCCACATATGAATGTATCTATCTGTGGTGAAAAATCGCTGGTGAAAAATCTGATGAAATCTTTAGTGAAAAGTATGTGGTGAAAAATCAGAGAATCAGAAAATCAGAAAATCAGAAAATCAAATGATCTCAGGACTTCAGGACTCTATGCCTGTCATTTCACATTCGGAAATAGCAGTGTAACCAGGGTCTTTCCTGAATTCGAACACGATCATATTAGGATTAGTAGTGACTGTAAAAGGATAACCAATTGATTTGAAAAAGTTTGAATAATATTTTATAATGTGTTCACAGACTTTTATATTTGTATAATCATGAATCAGTTTTACATACTCACAGTTCTTCTCCGTACAGATTTCAATATCACTTCCTATACCGTCTGTGAGGTAAATTTCTTTGAATATCATAATATGCTCAGCGAGAGTGAAAGCCGCTGGGGGCTTGCCTACAATTAGCTCAAAATTTCTAGCCATATCGTTTATAGATGGGATGTTTCCGGAAACGAAAGCTTCAAAAATCTTCCTGTTCATGCTGAGCCGCTCGTAGTTCTGCTCTCTGTATGTCTTAATAAGATTTTTCCAGAAATCCGGCCTTTTCTGAACTTCCAATAAAGTGCCTTCCATTGGCCCAAAGTGTTCCGCAATCCCTTTAGGAACTTTTTGATATTCAAGAAATTCAAACCGTTTAAAGTAGATTTTTATTGTGTTTGATCTGCTAAACAGACCATAGACATCCAGTTTCATCTGTTTTGCCAGATAAAGGGCCAGACTGTGCGCCATTATTCTCCTGTAACAGGTATTACCACTTGAGAAAATGAGGTTTACAGTTTCAGGGTAGAAATCCTGGTTGCACTCCGCTTCAACCTTAATCTTCCAGCCCATTTTTTCATTTAGTAAATTTAAATAGCTGACAATATCAGAAACTCTTTTTACTTTATATGGGTTGATTAATTCGTATATAGTAGATTCATCAATCAATAGTCCTGAAGTTTTCTTAATAAACCATTCAAGTAGAGTATGATGAACAAGCAGAAACTCTCCTTCTTCAACTAATTTGTTGCGAAATTCTGCGTGTTGCGAAGCTTTATTTGAATCTTTCTCTTCATTTTCATTAGTTTGTCTAACCAGAGCTGTAGAGGCAGTTTCTATAGCATCCCTTATTGCCGCACTTAAGTTTCCATTATTTTTTTCCAGAAAGGGCTTTAATTTATCCACATAGCACTGATCAATCGAAATATTTTTCCTGACTATCACGTGGTTTCCCTCTTCTGATTTTTTTGAATTACAATGGGTTTAAGTCCATCAATACGTCATAAGTCTTTATTTTAGTATGTTAAATAGTACATTGGATCTTCTACTTATTAATTTTTTTGCTAGAATCGAGATCAAAAAACCCATGTAAAAGATGAATAAAATATAAATCATAAAAATAAAAGCGCTCATTACAAACGGAATTACGAATTTAAAATTAAGAACTAAGATATCTGGATATCGTGCAAATTGTTAATAATTTACATTATGTCTCACTGGATTTAAAGGGCAACACTATATAAGGAATATACTATTGTCAGAATACCTTTTAACAAACATCTGCGAATCTAAAAATAATAAGGTTTGATACTGTCTTTACCTCAAACATGCGATCTGCTGCTCGAAATATTTTTGAAAAAAGCTCAACGAGTTTCAGAATAGCTTTTTCGTCGGAAAATTGATGTCTGATTTTTAAATCCATTTTTCCGCCTTCGATAGTTATTTCAATGTCACTTGCAATTTGGGTTGACGAAATTAGCTCTTTGCAAATAATAAACAGTTCACAGAGAGGGATTTCACGAATAGGTTTGCCTGCAGATGTTTCGAATAAGCTTGTTACATCCGGGATCTCTCCTGAGAGAAAAGCTTCAAATAAGCACCTATTAAGGTTTACTCTCTCATATCTTTCCAACCTATATCTTTCCACAAGAGAGATCCAGAAATCCGGCCTGCTTTTAATTTCTTTAAATGTAGAGTCCAAGATTCCGAAATTTTTTCTGATGCCGGGAGAGATATTGTTTTCTGATACATGTTCTTTAAGAAAAATCTGGATTGAATTGGATTTACGATGGACATAAGAAACATCCAGATTCAGGTAGCAACCAAGGAAGATTGAGACCAATTCAGCAACAAAAGCTCTTAAGCTGGGATCTCCATGCTGAAGTGTTACTACTTCGGTCCTGTCTTCCTCCCACTTATTGAAGGAAGCTTCAATTCCCCAGCCAAGGCTTCGACTGCGCGCACTCAGATATTCCAAAAGCTCAGAAACGTTCTTTATCCGATAGGGATTAAAAAGCTCACTTACGAGTTCATCCGCAACAAGGATTCCCTCGGTATTTTCAATTAGCCAACTGAAGGAAAGCTGGCTTATCAGAATACATTCTCCATTCTCAATTAAACTATTGCGGATTGCAGGATACTTCCTGGCATCCTCTTTGAAATATTCCAGTGCACCCTCTACTGACTCATGCCCTTGAAGAACTGCATCTGCAAGCTCTATTGCATCCCTGATTGCGGCACTCAGATTGCCATTATTTTTATCGAGAAAGGGCTGCAATTTCTGAAGATATTTATCCTCCATAGAAACGTTTTTACGAACCAAGAATGTTTCCGCCTCTTTATATAGTATAATTTTGCTGACACCACTTTTTGCTGACAATTTTTTGCTGACATCCTGATAATGTGGGTTCACAGCAAGCTTAAGGTTGTATGCACGCTTACTGAAATTACATTGATATCCGAATTGTTATTTTTCAGAATGAGTCCTGACCTAAGTAAATTGTTTCAGTTTTCCCTTCTAAAACTCTGGAGATAGAAAAATCAAATCTTATGAGTCCTGGAACTGAACTTACGCTGAAATTGTGCCAACCAGCTTCGAATACATTAGAAAGAAGCCGTATCATTTTTTCAATGACCTTTTCATCGGAGTAATCGTGACGGATTTTTATTTGTTCTTTACCCAGTTCAGTACGTATCTCCACATCACTCACAAGTCGGGAAGCCCCTACAATGCGCTTGAAAAGTGGGAGTAGTTCCGAAAGCTGGATTTCACGGATGGAGCGATTAGCTTCAATTTCAAAATATTTTGTAATATCCGGAATTTTTCCTGCAACCAGCTCTTCAAAAAGATCTTTATTCAGGTTTACCCTTTGGTAATCGAATTTCTGATAAAGCTCAGCAAGATTTGTCCAGAATTCAGGTTTTTTCTCAATTTCCCTGTAAAGAACGTCTCTTGAACCGAAATACTTCCTGATTCCGGGAGATATCTCGTGCAGGTCTTGCCTGATAAAACTTTTCATGTATACGGTAATTGAGTTAGACGTTCTATGAATTGCCTCCACATCAAGATCCATCCAGCGTGAAAGAAAAATGCAGACTGCTTTTACCAAAAACTCACGAAAGTCTTTGTCCCCTCCAGTAAAATCTATTGTAGTGGGATCTATTGTAGTGAGCTCGTTTTCAATTCCCTCATTGGGTGAGGCAGAGACCTTAATTCCCCAACCCATCCCTTTACTGCTGCAATTGAGGTGTTCTTCCAATTCGGAGAGCGTGGTAATGATATAAGGATTAATCAGCGCATGGACAATATCTTCATCCATAAGCTTGCCAGCACAACTTTCCACAAGCCACTTGATCATATGCTGGTTCATCATCACACATTCTCCACTTTTGATAAGCTGTTCTTTTGTCTCGAAAGATTTTCCCTCATTTCTCAGGTTCTTAGCCATATCCTCAGGAGTTCCATGGCTTTCAAGCCCAGGGCTAACCAGATCAATAACTTCTCTTACGGCTGCACTCAAATTTCCGTTGTGCTTTTCGAGAAAGGGTTGGAGTTTTTGAAGGTGAGTTCCATCAAGGGATACGTTTTTGCGAATCAAAAAAATCCTCGACTTGTATTTTTAAGTTTCATTAAAAGTAAAAGATTTGACAATTGTCAGTTTAAGTATTATATATCTTCAAGGGTTACTGATTATGCTTTTTACATTATTAAATTTGGCATTGTTCGTCAAGTATTGCTTAGACCATACAAAATATAAATATTTTATTATTTCATTCGGATAATACTAATGATATTAATTGTCGGAGTTTCCTACACGCGGGGTTCAAAAGATGAAATAACCGGAACGGCTTTAAGGTCAGTATATATTACCTGTTCTTATGAATTGCGATAAAAAAAGACTTACTATGGTCCGGATAATCGCGGATTACCAGTTTGGAAAAGGTATTGGGAAAGAGCTTTTTCCTGATGGGGCAACATTCCAGTTATCTCGAACTAAAAGAGTACGTCAGGTACTCCACTCGGGAAACCGCATAGCTACAGCGAGAGCAAAGGATGGATTTTTTACCCTTAGTATTGAAGGAGCTTCCGTTATTCACAGGCTTTTGCCTGGGAAAAAGCTCAGGGTCGTTATTTCAGAAGAAGCTGTTCCTTTTGTGGAAAAAGGCAAAACCGCTTTTATAAAACATGTAGTTGACATTGATCCGGATCTTCGGGCAGGAGAAGAAGTGCTTGTGACAGATAAAGCTGACAGACTCCTTGCAACAGGACAATTACTTCTTTCCCCTCCCGAAATCCTGACTCTTGACAGTGGGGCAGCTGTGGATGTAAGGGTAGGAATTGCTTCGAAGAAAGAAAAATAAAACCCTGATTTTAGAAACCAATTTTGAAAAGTAAACTGTATACTGAAAAAAGGAACAAAATGTACCGAAAAAAGGAAATGAGCCTTTATCTTTATGCTGAAAAATGGAGACTCTCTAATTTTTACATAATTTAGATATAGATCTAATATCTAAAACGCTATTGTTATTACTCGAATGCTCTTAAGTGAACGGAGAAAATGAATAAGAATATATTATAAACGGTTGTTTTTTATAAACGGTTATTTTGATGAATATCAGTCAAAAAGTAAAGAACGAATATTAAATAGGAAATCTCAAAATCATAAACTAGTGCCGAGTCAACAGTAAAATGTCGTATAAAATCGATTGCAACTACTCAGAACTGTTTAATCACTGAGGGATGACGTGACACTAGATTCTTATATCAGATAGTCAAAAAATAGTTTCCCCGGAGAGTGAAAAAATTCCAGAGCCAGAACTGATTCTAAAAAACCTCCTGGTTCCAGATAATACCAGAATAGAAACAAACAGGATTATAGTCGAGGGAGACGTCATTGTCGGTAATCACTCCAGTATTCAGTATGGAATACTTGGGGATACAGTTATTATTGGAGAAGGAGTGACCGTTTCTGGAGATATAGTGGCAAGCTCCGATATCAGGGTTGACATGTGGTCAAAACTGGGGAGCAAAGTGGAGGTCGGCAAGAACGCCTATCTGGGGGAATTCGTTACTATCGATGGGAAGTTGATCGTAATAGGGGATCTGGACGTCGGAAAGGAAGTTAAAATCAAAGGAGGATTTGAGGCCAAAGGATGGATTGTGGTCAGGAATCCGGTCCCTGTAATTATATTTATATTTCTTTACATAAGGGAAATGATGCGTCTCGGAAAGGATGAGGAAATAGAGAAAGCCTTAGAAGAACTTTTTGAAGATCCTGAGGATAGCCAGGATCTTGACGGAAAAGAACCTGATGATAAGGTAATGATAATACCTGCCGAAACAAAGATTTCCCCTGAAGCCATCGAAGTTGTCGGAGAAGCTTTTATTGGAAGTAATTGCTTTTTAATAGGAACTATCCGGGCACAGGCAATCGAGACCGGGAAAAACCTGACCTTGAAGGGAAGCGTTCTTTCTGAAGGTAAGATCAGTATAGGAGAGAACAGCATTATCTATGGGAATCTTTCTTCAAAAGGGCAGGTAAATATAGGCCGAAATTCCAGGGTATTCGGAGGAATAAAGGCCAATTCAGTACTACTGCACGAGAACGCAATTGTAGACGGTACAATAAAGGCACCTTCAGGAGTATCTTTCTTACGAGATGCTGCAGAAATGCCCCCAGTTCTTGCAGGAGTTAATGCTTTAGGAAAACAGGTTATGAGCGCCAGCAAGGGGCCAGCTAGAGGCGTATCTCAAGACGGGCTCATAGAAACTCTTAACTCAATCGAGGCAGACTCATTAATTAAGACGGGTACAAAGGCTAAGAACGGTTTTGTGCCTGGTAAGGAAGGCACATCTGCCAGAACCCAGGCATTAGGAAGGACCCGGCGTATCGGTGGAGTAAGAAGATTTAAAAGAGGGCATGAAACCGGAGACCGCCATAGTTGATCACTTCGGGTTTAATTAAATTCATAAACCGAAGTTTTCTGAATTTCAGGTTCCCTAGATCGTTTTCTCTCTGAAATTTTCGATTCTTTCTGTGATTGTTGATTTGCTCTTGTGGCAGGAAAATTTCAAATCTCATGGAAAAACAAATGCAGAATCGAATTTTTCTTTTCTGAGAGAAAGCAGTAACATTCTTAGGGAAGCAGGGAATTATCTGGGTTTCGCTCAACAATGCGCTGAAATACTAATATTCCTTAGTTTAAAGCCGTTTAAGCTATGCATGGAATACATCTTTCAATATGTCGCTTTGATTTTGTCAGTTAAGCTTTACAAATCTCAAGAAGGAATTTACTTGATCGAGAATATTACAGGTCCTCAGGACCTACAGGCAATGTATAATTCAGTTATAGAAAAAGATTCAAAATACGTGATGCAGACATATGGGCGCCAGCCTGTTGTGCTCTCAAAAGGGAGTGGAGCACTCGTCCAGGATATCTATGGAACGGAATATATTGACTGTGTTGCAGGAATTGCAGTAAACAATGTTGGTCATTGTCACCCAACAGTGGTCAGGGCAATTCAGGATCAGGCTGAAAAACTGCTGCACGTCTCTAATCTTTATTATACCGAAATCCAGGCCGAACTTGCAGAAACTCTGGTCTCGATTACAGGCATGGAGCGTGTTTTTTTCTGTAATTCGGGGGCTGAAGCTATGGAAGGCGCAATGAAACTGGCCCGTATAGTTTCCGGGAAAAGCGCCTTTGTAGCGGCTGAGCATTCCTTCCATGGCAGGACCATAGGGGCACTCAGTGTGACCCACAAAAGTATGTACAGAGATCCATTTATGCCTCCTGTAAGTTCTGAGACTACCTTTGTCCCGTATTCCGACACCGATGCAATCAGGCAGGCGATTTCGGAAAATACTGCAGCAGTGATTCTTGAGCCAATCCAGGGAGAAGGTGGGGTAAATATCCCCGATCCTGAATATCTCAAAGAGGTCAGGAAAATATGTGATGAGACCGGAACCCTCCTTATCTTTGACGAGGTACAGACAGGTTTCGGAAGGACAGGCACATGGTTTTGTAAAGAGCAGTTCGGAGTGGAACCTGATATCATGAGTATGGCAAAGGCCATAGGAGGAGGTTTCCCAATGGGTGCTATCGCAGCCAGGGACGAGATTAGCTTCGGCCGCGGACAGCACGCTTCAACCTTCGGAGGTGGGCCTCTCGCCTGTGCAGCCGCCCTTGCTTCAATTGAAGCAATTAACGAAGAGGAACTTCTTAAACGCTCGAAGGAAAATGGGACATATTTCATGGGAAAACTCAGGAGTATGGATAGAGAAGACATTGTGGAGGTCCGCGGAAAGGGACTCATGATAGGAGTCGAGATAAAGTATCCCTGCAGTAAGTTTGTAGACTTTGCAAGGGAGAATGGGGTGCTCTTAAATTGTACCTCGGACTCAGTGCTCCGCCTGGTTCCCCCACTTGTAATCACTAAAGAGCAGATTGATACGGTAGTTGATGTCATTGAGCAGGCCTGAACTCATAAAAAAGGAAATCTTTGACATTGCAGAGTATGTTCCCGGTAAATCCATCGAAGAAATAGCTTCGGCCTACAGGCTTGATCCTGCCTCGATTATCAAATTAGGCTCAAATGAAAATCCCCTTGGTCCCTCTCCAAAAGCAGTTCAGGCCCTGGTGGATACAGCACCCTCCGCAAATATTTACCCATCTGCAGATGCACTGGAGCTTAGGGAAGCTCTTTCGAAATATACAGGCTTTCCTGTCTCTAATCTTGTAGCATCAGGCCCTGGAATGGATGGACTGCTTGATGGGATTTGCAGGCTCATGATTGAAAAAGAAGACGAGGTTATAGTCCCTACTCCGACCTTTGCTTATTATGAATTGCCAGCCCGGGCATGCGGAGGAAAGCCAATATTTGTCAGGCGGAATGAAGATTTTTCTTTGGATCCTGAGAAGGTTATGGAAGCCGAGTCTTCCAGAACAAAAATAATTTTCCTCTGTTCTCCTAACAACCCATCCGGCAACCTTCTTCCCGAAGCCAGCCTCAGGATAATCCTTGAAAATACTAGGGCCCTTGTGTTTGTTGATGAGGCTTATGTTGAGTTTGCAGACAGAAACCTGGCCGGGCTTGTAAGGGAATACGATAACCTTGTCGTTGGCAGAACCTTTTCCAAAGTGTTTGGGCTCGCAGGCCTGCGCCTGGGCTATGGGATCATGCCCGAGTGGCTTGTAAAAGAATATATAAGGGCCGCAACTCCATTTTCCGTAAGCCTTCCAGCCTTAAAGGCAGGAATAGCTGCCCTTTCGGACACCGAACACCTCAACAAGAGCATAGAGGTTACAAGAGAGGGCAGACAATATCTGAAAGAAAAAATCCCTTTCAAGGTCTCTCCTTCTCAAGCAAACTTCGTACTTGTTGATGTTTCTCCTTTAAAAGCAAAAGCTGTTACTGAAAATCTAATGAAAAGAGGAATTATCGTACGTCCCTGCGATTCTTTTAGAGAAGCAGGAGATGCCCTTATCAGGGTAACAGTCGGAACTCCCGAGCAGAATAAAAAGGTTGTCAAGGCTTTTGAAGCTGCAAAAAAAGAGGTTTAAAAACCTCTAGTTATTGTTCTTAGTGTTTATTTCACTTTTATTTCTATTATCAAGTAGTTGATTCTTCTTATTCCTTACTCAAGTAGTTGATTCTTCTTATTCCTGGCTCAAGTAGTTGATTCCTCTCATTCTTGCACTTAGGTAGTTAATTCTTCTATTTCTTCAATTTTCATCAATGGATAATTAAGTTCAGGGTTATATTCCATGCTTACTTTTACTTTTACAGAGCCATATTTTACAGTGATTTTTACTTTAAGCATTGGCCCCTGAAGCTCATAGTATCCGAATTCGCTGTTCAGCTTACTTTTCAACATCTCCCGGTCGATTTTTACGGAAATTTCTTTTACATAAGGCTGAACTGAAATACTTTCCTGAATAGCCTGTTCAAGGCTTGAGGCCGTGGCCAGATTTACAGGAGAACCCGTAAATTGGTGGTAGAGAGCTCCAAGTTTTATTCCTGCTTCAAATAATGCATTATCTTTGTCAGTTACCTTTTCTTGAATCAAATAAATCTCTCCCAGTTGCTGGAATGTGAGTAAACACATCAAAACGAAAAAAGGTTTTAATGTTTTTCCTTTCTTCCTCCGGTTTTCATCTCCTTATCTCGAAATCCTTTATTATTAGAATTACTCAGTAGAGGAATTCTGAGAAAGGGAGAGAATAGGTACGCTAGCATCAGGATAAAAGGAATGACAGAAAAGATCCGCATGTACTCTATCATATTCATAAAGTAGAGAAGCATTGTTATCCCAAAAACCGAAGCTACAAAAGCCAGGATTCGGATATTCCTGATCTTTGGGTAGCTCACTGTACTTACCATGAGTAAAGAGAGGGCAAGGGTAAAAGCAAGAAGAAAGTCTATTCTTACAAAATTTTTACCGAGTAACAGGTAAGTAACCAGCATAACACAACCCGCAGTAATAGGAAGCCCTTCAAATCCATTTTTCTGAGGAGATATTGATGAGTTGAAACGCGCGAGCCTGAGTACGCCACATATAGTGTAAAAAGCGGGAAGTACAGCAACAATAGGATCTTCTCCTCCAAATCTCATGTATATAAGAAGAGCAGGAGCAACCCCAAATGAGACTGCATCAGCAAGTGAGTCAAGATTCTCCCCAAGGTTCCCTCCATTGAACAGCCTTGCAATATAGCCATCCGCTCCATCTGCAACTGCGGCAAATAGAAGTAAGATCAAAGCAAGGTCAAAATAACCATTATGGGCAGCTGAGATGGAGCTAATTCCGCAAATTAGGTTCAAAAGAGAGACCAAGTCCGGGAGCCTTAACATTTGAAATACATTCATGTTCAAAAGTCCTATCATTTTTTATTGTTGCTATAATGGTCTTACCTGCGAGTACTCGCTCTCCTTTCCGTACTGCAATGTCGAAGTCGTGAGGGATTGTTACGTCGACTCTTGATCCAAAACGAATCATTCCTATGCGTTGTCCCTGCTCAATGATATCGTTTACCTGTGAATACGGAACAATCCTGCGGGCAATCGTGCCTGCAATCTGTGTAACACTTACATCTCCATACTTACTATGGATGATAAACTCGTTTCTTTCGTTTCTTTCAGAATCTTTACGGTAAGCTGGAAGATATCCCCCTTTTTTATAGGTTATCTCCTTGATTTTCCCTGAAATAGGCGCTCTATTTACGTGCACATTCTGGAAAAACATGAAAATACAGACTCTCCGATCTCTAATATCAATAATCGTACCATCAGCCGGAGAAACCATGTGAGTATCCGAAACTTCTACTTTCCTTTCGGGATCTCTGAAAAAAACAACCATAAAGAAAGTTAGTGCCACTCCAATGTAAGTTACATGGTTGAGCGAGGAGCTGTTTATCGTCCTTGAGAGAACTGCAAGCAGTGCAGTTATAGAGGCAGCTGTAAAAAGCCAGGTTTCTGAGCCCTTTGCAAGCATCGACCTTAGTCCCCCCTGGATATACGCAAAATAGATCTTAATTCTTTGGAAAGTATGACCCAAAGACCGTCAATCATTTCCAGTAGTTCTGGCAAAATTTGAAGCACTGCGTATGAAATTATAAAAAGGGCAATTCCTGAGCCCGCTTTTGCGATATAATTATGTGCGATTACAAAACTGTCAGCACCAAACCATTGCTCTCCGTAAGCTACAACAACAAAAATATCTCTGATAAGATTAAGCACATAAATTACAGGTACGGATACGATGAAAGCTGTAATTAGGCGATTAAAGGGAGCTCTGACCGCACAAATGAGGCCAATAAACAGAGCGATACTCTCAATTGCTGTACAGGCAAGAATGATCTCCACTGTATACCCATTAAGTGCTATCACATTCCAGGCTTTCAGGTACGCAGGAATATTAAAATACTGGAGAACCCAGGTGACCTGAGAGGCAACTCCTCCGATAATCCAGGTGTTTAGAGAGGGGAAATTAGCAAATGGGAAATAAACGAGGGCTCCAAGCGCACTGGCACTGGTAATCATTGAAGTTATATCAAGAAAATCAGCCCTATCCTGAGCTGAGAATTTCGAGTGCATTACTTCGGTGTTATTTATTATCTTAAGAGGTCCTTCTCTGTACTCGTGAAACATAATAAATGCCACAAATATGCAAAATAGAGTAAGAACTGTTGTCAAGAGCGCATTGCCATAATCCAGGTCCTGAATGTAATGGAGAGGCTGGTAACCCCAGTGGATGGAAAATGCACCCCATCCGATCCCTCCGACAAGTTTACGAACCCTGTAGGTTCTGGGAATAATGGATGAAGCAACCATCAACCCGACTGCGAGCCAGAGTACACTTTCTATCATTTTTTACGCACCTTTTTGCCCGGGGTAAGAGCTAATTCTATATTTTGTTTTCTTTTTTCATCATCTCTGAGATATGTAATAAATCTCGAGTAAATTATGAAGTTTCCGGAAACTGACATATGAAATTCTCTATAATGATTAATAAATTTCTATATAATTCTAAAGAATTCAAAATCCTCATAGCTATTGATCCTCGTAGCTATTTATACCAAGGGGTTCAAAGCTTATGGATTTTACTTTTCGTGTTATAGTCAACACATAAATTAAGTGCACTTTTAAGCACTATAACCATGGAGAACATAGCCAGGCACGGAAAAATCCAATCATAACTATGTAACCGCGGAAAACACGGAAAGACACGGAAATAAACGTGCCTGTAATTCCTTTCTTCCGCGTTTTTGAGCCGCCAGCAGTTAATAACACTATTTTATAGACTAGTCCGCTTGAGCGAGCGAAGCGAGTGAAACGGACCTCGTGCTCCCCGAAACGAAACTCGGGTAGTGAAATGGACCTCGTGCTCCCGAAGCGAAACTCGGGTGGTAGTCAACTCAATAGTAACCGCACTTCCAAGATGTTACTTAAGGTCATCGCTTTTGTTTGTGTAAATATTTCCTGCGTTGACTATAATTAATCATTACCTCCATTACAGATAAGAATTCACTGAACCTTGTAGATAAGATAACAAACTTCTATTATACAAAAATAGCGTTACAAAAGTATTCCCACCTATATAAAAAACTGCCGGGATAAATAAAATTCTGAAAATATAAAGGAAAGAAGCTTTAGTTTTAATAAAAGAGAAACATTTAAGAGATGTCACTGCGTAACGGACTTTTCTGCTTGATAGAAACTCGCTTTAGAATATTAAAATATTGACAAAATTATTCAAAATTGGAATTGAGAGAATGATCCAATTAGTAAACTCCAGAGCATTCTCAAAAAATTTGGAACAATGATTGAAATAAGATGACGAGTTTCTAGTTATGCACAATAATAATATAATTTTACCTGGCACTTCTGCCGGTAAAAGCTAATTCGGAAAATGATTGGCTGCGGAAAAGACCTCCTGGAAATTGATTTCTGAAGGCGCTTTATGAAACCTCAAACCCCTAGCTTAACCGTTGATATCATAATCCTCTTTAAAAACGGGCTTGTTCTTGTGAAGAGGAAAAACCCTCCATATCAAGGAAAATTTGCTCTTCCTGGCGGCTTCGTTGAAATTGGGGAAAGTACAGAGAAGGCAGCGGCTAGAGAAGCTTTTGAAGAAACAGGTCTTTCTGTAGAAATTATCAAACTTATCGGGGTCTATTCCGATCCTCACCGTGACCCCAGAGGACATACTGTTTCAGTATGTTACCTTGCAAAGGGATCTGGACGGATAAAATCGGGTTCTGACGCCGCTTCTGCTGAGCTCTTTGAGCTTGATTCAATCCCTGAAATGGCTTTTGATCATAATAAAATGATAAATGACGCAAAAAGTGATATTAATGCAATTTTGTACCAAATGCAAAAGTATGATGTTTCCTAAAGATGGTAATTACCTCTGTAGAAAGTGCGGGAACACAATACCCATCAAAAATAACGCAAAAAATTTTATGTCCAAATCTAAGATCGACGATCGTGAAGTAGTGGTTCTTGAAGGTGAACAGACTTCAGGTCTGCCAACAACAACCGCAAAATGTCCTGAATGCGGAAATAACACTGCCGCCTGGTGGCTCAGGCAACTCAGGTCTGCAGATGAGTCCGAAACTCGCTTCTTCAAGTGTACAAAGTGTGGATTTACTTGGAGAGAATACGACTAAGATTCGATTGTTCTTCAATACCACCTTTGATAATTATATCTCCCGGAAAGTGAATTCTCAGGTCAAAGCTCTCTCCTATCTCAGGCAGAGCCTGAAACCTTCCAGTTTTCTGACCAAGATTTATATAGTTACCGAGAGTTTGAATTTAGTGATTTTTCAGATTTCAGATAGCTGTTTATCCTGATTCGGAAATTTTCCACCTCAGAGAGTTTTCTCTTCAGAGTGTTCTCTCTTCAAATATATCGAAAGTTCTCGAATCTTTAAAGAAATTTATATATCTCAAGGGTAATAAATGGTTTAAGATTTTAATTTATTTAGCGGAGAAGAAATATGTTCAAGGCATCAATTAATGCAGAGCTTCTGAAAGATGCGATTGCCTCACTGGCTGTAATTGTAGATGAGGTCAGATTCAAGATAAAACCAGAAGGTATTTCAGTAAAAGCTGTTGATCCTGCTAATGTTGCAATGGTAATCTTTGAGCTTGGGTCATCTGCTTTCGATGAATATAATGGCGATGAGAGTGAAATAGGGATTGACCTAAATAAGATTACAGACTTGCTGGGAATTACGGATAAGAGTGATACCGTCAGGATGGAGCTTGAAGAAGGGAGTAATAAACTCCTTATTGATGTAGGAGGTTTGTCTTACACTCTTTCTCTTCTCGATCCCTCTACAATCCGTGCAGAGCCAAGAATTCCCCAGCTTGAGTTGCCTGTCAAAGTTGTCCTGAACGGTGCTGATCTCAGGCGTGCGGTGAAAGCCGCAGAAAAAATAAGCGACCATTTGCTCATGGGAGTTTCAGGCGATACATTTTATATGGAAGCAAAGGGTGACACCGACCAGGTTCGCCTGGAGATGGGAAGAGATCAGCTAATCGACCTCAAAGCAGGTGAGGCCAGTTCTCTCTTCTCCCTGGACTATTTGACTGATATAGTCAAGCCCACAAATAAAGTCAATGAGGTTACCCTCGCCCTTGGAAGAGATTTCCCGGTCATTATAGATTATGAAATCGCAAATGGTGCAGGAAGGATTTCTTACCTTCTGGCTCCAAGAATTGAATCGGATTAATTGTATGCGGGCAGAAGAACTTGCATATTATCCATTTATTTCAGAAGCATCTACCCATGTTGAGAGTTTGGGTGTTTCTCTTGAAAATCTGCTAAATTCCCGTGCATATAGGACTGCAAGGATCCGGGGGATAGAAAGGGTAAAAGAGGCTCTTGAAGGAGAAATCCGAAAACCCCCTGTATCCGGGGAAGCTCAGATTCTCTCAGAACTCCTGTCTTATCCTTTTTCCAGGATGCTCGTTGCCTGTGTGGACGACCAGCTTTTCACCCGAAGATATGCTCTGGCAGAAGCCAAAGCTGCCTATGCTCTTCTGAAAAATAAAAGCCCGTCTTTTTTGCTTGATTTCGGAGAAGATTTTGGAATTTTAGCAGACTTCAAAGATACTTATTTTAGCATGCATTTTACGGATTATATTCGCTTTTCGAAATCCCTCAAAGATCCTGCCTGGAAGCTGACAAACCGTCAGTTCAGGACTGGAAAGGTAAGAATTACCAGAGAAGAATTTGCAAGGCTTCTTGAAGAGGCTATTCGAGAACGGATAGAACAGTCTTTTCCGATTCCTGAAATCCCTAAAGAAGTTTCGAATTTCTGTGTCCCTTATGTTGCCGAGATAAAGGATCAATTCGAGATCCAGAAGAAGAAATTCGGGGCAACGGATTTCGGGTCTGTTGAGCCAGAACTTTTTCCCCCTTGTATTTCCCATGCTCTTGCAAGTGTGCAGGGCGGAGTAAACCTCGCTCATTCCATGCGTTTTGCCATGACATCCTTCCTGCTTAGTGTAGGAATGTCAGTAGACGAAATTCTTAATCTTTTTAATATCTCCCCTGATTTTGACGCAGAAAAAACCCTTTATCAGATAGAGCATATTGCAGGTGCTACTGGAAATGTATATAAGCCTCCAGCCTGCGATACCATGAGAACTTACGGCAACTGCATAGGAAAAGATAGGTTCTGTGAAAAAATCAACCATCCTCTCGGATATTACGAGAGGAGAATATATTTAAAAAATAAAGAAAAAGAAAAAGAGAATGGAGTTACAGAAAAAAAGAATGGAAATAAAGAAAACAGGCATGAAGATAAAGAAAAAGGGAACGGAAATAAAGAAAACAGGCATGAAGATAAAGAAAAAGAGAATGGAGATACAGAAAAAGGGAATGAAAATAATGAAAACAGGCATGAAAACAAAGAAAAGTGAAACAAAGAAAAGAATGGAAGTAGAGCTCGGAGAGATTGAAAACCGGTAGTTTTTCAATTTTAGGACTTACGCACTTGTGTTTAAAGTGGAACTGAGCAAATAATCTCAAATATCCAAATCAATTTTGAATAGGTTATTTATCGCTCAATTTATGCCGTAGATATCGTTGTCTATAAACACTGTCTGATAAATTCTTCTGGCATTAAGGTGCGTTTTGCGGTTTCTTCAATTGATAATCCTTTGCTCAAGAGCCTTTTTGCTACACTTTCCATGGGTTCACCAACTTCAATAATATGCTTATCAGGATCGTAAAATCTGATAACGCGTTGTCCCCAGGGCTGTTCTTTTAATTCATGTACATATTCCACGGAATCTATGTCTCTCAGCTTTTGAAGTAAGTTATCTAGATCATCCTCTTCAAAATATAATTCACAATTATTTGATTTTTGAATGATATCATTTTCATTTATATTTATTAAATCTGAAAAGTGTGACTTTAAATGTATTGCAAAGCCGCTCTCAAATGATACATTTGCGCCAAAATCGAATTGCACTCTTTGATTGAGAACAGTTTCGTAAAAATTTTTGGAAATTTCCATATCATTAACGACAATAAGTGGACATATAAATCTCATTTTATTCTCTCCTTTGTAAGCAATACAATATTTGAAGTGCGTCATTATTCAAACTTTTCATAGCATTAACCGCTTTAAACTATCTTTTGAGTATCTCTTCCGGTATATTTACCTCTGTTCCTAAAAACTACTTCGGTGTTTATTAATCTCAGCTTAGTAAGTTGAAAGTATTTTTTGTAGGGTCCAGGGTGGAGGTTCCAAACCATACACATGTGTTGAGGCTGAAATCCCTTCAAAAAAATATAAAAAAGATTGTCAATAAAATATAAAAAAGATTGTCAATAAAGGACCTTTGAAAGGCCCTAATAAAGAAAGGAAGTGGGAATAATTTTTCAATTAGATTGAATTTGAGAGAAGTCTAAAAGAATAAAACCTTAATTATGTGGTTTGAAACAAAATCAATTATTACGAGGAATGCTTTTACTCAATTTTAAAATCTAAAGCATATATTCTATAGAATCATGAAAATTAAAAAGCTGCCTAGAAAGCAGGCAACTTTGTGGGTCCTAAAGCTTTATTTTTTTCTGTATTCTCTGCATTTTTGTACGAATTTTTCTACCGGGAAGCTGGCAGGATGAGAATGCATATACCCTGCAAGGGTGTTGTGCTCGACAAGGCCGTCAAAGCCGTCCTGTATACCTTTTCCGCGGAGCATTTCGTATGCAAATCTTGCATCGCGGTCACATTCCGTAAGAGAGTAATGGAACTCGTGACCTCTTATATTACGTGAAGAGAAGTTTCTGTCAAGGGGGCGAGCCTCAGTATATCCGAGGGCCTTAAGCCGGTTTGTCATGCGTGTATTTGCAGGCACGACATCTGCCATTTTGTAAGTCCTGTCATCTACCTCGTAAGTCCCGCAGAGGTAGAGCAGGCCGCCGCATTCTGCATAGATAGGGAGGCCGTCAGCTGCAAGGCCCTTAAGCTTGCGTGTTGTATCCGAATTTTCAAGACTTTCTGCGTAAAGCTCAGGATAGCCACCTCCAAAGTACATCCCATCTACATCCGGGACGTCTCCTGCCATCGGGCTAAAGAATACAACTTCAGCTCCGCAATTCCTGAAGGCATCGAACATATCCTGATAATAAAAACAGAATGCAGGATCCATGGCTATCCCTATCCTGGTATCTGCTTCTGGCCTCTGCCAGTTAGCAGTCTCAGGAATTGAACAGGGTTCGGCAAGTCCGAGCACTGCGTCAAGATCAACATTCTCCTCGATAAACGCTGCCATTTCCTCAGTGTTATAATCCTTCTCGTGGGCCATATATAGTCCGAGGTGCCTGGAGGGAACTTCAATATCCTTCCTTCTTGGAATAGTGCCTACAATAGGAATATTATCCGGAAGTGAGTTTTTTACGAGTTCCGCGTGACGCGGGCTTCCGACCTGGTTCAGGATAACGCCCGCAATACTTACACCAGGATCGAATTCAGAATACCCTTTCAGAAGAGCGGCGGCACTCCTGGACATACCATGAACATTTATTACCAGAACTACAGGTAAGTTAAGGGTTTTTGCAACATGTGCCGAGCTTGCAATTTCTGTAGAATCAATTCCATCAAAAAGCCCCATAACGCCTTCTACTACTACTACATCTGCATCTGCAGCTGTTTGGGCTACAGTCTGCCCGATCCCATCCGTACCCATTATATATGTGTCTAGGTTTCTTGAGGGACGCCCGCAGATCGCAGTATGATGCGAAGGATCAATATAGTCAGGCCCTACCTTGTAAGGTTGGACTTTTAACTGCCTGTGCTTAAGGGCAGCCATGACGCCCATGGAAACTGTAGTTTTTCCAACTCCGCTGTGGGTCCCTGCGATAAGTATTCCTTTTGTCATTTAGTAGCTATTGTTCAGGTTAATATATATTTATTCGGTTGTCTTAAGGAGAGAAGCAACCGCTTACCGGGAGAAGAGCAGGGCATGTGGTTAACTGCATCGCCATAAAAACTGATCATGGAAAGGACAAACGGAGGAAACCAAATTTGACAAAACTGGAATGGTCTACTTTTGCGAAATTTCTAAAAATGTGCACTATCAATTTATATTAGCTTCAATTAGGTATTATAGTAGATGAAACATACCGCTGCACTAAAGTTCTCTTTAGCTAGTTTTAATCATAGAGGAGCCATACCAGATCATATTAATATTTATCGTAATTGCATAAACAAGATAGAAAAACATGAAGGACAAGAATTTAGGGATAAACTCCCTGCTTCCAAAAGAAAAAGAAGAAAACTTACTTATTGACCCTTACGGGCGAAAGGTGACTGGGCTTCGAATATCCATCACCAATAGGTGTAACCTTTCATGCATGTACTGTCATCATGAAGGTGCAGATGGCTGCACCTGTGGCCCAACCGGGCATGAGATGAGACCTGAGTTGATCTGTGAGATTGTAAGAGTAGCTGCAAAATTCGGAATCCAAAAAGTTAAATTTTCGGGAGGTGAGCCGCTTTTCCGGAAAGACTTTGAGGATATTCTTTCTTGCCTTCCTCCGTTAAAAGAAGTCTCAGCAACCACAAACGGCATACTGCTCGAAAAACGTGCAAAATCTTTGAAAGCTGCGGGCCTGGATAGGGTGAATATAAGTCTCGATACTCTTGTTCCCGAAAAATATGAGAGAATTACCGGAGCTCCGCCGGGTTCTCTTGAAAAGGTTATTAGAGGCATTGATAGCGCAGTTGAAGCTGGGCTGACCCCTGTAAAGCTGAATATGGTACTCCTAAAAGGTATAAACGATAACGAAATTGATTCCATGATGACATTTATCCAGCCTTACAAAGGAAAGATTATTCTGCAATTAATCGAGCTTATGGATATTGACCCGAAGATTTCAAAGTATATGATTGACTCAAGGGTCCTTGAGAAAAGCCTGGCTGAGAGGGCAAGTGAAGTTAAAGTCAGGCACCTTCACCACCGGAAAAAATACATTATCAACGGGGTTGAAGTGGAATTTGTGCGGCCTATGGATAACTCAGAGTTCTGCGCCTATTGCAGCAGGCTAAGGGTGACAGCCGATGGAAAATTTAAGCCATGCTTGCTTATGAACGACAATTTGGTGGATTTCCGAGAAGCTAGAACCCCTGAAGAAATCGAAAAATTGCTCAAGCTTGCGGTAAGTAAACGGAAGCCTTATTACACCGCTGTTAAAATCCCGGCATCGGAGAAAAACTAAGAGAAGAGGGAAAAAAAGGAAGAAAGAAAGGGAAAAAGAAACAATGCAAAAAAGGTGTAATTATAAGGAGGGAAAAAAGTGAAAATAGAACTTTTAGTAGACGGCAGGAAAATTCCAATGAATGAGTTTGTCCAGAAGATTATAGGAAATGTTATTCAGGCAATGGTCGAAACTCTCCACACTATCGACGGAGGATGGAAGGAAGTTTCCATTCATATCGAAAAAGATGATGTGAAAAAATAAGAAAATAAAAGATTTTTAGAAAATAAAAACATATTTTCGGAGCAGAAAAGAGAAATCAGCAGTCTTCCGGCGCTAAAAATCTCTTTTTTCCAGGATGATAACTCTCTTTTTTCAGGATAATTATTTCTCGAAGGTGCTTAGAGATATTTTTCGATCTCCGAAAAATCTATTCTGGCAGTTGAATCCAGGGAAATTGGAGTTATTGAAATATACCCTTTCTGCATGATTGCATGCACATCGGTTCCTTCTTCTTCTTCCCTTATAAGGTCTCCTGCAATCCAGTAATAGGGTCTGCCTCTGGGGTCATGCCGTTCCTCGACTTCAGTTTTAAAGACCTTCCGTGCAAGGCGGGTTATCTCTATCGGAGTATTTTCTTCAGCATGGTAGGGAATATTGATATTCAGGAGATCCACATTTTCCGGCATCCCGTGCTTGAGAACTTTTCGAGCAATTCTGTTCACGACTTTTATCCCGGCTTCGAAGCGCTCTCTGTGGTAGTCCCTTGGATCATCGAATTTTTGTCCCTCATCAAGCACCTGCATGGAGGCGGCAATCGCAGGAACTCCGTAGCTTGCAGCTTCCAGGGCACCTCCGATAGTGCCTGAGGTCGTTATTGTGTCCGTGCTTATGTTTTCTCCTATATTAAAGCCAGAGAGCACCAGGTCAGGCAATTCCTTGAGAATAGTAAAGATTCCAAGAATTACAGAATCAGTAGGAGTCCCGCCCACGGCATAAGCAGGTATGCCTCCTGCATTTGTTTTCGTGATCCGGAGTGGTTCAAAGATAGAAATCGACCGTCCGACCCCGCTCTGCTGGATAGCAGGGGCTGAAATCGTAACTTCCCCGAGATCCGAAACACTATCATAGGCAGCTTTTAAACCTGTAGAATAAACACCGTCATCATTGGTAACAAGAATTTTTGGGGCCATCAGCTTTCCATAAGTTTTCTAATAATTTAAAATTAATGGAAAGGCTTCACTGCTTTAAAAGAACACTATGAAAAACATTCGAATCTGGTATAAAAAAGAAAAATCTTTTCCGGTAAAAAACTAATGGGAGTTTTCCTGATTGGTGAAATAGATTGCTTTTAGATGTGATATAAATCAGCGTACTCGAAAAGTATTTTTAATACAAAATTATAAAAACAACAATAATATATTAAAAATATATTTAATAAACATAAAAGTATCCCATGGGGGTGGGAATAAACCTTAAGTTCTGAGATAGAAGGAACACAAGCATCAATCTCTTATAGTTTTCACCTTTTGCGAGTGAAACTCTTTATTACCTGTTTATCTGCTGCTGATAATTCCTATGACAGCCATATCATTCTTAACAACAATTTGATTGAAAATTCTAACTTTTAATCTAGATCGTAATGAGTTCATAAAGGTTTAGTCAAAAACTCGGAAAAACCGGGGAGTGATATTTATGGTAGAAACTATGACAGAAACAAGGGAAATAATAACAGACATCAAAGACAAAACTGCAAATCCAACACCTCTGGGGTTTACTGGACTTGGCCTTTCGGCAGTTCTTTTGAGTCTGAGTTATATAGGACTTTATCCTGTGGATTCAATGATTGTGTCTATGGCAATATTCCTAGGGGGTTTTGCCCAGGTCTTTGCAGGAATTATGGCCTGGAAAAAAGGAGGTGTCTTTGGAGGGACTGCGTTCTGTGCCTTTGGCCTTTTCTGGTTCTCCCTTGCCGGTCTTTTACTCCTACCTAAAACAGGCCTCATTGAAGCTCCAGATACAACATCATTAGCAGCTTATCTCTTCCTCTGGGGAGTGTATACCTTTGTCATGCTGATAGCAACGCTGAAAATGGATAGCAAAGCGATAATGTTCATATTCGTGACCCTTTTCCTGCTATTCATTTTGCTGGCTATCGTAAATGCTACAGGAAATACAGGTTTGCTCCCTATAGCTGGATATGTAGGACTCATCATGGGCCTAGCAGCTTTATACACAGCCCTTGCGATAGTACTCAATGATGCATATGGGAGGACAGTTGCCCCAATCTGAATGGGAAGCTGAATAGCTAAAGACAAGATATTAAGCAGTAAAAATAAAAAAAGTAAAATAGACAGTGGGAAGTTATTGATCAAATCTGACAACAGGCGCACATTCACTTTATTTAGCCAGATTTAGACCTATTCTTATGCTTGTGGTTTTCAGTAACTTCTCCCACGTGTTTATTTATATAATAAATATTAAATAATTAATATAGGTTGTATATCATTTGGTTACAGATCCTTAGTTACTCTCCGGCGCCAAAAGCAGCTTTAAGTTTGTGTTCTTCTTCTTTAGAAAGGGAAGTGCGCACTACCTTTGCATTAAATTTGCTCAGATTATCGAGAACCTTGTCCTCAGTCCATTTTGAGATCAAAAGGAAGAGAGCAGATCCCCCTGGCTCAATCGTCTGAGAAACTTCATTGATGAAGTCATCATTGATTCCGTAATCGGACAGTTTCCCTGAAATTGCCCCGGTGATGGCACCGATTGCCATTCCCAACCAGGGCATCCAGAAAAGCAGTCCGATCAACATACCCCAGAATGCTCCACCAACCGTACCTGCACCTACAAGATTCACTGCCTGCTTGACCTTGACCTTGCCATCATGGTTGCGAACGACGATTGCGGCATCATCAAGGGTGATCAACTGCTCCTTTTTAAGCCGCTGGATGGCTTCATCCATTTCAGATGCGCCAGTTTCGTTCGAAAATGCAAAAACTATCAACTCACTCATATTTCGAGAATCTCCTTTCTCATTTTTGGTTTATGCAAAAATATGATGCTGATGGTCTTAGCTTAAGAGTAGCAGGTTACCATTTGAGACTTGAATCTCATTAATGATAACAATGAACTGCCTCAAAGCTAAAGACTATGGTTTCCTGCTCATAATCCCGGGTAACCCCTACAGGTTCACAGGCTCATGCCTAATGTTTCAAGGGCGTATTTTTTTTCCCTTGCTTGGTTATCACGGAAGCCATCAATAAAACAATTGCATAATATTATATATGTCTTACGCGCTTGAGAAGCTAGATTAAACACAATAATGTATGTTATAACTCTTACAATTTAAAGTGTTTAACGCCTCATGCTACTAATTTTCTGTTTAAGTGTGCAAGGTCTATTTAATATATTAATTGCAATTTTTTAACTAGAATCACTTTGACAGCCTAACATTATTTAATCTAAAAGTGGGTGATTCATTAAGCATCTTCTTTAGGCAAGTAGAAAAATACTTCAACCAATCGGAAATGAAAAACTCAAAGACTACCAAAAATAAAGACTATCAAAAAATAAAAGACGTCAGCATAAAGAAAAGTCAATTTAAGGACTGTTCTTTGGCATTTGCTGAGCCCGAATCTTTTTAATCTGAGAATAGTTCCCTTTAAATAATCTCCCGCCCCAAAAAGACTTTTCAAAGGGTTCTTTTCTAACCTGCATGATTCTTTTTAACCCGATAGCTTTTAAAGCAGGTGAGGCATCAAATATGGGCATTAAGCCATCAGGTATCCGAATACCTTGGTATTCTATTCTCCAGGTATTCTATTCTCCAGGTATTCTATTCTCTTAGCCTGAGGATTGATATGGAATCAATCCTCCTTTTGTCCAGATCCGACTTACACAGTTAAGGAACAGAATCGTATACGTCCGAGTTTTCGAAAAAGCACTGTGCTTTAACAATCTTGGGCCTCAAGTCTGCGGTTTCTCAGTTCACTGCATAAGTCCTAAACGGAGTAAATACAGACAATCTTCCTCCGAATTATAAGCTAATCTTTGAACTAATCTTTGCCATCCTCCTTCTTACTTCCTCCGTATTCAGTTCCCCCCACAGGTTTGATCCGGAGGCATCTTACTTTTGATGGCAAGCATTTTATCTCCTCGGGAAGGAGAACGAATCTACGAGTGTGTACATTGAAAACTTAAAACATAGCTTTCATGGTATACACGTAAAGGTGATGAATACCTATAGCAGAAATCATCACCTTTATTATCAGAAACTCTAGATCATGGAGCCAGTTAGCTATCTCTTTGATCGTTCCAGACTGTAAACTTCTTTTTCCTATTACGGTTCTTACTACTTCTTTTATATTTTTCAATACCATCTTTATCAAAACCCCACTGATAATGTATTCTATCCAGAGTCATCTCAAAGCATCCTCTGTTAGATAATGCCTTGAATATTTACTCCAAATCCAACGATATCTCAAAAGGCACTTTATTTAGAAAGTACCTTGATAGTATACACTATCCACGTAATCTCAAAGAAGCATCTCCATATCGAAAATGCATTACTTGCCCCACCGACTCTAGCTTTAGAGCTTATGATATTAAAAGTTGTTGACTTTGTATAAGAGAACTTTATATGAACACATAAATAATATCCGGACGCCTCGATTAACATTTTAGTCGCTAAGCATGATACAAAAGCGTGAACATTGATAGTAAAAGAAAACAAACCATAAGTTTAGAGCCGAACATATAAACCAAGGATCGAAAAAATACGGAAGTAGAATATCTTCATCTTTTAGTTTCCTGTGCCCTGCAAGAAAAGGAAAGCGCCAAAAGCGGATAAGGTAAAAGAAAGGAATTGCAAAGGATACGTTATACAGCCACAACTTCCTCAAGGATACGTTTCCCAATGGCAGGTTTAAGAGCAGATTTCATCACTAAATCCACTTTCACACCCAAAATCTCACTCAGATAATCTTCAAGTTTAATGTACTCGAAAAAACCGGGGCTTCCTCAAACTCAACCAGAATATCAAGGTCACTTTCAGGCCTCTGTTCCCCCTTCACATAAGAACCAAAAATTCCACGGTAACTGACACTATATTTCCTGAAATCTCCGGCAGATGCTGACGCAAAATAGAGATAAACCGGGCAGTTTCTCTGGAATAATTAATAGTATTGTCTTCTGCCATAATTAGTACTTGGTCTCAATTATTAATACTTGTCTTGAAACCTGAATGAATACGAAAATCCAATGGATTGAAAAATCGGGCGACGTTTACAGCTATCTCAAACCTTTCGTGTCCCGCGCCTTAGCGCGGCTGGACCACAAAAACAGTTTTTATTTATTCTATCCTTTCCCTAAAAGTTAGCCTTAACCTTCTTAACCATCCTGTAAATAATCTCGGCAGTTTCCAATGATCTTCTTGGCTGCAGGATTAAAAAAGTAGAAAAGTATTTATTGTCTAAAAAAATATATAATCTGTTTTTATAGAGTTGGATTAATAAGAAGAATCATATAATTTGTCCAAAAGGATCTATCTTTGTCTGGAACAGGGTATTCACATTTTGATCAGATCTAAAAACGATCACATACGAGACAATCTCTTGCTGACATGCGATAAGCTTTATTTAAAAGGTAGGTATGAGGCCGAATCTGCTGAAAAATTTAGATGGGCTTTCCCCACTGATAGGGATTGTTCTGATGCTTGCAATTACTTTTTTGCTGGCAGGGGTTATTGCTGCTTCTTTATTTGGAGGAGAGCATGAAGATAACTTAGCTCCGGCTCCGGTTGCAAGCCTTAGTGTATCTGAATATAATAACACTACCTTGAGAATTGTCCACAATGGAGGAGAACTTATCTTTTTTGACAATTCGACAACGTCGATAATCCTGAACGTTGAAGGAAATGATTACTTCCTAGATTCGTCAACTCTGGGATCTTTAAAAGTAGGCGAGACAAAAATGCTGCTCCTGAAGGACAGAAAAGGGAATTTGATTCCAAAAAAGGCAGGAGACGTTGCCACTCTTAAATTCATTGACCTTAAAACCCAAAAGCCTATTTTCACCCAGGAAATAAAATTTACTTACGGGTCTGAGTCAGTTACTCAAGGGTCTGAGCCAGCAGTAGAATATCTGCCGGGGATTACTGGTTATTACTATTTGGGCAATTCTTTTAGTGGCACTGCAGTTAACCGTACGGATTCCAGGTTAAAGTTTGCAGAAACTACATACAATGCCGCCAATCTTTATGGCAGTGATATTAATGACTGGCCAAATGGTATTCTTAATACAAGAGATAATTTCAGTGTTGTCTATGTAGGTTTAATTAAAATCGAGCAGAAATCAAATTATACGTTTTGTCTGACTTCAGATGATTGGGCACAGCTTTATATTAACGGCACAGCGATTATCAAAGAACCAATCTCTCCACCAAAGCACTCCAAAACTACAAACAATGCTACAATCTCTCTACCTGCCGGTTATCATCAGATAAGAGTCGAGATGAAAGAATATACAGGAACCTCGATCCTGCACCTTGAATGGTCTTCGGAATACTTTTCAAGACGTTATGTTGAGAACTTTTACCATTGAGGCTTCTTCAACATAATAGAAAGCCTCTTTCCCAGACCAATAATCAGCTACAATAATGAAACCTTCGTATTGAAACCAGACCTCTGCCGGATGAATTCAGAAATTCGAGAGATGTCTGAAAATTTCTTAAAAATCTATCTTTATTTTTCTAGTGCCATGCTCCAAAAATCCGACCCATCCTTTTCAGTAACCCTCCTGCAAACCCTATCCATCAGATCCCAGTAATCCATATTCGACGATAAATTCCTTCTGCTGCTTCCTCACGGTAGGTATGGGATGTGAGATTTCTGTCATCTACCATCTCAAGGATTTTAACAGCCTCCTCTTCTGAAAGAAGATTTACCTTGAAAGCTTCTTTGAAACAGGACTTGGGAGAGTTACAGATACTCCTTCCTGAACATCAAGATAGCCCTTAACAACTTTCCAGAAAACCTCGAAAGTGTATTCAAACCTCTGGATAGCCGCATCCCGAACTATTACTGAATAAGGTTCTTCCGTGATTGCCTTTAAAGTTTTGAGTGCTTTTTCGGCGGTTTCGATTCTGAGCTTTAATGTTTCCATACAACCCCTTCTCATAGCGCTTTTTCTTTAAAGGCTTCCTAAATCCAGGAAAGGTCCACAACATCAACTGTATAGGGGATATTAAGGTTTTCAATTCTCTCTTTTAAGAAAACCAATTTTTTCCGATCAAAATTTTTTCCTGGAAGGACCCCAATGTCTATATCCGAAATTCGAGTGAACTACTCCTCCCTAAATTTCTTCGCCTTTCGGCTCAGATTTGAGGGAGGGGCTTCCTTCGAGTATTTTCGTCATTTGGTTTTGGTTCTAAGAACCTCAGTCCCATCGGAAAACCTGTTTGTCGAAGATTTGCAGAGAAAAACTGCAAGCTTGTCCACAAAGCATTCTGTGATAGGAAATTATACATGATATTGATAGAAGAATTACGATCTCTATCTATGTAATTACCACAATCACATTCCATATTTCGCTTCCAGAGTGGCATATCATGGAGTTTTCCACAAACATAACACGTTTTGGAAGTATAGCTTTCATCAATTTTTATTACCCTTTTACCTATAAGTTCAGCTTTATAGGTCAAAAATTCGATGAAGCGAGATAAATAGCCTTGATTTTGATTTGATCTGTTCATAGCTCTTTTTCTTTTACCTTTAAGTTTTTTGGATTGAGCCATGTTTTTAACTTTCAGATCTCCAACAATAATAGTATTAGCCTTAGTATTGTTGACCATTTTCTTTGATAGTTTATGCTGAAAATCTCTAAGTTGATTAGATTTCTTTTTCTCCATATTTTGATAAATTTTGTGTAACCTGACCCATCTTCTGCTTTTCTTTGATCCTTTTTTAACTCCAATACAGTGATCTCTTTTAGACTTCAATGAATCTATTTTGGGTTGCCAATATTTATCAATTCTAGGAGTTTTAACTTCGAAGAATTTTCCTTGTGAATTTACGGCAGTTACTATTTTTGTTATTCCTGCATCATCAGCTTGATACAAACCATTATCAACATACTCAGGAGTAGCTATTTCATAAGTAACTGAGATATAGAAATCTCCCTTACCACGAAACGGATCATCATTGTAGATCTCAACCTGCTTTACATTTTCAAACTTTTTTCCCACATCAAAGACAAGTTCAGTATCATTTACTTTATGCGTGAAAACAATATAATTTCGAGCTTGATAAAAACCACTTTGATTATAAGGAATTGTTTGAAAATATTTCCTACTTTTGAAATTAGGAGGTCTTGCTTTCAGATCTCCATTCTTCCGTAGAGCAAAAAACGATTTATAATCGGCATCAAGTTTTTTAAGAATTCCTTGCAGTGTTTTGGAATAAACTACTTTATATTCAGGATTACGTTTCTTGAAATCTGGTAATTTGTTCTGCTGATCTATATATTTACTACTTTTTCGTTCGAGTTTCCATGCATCTTTTCTTTCAGCTAAAGCTAGATTGTATAAAGAACAACATTTATCTGAAAGTTCCCACAGAACTTGTAATTGTTCCTCAGTTGGATATATCTTAACCTTTGCCGTTAGATGCATGATTGTATATAAATAGGAGGTATACGAATAAATAGATATTCAGAATTAACAAAAATTAACCGTTAGAAAGTTATGCAGTATATTTATTACGGTGCGAGGCTGCGCTTTCATCCCCCACCTGTCCGATCCGGCAAACCGGATCTACCGAGGAAGGGGACTTCCCGCTGTGCCTCCGCGCTCCCAAAGTTAAATTCTTCCATATTTCTTATGCGCTTGTTCAGCGGTCAAAATATCGAAAACGTACACTTTCTTCTCTTCTTCATCAATTTGATAGAAAACCCGATAGTCGCCAACCCTCAGGCGATATGTAACTATTCGAGTTCCTTTGAGTTCTTTTTTGTCTCCGTTACTATCCGGAAGCGGATTTGCAAGCTCTTTAATTGCAGATTTTATACGTTCTTTTCGTTCTGCGGGAACCTTAAGAAAAAGAGTAGGATGCACAAAAACTTTAAAGGTCATCGATACTCACAAATTCATCTTTATGCTCTCTTATGAATTTCTCTCCAGACTCCGCTAATTTATTCCTGTTGTGTTCGACTATCAGGTCATTAATAACCTTATTATAATCGTCTCCCATCGTTCCAATTTTCCGTAACTCATCGCGGGTTTGCTTTGTTATCTGGATAGTTGTTGTTTCAGACATAATAAGTACTATAGCGACTATAATATTTATAACTGCTCGGTTAAAAAAGCCCTGGTGGAAGTTCTGGAAACAAACTAATCATTTGGTATGAATAAGCAGTTTTCTGGAATTATTCGCAAGAGTTTCCTGCAGGGTAGATAGGTTTCAGGCTTCCTGTGTCTTATCAGACAAACATTAGGCACGCTGCCGCTGAAATTGAATAAAAGGATGTAAGGGCACAGTCCTTTCCGTGCTTTCCGTGGTTTACCTTTTCGCTTTTTAAACGATTTAAAACTTTTTTATTAGGAAAATCGAAACATTATTAAATTAAACTGAATTTTAATATTTTAGATATTTTTTACAAAAATAAGCTTTATTGTTGAATATTATTTGAAAAAATGAATTTAGTGAGGAATGGCAAAATGTCATTTAAGAATTAAATCGATTTTTGGATGAGTCCTTTAATATGTTTTAGAAAAGGCAAATCGCTTCAAATATGGAAATCACGGAAGAAAAAATAGGGGGATAGAGATTTTACTGCTTTCAATTATGGGGTATTTATTTTTGTGCTTGAATTAATGTTATTTACAGAATCATTCGTTCAATTTGTGCTTTAGGATAGCTTCCAAAGTTTATAAGCAACCCAAGTTCCGAGCCAGCTGCTTTTAAATAATTCAAAAGCTGTGCTTTGTGTTCTGGAGCTATTGTTTTAACAGTTTTCAGTTCAACAATAATTTTATCATAACAAATAAAATCTGGTTTGTAAGTATGCTGAAGCGTCTCGCCCTTATAAACCAATTTTAATTCCTTCTGAGCGACAAACGGAATATTTTGCCTGCGCAGTTCTTTTTCAAGACACTCCTGATAAACAGCTTCAAGAAAACCACTGCCCATTTCTTTATAAACCTCAAAAACAGCTCCGCGTATAGCGAAAGTTTCTTCTTCGTATATCAATTCTTTTAATCGGTGCTTTTGGGATATAGTATTGTTCATAATGTTCGTCTGTCTCTGAAATTTTCCGTAGAGTGTTTAAACTTCTTATAATTTCTACTTTGTGTTTTAACTATGGATCTTTTCAAAACTATCTCCGATGATAAGTAAAGTAAAAGGTAAACCACGGAAAGCACGGAAAACACGGAATATCGGAAGTACGGGCACATTTCTTTCCGTGTCTTTCCGTGTTTTCCGTGGTTACAAGTTCTTGATTGAGTTTTTCCATGCCCGCATGAAGTATAACTATAAAATTAGGACCCCACTGAAAGCACGGAAACCCGAGTTTCGCTTCGGGAGCACGAGTCCGTTTCACTACCCGAGTTTCGCTTCGGGAGCACGAGATCCGTTTCACTACCCGAGTTTCGCTTCGGGGAGCACGAGTTCCGTTTCACTCGCTTCGCTCGCTCAAGCGACTAGCTCTAAAATAGTGTTATGAACTGCCGACGACCTAAAAACACGGAAGAAAGGAATTACAGGCACGTTTATTTCCGTGTCTTTCCGTGTTTTCCGTGGTTATAGAGTTCTGATTGAGTTTTTCCGTGGTTATAGAGTTCTGATTGAATTTTTCCGTGCCTTATGAAATAGAACTACAAAATTAGAACCACGAAAGCACGGAAAACACGGAAAAAAGGAAGTACGGGCACAGTTCTTTCCGTGTCTTTCCGTGTTTTCCGTGGTTACAAGTTCTTGATTGAGTTTTTCCATGCCCGCATGAAGTAGAACTATAAAATTAGGACCCCACCGAAAGCACGGCAAACACGGAAGAAAGGAATTACAGGCACATTTATTTCCGTGTCTTTCCGTGGTTCTTACCCCATATTGGCAGGAGAGCGGAATGTATGATAATTAAATATCCCACTCCCCTTATCCTTGACCTTATCGTTTTTTCAATTTAAGATGTTCACTTACTGACCTCAATATATTTAGATCTGGTTTCAGTACTACTACTTTCCAGATTATTTACTGTCAAACTAACAGTATATTGTCCCGTTTTATTGTATACATGTACAGGATTCTTTTCTGTTGAATTAGTTCCATCTCCAAAAAGCCATTTCCGTGAAGTTGGTGATCCAGTGCTGTTGTCAGTAAAACTGACACTATGCGGTACGGGTCCTGAAGTTGGGGTGGCAGAAAAAGCAGCGGCAAGGGAGTTTGAAACAGCGATATAGCTGGTTTTTGTTAGAGCATTACTGCCGTTTGCATTACTTGCTGTCAATGCAACAGAATAGAGCCCTGTTTTATTATATGTATGCTCAGGATTTTTATCTGTCGAACTGTTTCCATCTCCAAAAGCCCACTTCCATGAAGTTGGCGATCCTGTGCTCTGGTCCGTGAAACCAACGGTTAGAGGCGCATTTCCTGAAGTTGGAGATGCAGAGAAAGCAGTAACTGGAGCATTTGAAACGTTTGAGACAGCAATATAGCTGGTTTTTGTTAACGCATTACTGCCGTTTGCACTGCTTGCTGTCAATGCAACAGAATACAGTCCTGTTTTGTTGTATGTATGTACAGGATTCTTTTCTGCTGAAGTTGTACCGTCTCCAAAAGTCCATTTCCATGAGGTTGGCGACCCTGTGCTCTGATCAGCAAAACTAACAGTTAGAAGCTCGTTTCCTGAGGTTGGAGCCGCAGAGAAAGCAGCAACTGGAGCATTTAAAATGTTTGAGACAGCAATATAGCTGGTTTTTGTTAACCCATTACTGCCGTTTGCATTACTTGCTGTCAATGTAACAGAATATAGCCCTGTTTTATTGTATTTATGTACCGGGTTCTTTTCTGCTGAGGTGTTTCCATCTCCAAAAGTCCATTTCCATGAGGTTGGCGATCCTGTGCTCTGGTCAGTAAAACTAACAGTAACCGGCGCATTTCCTGAAGTTGGAGACGCAGAGATAAGCAGAAACAGGAGCATTTGAAACGCTTGTGACAGCAACATAGCTGGTTTTTGTTAACGCATTACTGCCGTTTGCATTGCTTGCTGTCAATGTAACAGCATATAATCCAGTTTTATTGTATATGTGTACAGGATTCTTTTCCGTTGAACTTGTGCCATCTCCAAACGTCCATTTCCGTGAAGTTTGGCAATCCTGTGCTCTGATCAGTAAAACGAACAGTAAGAGGCACGCTTCCTGAAGTAGGAGTTGCTAAAAAGGTGGTGACAGGGACAATATAGTCAGGATTCGGCGCTACGCTCCCGCTTCCAGAAGTTACATTTATATAGCTAGATTTTTTTACCGTATCACTGCCTCCCGCATTAGTCGTAGTCAAAGCAACAGAGTATTTTCCGGCTTTATTGTACGTGTGCACAGGACTTTTATCCGTTGAATTGTTTCCATCTCCAAAATCCCATTTCCATGAGGTTGGCGATCCTGTGCTCTGATCAGTAAAACGAACAGGAAGAGGCACCTTTCCTGAAGTTGGAGCCGCAGAATAAGCAGCAGCAGGAGCATTTGAAATCGCTCGGGACAGCAATATAGCTGGATTTTGTTAACGCATTACTGCCGTTTGCATTACTTACTGTCAATGTAACGGAATATAGCCCTGTTTTATTGTATGTATGCACTGGATTCTTTTCTGCTGAATTGTTTCCATCTCCAAAACTCCATTTCCATGAAGTTGGTGATCCTGTGCTCTGGTCAGTAAAACGAACAGGAAGAGGCGTGCTTCCTGAGGTCGGAGCCGCAGAGAAAGCAGCAACAGGAGCATTTAAAACGTTTGAGACAACAATACAGCTGGCCTTTGCCAATTCATTTTTGCCATTTGCATTACTTGCTGCCAATGTAACAGTATATTTTCCTGTTTTATTGTATGTGTGTACAGGGTCCTTATCTATTGAATTAGTTCCATCTCCAAAGTTCCATTTCCACAAGGTTGGCGATCCTGTGCTCTGATCAGTGAAACCGGCAGTTAGAGGCACTTTTCCTGCCGTAGGGGTTGCAGAGAAATTGGTAAAAGGAGCATTTAAAACGTTTGAGACAGCAATATAGCTGGTTTTTGTTAACGCATTACTGCCGTCTGCATTACTTGCTGTCAATTTAACAGAGTATAGTTTTGGTTCACTGTATTTATGTACCGGGTTCTTTTCTGTTGAATTTTTCCCATCTCCAAAATCCCATCTCCATGAGGTTGGCGACCCTGTGCTCTTGTCAGTAAAACTAACAGTAAGCGGGGCTTTTCCTGAAGTTGGAGACGCAGAGAAAGCAGCTACAGGGGCTTCAAAACCGTTTGAAACAGCAATAAAGCTGGACTTTGTCAATGTACTCCCTGATTTATTTAATGTCAGGGTAACAGAGTATTGTCCAGCTTTTTTGTATATGTGTACAGGATTTTTTTCTGTTGAATTAGTTTTGTCTCCAAAATCCCATTTCCATGAATCTGGCGATCCTGTGCTCTGGTCAGTAAAAGTAACGGTATGCGGCGCTTTTCCTGAAGTTGGGGATGCCGAAAATACTGGCCGGGGCAGGATAGTCATATTAATAGATTTCGAAGCTGTACCGTTTGCATTTGCTGCCTTCAACGTAACTTTATAGTTTCCTTTTGCAGAGTAAATATGCACCGGGTCCTGCTCGGTTGAAGTAGCTCCGTCTCCAAAGTTCCAGTTCCATGCAGTTGCGCTTTTCGAAAGGTCTGTAAACCGGACAGAAAGAGGGGCATAACCGGATGTAATATTGCTGCTGAAGTTTGCAGCAGGAAGTACCGGTTGTGCCGGGAGAGGACCTATAAACTGACCGAAGGCAATAGGATTGAACCCTAAAGATACCCTGGTTGTAACCTTATTTGTGGCTGTGTCGATTACAAAAACACTCCTGCTCTCGGAGTTTGCCACATATGCTTTTGTTCCATCAGGTGTGATTGCAACCCCATAAGGAGAATCTCCTACAGGCACTGTGGCTGTAACAGTGTTTGTGGTAGTATTAATTACAGAGACCTGGTCGTTTTTGTTGTTTGTCACATAGACTTTTGTCCCCGCCGGGGAAACTGCAACTCCAAAAGGATAATTACCTGCAGGCACAGTGGCTGTAACCTTGTTTGTAGCTGTGTCAATTACAGAAACAGAGTTGCTTCCGCCATTTGTCACATATACCTTTGTCCCCGCCGGGGAAACTACAACTCCTGTAGGCTGTTTTCCTACAGGCACCGTGGCTGTAACCTTGTTTGTGGCTGTGTCAATTACAGAAAGAGTGCTGCTGTCGCGGTTCGCCACATATACCTTTTTCCCATCCGGACCAGCTGCAACTCCCAGAGGATTGGCTCCTACAGGTATCGTGGCTGTAACAGTGCCTGTACCTGTATCAATTACGGAGACACACTTGATGTCGCGATCGGCCACATATGCTTTTGTTCCATCCGGTGTAACTGCAACTCCACAGGGACTGTATTTGTATCCGATAGTCACTGTGGCTTTAACGGTATTTGTGGCTGAGTCAATTATAGAGACACTACCAGTGGAGCCGTAGTTGATATTTGTCACATAGACCCTTGTTCCATCCGGGCTGACTGCAACTCCCTGAGGACCGCTTCCTACTGGCACCGTGGCTGCAACATTATTATTTGCCGTGTTAATTACGGTAACAATGTTGCTGTTGAGGTTAGTAATATATGCATATGAAGGCGCAGGAGAACCTTTTGGCACAACATTTATTGTAGCAAGCTTTGAATCCGTGCCGTTTGAATTGCTTACTGTCAGGCTAACGGTATAGATTCCTGCTGCAGAATAGGTATGCGTGGGGTTCTGCTGTGTTGAATTAGCCCCGTCTCCAAAGTTCCAGTTCCATCTGGTTGCATTCTTCGACAAATCCGTAAACTGCACAGGCACAGAAAGGAAAGCATAATCTGACGTGACGTTGTTGCTGAAGTTTGCTAAAGGATAAACAGGTTGTACTGGAATAGAACCTATAAACTGACCAAAAGCACAGGGACCATTTCCTACAAGCACCGTGTCTGAAACAGTGTCGGTTGCAGTGTCAATTACAGAAACAGCATTATAGAGGTGGATCGCTACATAAACCTTTTTTCCATCCGGGCTGACTGCAACTCCCTGAGGATCGCTTCCTACAGGCACCGTGGCTGTAACAGCATTGGTTGCAGTGTCAATTACAGAGACAGTGCTAACATATTCATCCTTATTTGCCACATATACCTCTTTTCCACTCGGATTGACAGCAACTCCCGAGGGCGCTCTTCCTATCTTCACCGTGCCCGTAACCTTATTTGCAGCAGTGTCAATTACAGAGAGGCTTCCGCTATCATAGTTTACTACATATACCTTAGTTCCATCCGATGTGACTGCCACTTCCTCAGGACTGCTTCCTACAGGCACCGTGGCTGTTACTTTGTTTGTGGCAGTGTCAATTACAGAGAGAGTATTGTCCCCCTTGTTTGTCACATATACCTTTTTTCCATCCGAACTAACTGCAACCCCAGCAGGAGATTTTCCTACCTTTACCGTGGAAGTAATGGTATTTGTTGCGGTGTCAATTACAGCCAGAGTGTTTTTGAGGCTAATTGCTACATACACCTTTTTTCCATCCGGGGTAATTGCAATTCCTTGAGGAGAGCTACCCAGGGGTACCTTTGCTTTAACAGTATTTGTAGCCGTGTCAATTACAGATATATCGTTGCTTTTGGCATTCGCCACGTATACCTTTGTTCCATCAGGACTGATTGCAGCTCCCATAGGATTAGATCCTACAGATATTGTGGCTGTAACCTTGTTTGTGGCTGTGTCAATTACAGAGACACTATTGCTATCCCCATTTGTAATATATGCAAACGGCGCTGCGCCTGCGATACTCACCAGCATTAAAAGCGCAAGTGCCGTTATCCCCAAAGCTATTTTGAAGGTATGTCCTCTACACATTCCTACACATTTTATTTTTTTCATTTTAGACCCCAGTGGATGGATTATTAAATTTAAAGAGAATTTTGAAAAACCTTGAAATTCGACTGATTTTTTGTAAAAGGTATATAGCAATTCATTGAAGTCAGAGTTTATTGAGTTAAGTTGATCACCGCAACCAAGTGCAACTATAAAAATGACAAGGTAAGGAAGACTTTACAGAAACATGTAGAATAATTATAAAATACTATTTAATAATCTTTATTATGATGGCTTAACCTGAGAAATTATACTTTACTTATACGCTTGGATCTTTAGTTTATTCTTAATTTTATATGATGGAAGGGTTTTGAAAATTAAGCATTTCATAAGAAAAAAATGATGCAGAATGTCTAGTGATCGATTCCAAAATACGCCCACAAATCTGAACTTTTAAATGCATCCATTGATCAATGAATTTTTCATTCAATAATGGATTCATTTTGGAATCGATACACCAGTGCATCTCTAGTGCAGTATCTAAAAATGTGAAACACAAATTTTTGAAAACCACGGGAAGCACGGAAAGTACTGAAAACAAGGAAGAAAGGAGTACGGGCACAATTTAGTACAAATTCATGCACAGTTATGTCATTTTAATGAATCCATCCTACATTCGGCAGCAAGCACATCCTAAAATCTAAACATCCATAATTGTTATTTTTTGCATGTTCACTTAAAAACAGTATCACACGGACTATATATTTAACACGATTTGTCATTTATCTAATTTACTCCAAATATATATTTATTATGTTATGGTTAACGTTTAGTAATTTTTGATTTAAATTGAATTTCAAAAGTTCTGAATAAAACGATATCAATAGAAAGATTGAATGGATTTTTATGTCGACCTGCCGAAAGCAGGACCCATACTACTAAATGGCTGATATCTAAAGATTATTATCCCACGTTGGCAGGAGAGAGGAGATATAATAATAAAATACCCCGCTCCTTTTATCTTCGACTTTTTATTGTTTTTTATTTAAACACTCGCTTACTGACCTCGATATATTTAGATCTGGTTTCAGTACTGCTGCTTCCTGGATTACTTACTATTAAACTAACAGTATATTGTCCTGCTTTATTGTATCCGACATTCCGCAGGTGCGACAAGAGGC
>CAVRNH010000046.1:0-11769 GCA_963722085.1 uncultured Methanosarcinaceae archaeon | reverse complement strand
AGAGCAGAATCTTATCAATGCGTTTGGAGGAGAAAGCCAGGCGCATATGAGGTATTTACATTTTGCAAATCAGGCTGAAAAAGAAAAATTTCATAACGTCACCCGCTTATTTCGCGCAATAGCTCATGCCGAATATTTGCATGCAGGAGACCATTACAGGGAGTTAAGGCATCTTGATGGAGGATTTGTCGCAAACAGCATGGCAGCTTTTGGGCCTGGTGATTCCAGGAAAAATCTTAAACTGGCCATAGCGGGCGAAACATTTGAAATTGAGGAAATGTATCCTGTATACATTGAAGTTGCAAGATTCCAGGGGGAGAAAGGTGCACAAAGAAGTTTTGAATGGTCTTATGCCTCCGAGAAATTGCACAAACAGCTCTTTGAAAAAGCTTTAGAGTCGGTTAATTTAGGAAAAGACGTTGAATTGGGTCCTATCCAGGTTTGTGAAGTATGCGGATATACTCTTGAAGGAGAAGCGCCCGATAGGTGTCCCATATGCAACGCGTTAAAAGACAAATTTACTGCATTTAAATAAGTGCTTGTCTTGCTCGGTTAGTACTTATTTTGTTCGATCAATTCTTACCGAAAAGCTCCATCAACTGGAGGGCCCGGATGGCCTCCTGTTTCCCATAATTCGCAGGAGGTCATTTTTTGGTCGTCTTCTTTGTTAGAATCCAGAGCTTCGATTTCAAAATAAAACCTTATCAAAATAAATCCTTATTTAGTGGGAATTCTTTGATCCGTGAATAAATTAAGGAGCCAGGATTGTGATACAATTTGAATTTTAGTAGTTGGACTTCAGTACTATGGTAGTATATAAGAGTATAATTATTAGTGCTAAGTGAGAAATGATTGCTTAAGAAATAGTTGCTCAAATGGTTGCTTTACTGGTTGTTTTTACTATCTGAATCTTTAGGGAATACATCACTGGTTAATTTAAATAAGATAAAGAATAATAAAAATCCATACAACAAGTAAAAATAGATCTTATCTGTATGTTGATACCAGTACCGGATTCTATTTTTGATTTGGATTCTGCTTTTACTCGATTAAGAGATAAATAACCAGAATATATTAACCATATTTTCAGAAACACTTAAGCTTTTGAAAGTTTTATTCATATTATTGTAAGTTTCGAAAGTTCTTCATGACTTTCTGAAATCCGAGAGATATCAGGTTCAAGCCTATGACACAAAAGAATGGATACATGCGCTATTTTACGAAACAAAGCTGCTACCCTAACCAGGCAGAAGCCATGGAGAAAATTAACTCGGCTCTCTTGCAGGAGAAGATCGTGCTTTTTGAGGGAGCATGCGGTACAGGCAAGACTCTGAGTGCACTTGCTCCTGCATTGAGTGTGGGAATGAAGCTTAATAAAATCGTCATTATAGTTACGAATGTCCACCAGCAGATGGTCCAGTTTATAAATGAGGCAAAAGAGATCTCACAAAATAACAGTATTAAAACCATTGTTTTTAAGGGCAAGACTTCTATGTGCCCTGAAAATCTCGACTATGACGAATGCAAGCTAAAAGGAGAGAACACATACGACCTTCTTGATTTTGAAGGTGAAGTTTCTTCAAAGGAAAAAGAGCTTAAAGACGCTTATGAAAAGTATAAACGGACAAAAGATCCTTCTCTCTACACCCTCAGGAATGAGCTTGAAAAGGAAGTCGAGGAAGCTCGGAAAAAAGCTCAGGCTTTGAGGAGCCATTCTTGCACAAAGCTTTATGAAGTCCTGAGATTTGAAGGAAAAGAGTTTTCCTCCTGGCTTTTCTCCGATGTAAGGAGTCCCGAAGAAGTAATGGAATATGCTGATGATCGGGATATGTGCGGATATGAGTTACTTAAAAAGGAACTGAAAAATACTGAACTCCTGATCTGTAATTTCCACCATGTGCTCAGTGCCGAAATCTTTATAACTCTTCTTAAGTGGCTTGAGCGCGATCCAGAAGATGTCATCCTCATTTTTGACGAGGCACATAATATCGAAGCATCTGCCCGTTCTCATTCTTCCGTAATGCTCTCTGAATTAACTATTGAAAAAGCGCTCTCGGAAGTTGGCGAAATTCCTGAGCCTGAAAACTCTCCTGTATTCGGAGTCGGGCTCAGGATCAAGAAATGGTATCCCTCTTGACGAGGACTATACAGCCCGACTCTATGCGAAAAAACTGTTTTCCTGCCTGTTGACTGCTCTAAGAGACACATATGACTCAAAGTTGAAATTCGGAGAGAAGAACAGGCTTGGAAAGCATTGGCAGGATATTCAGATAAGTGACCCTTACGAGCGTCTTGACATCCTGAAAGCCCGCTTTTTGAGGGATGCAAAGAAAGAGGGATTTGAAGATGAAGAAAAAGTGCTGATCCAGTTGCGGGAAATCGGAGAATTCGGAGGCAGGCTGGAAGCAATCTATGCAGAAAATTACAAAAAGGGGCTTCTTTCTGTCCCCAAACGTTCCCAGATCCGTTACGTTGCTGATTTTCTGTCTTCTTACCTTGTACTTTCGGACAGGCAAAACTACTATCCAATTTTAAATATGCGCAGAGATTTCAAAAGTGATAGAGTAGTCGGTAGAATTGAACTCTTCACATGTATCCCTAAAAATGTAACCCAGCCTCTACTTGATTCTGTTTATGCGGCAGTGCTGATGTCGGCTACACTTCGCCCTTTCGAGATGATCAAATCCACACTGGGAATCTCAAGGGAAGTGGAGGAGATTCTGTATGGCATTACATTTCCCAGGGAAAGAAGACTTACGCTTGCGGTTTCAGTCCCTCCGCTTTTCTCAAAAAACAGAGACAGCCCAGAGACTCTTGAAGGTTTAAAAGAGGCCCTTCTTGCAGCCACTGTCGCATCGCCGGGAAACGTAATCATCTATTTCCAGAGCTATGCTGAAGCGCTCCGCTATACTAAACTTCTTGAGCCTGAACTTTCTATCCCGATTTTCCTTGATGAAGTGGGAGTTTCAGCCCAGGAAGTCCGACAGGAATTTTTCAAAATAGGGGAGCAGGGAGGAAAAGCCTTACTTATAACCTATCTCTGGGGAACCCTGAGTGAAGGCGTTGATTTCAGAGATAATCGCGGCAGGACAGTAATTGTTGTGGGAGTGGGATACCCGGCTCTAAATGATAGAATTAAGGCAATCGAATCTGCATATGATAACGTTTTCGGTTGTGGGGAAGGCTGGGAATGTGCAGTTCAGGTGCCAACAATGAGGAAGGTCAGGCAAGCAATGGGAAGGGTAGTCCGTTCCCCAATGGACTTTGGGGTCAGGATCCTCATGGATTCCCGTTATCAGGGTTCATTGATTCGGAAGCTAGGAAAATTTTCGGTCTTTCAATATTTCCCTCCCGAAGAGAGGAAAGAATTTATTGATGTTGCTCCCAGGGATGTGGGAAGTCTGGTGGAAGACTTTTTTGCTCATATCGCGTCAGAAGATTCGAAATACCATCCTCAGAGTCTTGCCCAAAATCTTGATGTTTAATTGATTTTTAATCAGCTTAAAGAAGGAACTGCTGAAAAGCTTGAGTTGAGCTCTCCAGCATTTATCCTTTATACAATTATAACGCCTTGATCTTATCATCAATTAATACCTGGTCTTCTCAAAACTCAACACCTTGCCCTTCTCATAATCAATAGTGCCCCGCAAAGCGCTGGTACTGCCAGCCAGAACCCAAATCCGGGGGTTGCTGCCTCTTCATTTGATTCCACTGGCGGCTCTCCTGCAGGTGCAGTTGGCGGTTCTCCTCCTGCAGGTGCATTAGAAGACGATTCCATAGGCATTGATTGGGCTGCTTGCGATTGAGTTTGTCCCTCTTGAATTGGTTCCTCTTCTTGAGGCTGTTCCTCTTCTGTTTCCTCGGCCTGTGGAACCTCCACATAGAATGAAGTGTAAGGAGTTACAAAACCGTATTCCAGTGAAATATTTGTTACTTCAGAGACAAGTTCATTCGTTCCTCCTTCAACTTTCATCCTGTCAAGCCTGTTAGTAATTGTATTGTAAGCCCATAGTCTTGCAACAAAATTATTGGTGTCGTTGGGTTGTGCGGCGAACTTATGCTCAAAAGTGTGTTTTCCGTTCCGCGTGTTCCCGTCTACTCTTGCAGTGATACTGGCAGTATTCGGATCATATTTGCCAAGGCTAATAACTTCTGAGCCTACAAAGAGATTATCTCTTCCTGTAAGGACGGTCTGAGAAACCTTTCCATCATAAGAGAACTTCAGGTTGGATACCAGAGGTGTCGAGATCGTCTTATAGAAACCACTGATGCCTGCTGCAGCTTCCGAAGTAGGTTCAAAGTATACGGCAGTGCCTCTATTTTCAAGGCTCAGTGCCTGCAGGAAATCGAAATCATAATCGTATTCCTCTCCAAATGCAATTGTGAATATTGATACATTGGCTTTATTGGTTTGCAGCACATTATCCCTGATAACTGCCGTTGATGTCACTCCTTCGGTAGGCATGCCGTCCGTAAGGAAGACTATGATAGGCACGTTCTCACTTCCATTGTAAAACATGTCAAGGGATGTAGTCAGAGCAGCATTGATATTAGTTCCACCATCCGCAGTGACATTAGTTACAGTTGCAATGGCTTTGTCCTTATTCACATCGTTTGCAAGCAAAATTTCGTTGCTAAGGGGTTTGAGATCAGCATCAAAGAACACAACGTTGAACCTGTCTCCTTCTGACAGATCCCCAATTATCTTCGAAAAGGCTGTCTTAACCTGTTTAATCTTCAAACCTCCCATTGAACCAGATTTGTCTATTACAAATATGATGTCCTTGTTCAATGGGGTTGTACCAATCTCCTCGGCTGTAGGAGAGAAAATATGCATGAAGTACCCCTGGTCCTTGTTTTCATAGAAGAGCATGTTCCCATTAAGGGGTGTGTTCTCAGTCTTGAAAATTACTCTCATATCCTGTGTCGGCAGGGAATTTGCAAAGTATCTGACCCGTGCACTGTTGGCATGAGGGTAAGTCACATCTGACTTGAAGCCCGGGGTTTCTGCACTCAGTACATTGGTGGATGACTTGATGTCAACAGAGACGCTGAGGTCTTTTACGTCATGGTTACTGCGCAGGTACTGCACGTACTCATATTCGCCAAGTGTTCTTGTCAGAGCCTGTTCATAGGTAAGCCGAACTATAATGCTCTGGTGGGGTTTGAAGTTCAGGGAATATGAGAACAAGTCTGAGTCCCTGGTTTCCAGAAGACCTGCTGTTTTGCCACTAGATGTGGCGTTTTCGAACTTCTGCTGTGCTTCTGCTTTCTTCAGAACGTCAGCTTTGTATTCCTTTCCATCGATGATAATTGAAAAACCTGAAAAGAATGCTGTTTTCGGTATCAGGAACTCGAACTTGTCTGTGACTGATACATTGTTCCTGTTATCAAGTTTCTCCTCTACTGTGGTTATTGAATAACCGTCATTGATCTGTGTACTTGTATTAAGGTAATCGACTTCAGTAACAGGATCATTTCCAGCATATGAATAATTTCCAGTATCTGAATAATCAGTAGACTGTCCTTCCATAACTAATTCTAATTCATCAGCACTCACAATTCCAACATTTGCTATCAGCATTACTATGAATAGCGTAAATATTCTTGCTTTACTCAAGGTCATTTATGCCACACTCTCCACCTTGATATTTGACTGGTTTTTAATTTCTCTAAAAGCTCTCCCTGGCTTCCTTTTTAATTTTTATTTGAAAGGAAGAGCTTGATCATGTAAATCCCTATAATAAGGACTAGCAAACTAAAAAGGGCCTGGATAAGTGCCTGGTATTTAGGATTGATAAGGGCAACTATTGCCTCCTGCATATTGAAGAAAAAAGAAAATATCGCAATGAAAACCAGGATTACAAGAACAATTATTACAGCTGCATTTACATGTTTTTTAAATGAAACATTATTATTTTCAGGTGTATTTCCGTTCCCGGACATTCGAACCTCAACAGAATGACGATCCATCTCTTTTTCCCCAATGTAGGAGCTATCTTCTTGCGTAACCATGTAACTCCTCATTATCATCCTTCTTATTTTTCAGCCCCTTCCTTTTTACGATACCTGCAGTCAGCAGGACAATTGCACATACTATCGAGCCTTCTAAGCCGGGACTTTCACTCTTTTTTGTTGGGGCCTCAACAGGCGTGCCTCTTTCGATAACTGGGTAATTTTTGACAATATTCCGCTCGACCTGATCCATCTTTATTGGTTCAGAGACTTCGGAAGTGATAATTTCCCTGCCATTTTCTTCTACAGTAACTGAAAATGTATATTCGGCTTTTCTTGGGAGTATAAAGCGCACATGCCCCCTAAGCCGACTTGAGCCTTTGATAATCCCAAGTTCGTCACTTTCGGTAAATGCGCTGTAAGAATCCGTCTTTGCAGTGACCACCATGGTGAGAGCTTTAGAGTCTCCTCCCTGATTATAAATAGCAGGAGAGATATCCACCACGGCCTTTGTGTCCTTATCAGTGAACTGAGTAATTATAAGATTCATATCGGTAAACAGAATGTCAGCCTGCTGATCCGGGGGGATATTTGCCTTCAAGGTAACAGCCCTGCTCTCCGAACTAATAAGCTGTCTGTCTTCGAAAAGCTGGACCTCCACACCATAATTTCCAGAGTTCTCGACCTCCAGAGATAAACTGTTATAAGCCAGGGAGTGGGCTTTGATGTAACCCATGTCCATATCTTTTTCTGCCACAATTAGCTGGGTTTCTTGATCAACGATCTTGACTTTAACAGAAAGCATCGAACTGTCAGTGTCCTGGTCATTTCGGATGTAGGGAGTAACCGTCAGAAGGGTGCCTTCTCCCTTCGGAGTGGACATAACATCTACATCCTGGATGACGACCTCGTTATAATCCCTTAAAAAACCTCCAGGACTCTCAAAGCAGCCGGAAGAGAGTATTGAGGCCAGAGAAACGCTGATTAGTAATCCAATAAAAAATAAAAGTGGAGATTTCTTAGATTTTATCGAAATCCTGAATCCCATGGAAACCAGACCCGGATTATAGTTTTACTTTAAGAACAAGAGGTTGGGAATCAAGAAGATAATCTCCTTTCATCAGTTTCACATATACGTTAGTCTCTCCGTTGGGAGCATCTTCCAGAATAGGAAGCTGCACACCCCGTGTATAGGAGGTCCCAGCCTTTGCCATCGACTCGGTGATATTAATGCTTGCATTGCTCCCAATTAGCTTGTTTTCAATGTCAACAAGCACGTACATAGAATTACCAATTATGGTCGATTGTCCATGATTTTTAACTGAGAATTTAACTGTAACATTCTTACCTCTCCCAGCTTCCCAGGTAGAAACAGGCGGAGATGCACGCAGCTTGTCCATGCTTTCGGCAAAGCCTACGAACTGAAGTTTCGCATCCGGCATGATATCGGTCTGGACAGGTACGACCTTCGTCTTGATTATAGGCTTTTCATTTTCATCGGTACCCGAAGCATATGAAAGAACTAGCATTGAGGTATTTTCAACCCCACCAAAAGAAGGCGCCATAACTCTGAAATTGACAGCAGCCTTCTTGCCGGCAGGAATATTCACCTGTGAGCTTGACCCGACAATCTTGAATGGATCAAACGAACTTACAGACACCGAATCAATCGCCTGGGAGCTGTCGTTGTTGGATACAAGTACGGAAACATCCTGCTCATTAAACTCTTTGATTGCTAGGGATTCTATGCTCACATTCAGATTTTCCGGACTGACTGGAGGTTTAGTTGTCGATGCACAGCCAGATACAAAGATTACTGAAATGAGTAATATCACAGCCAGGAACTTCTTCATATAAATGTCTCCTCAAATCTTAAATCTGGGTATTTTCCTGCAGCATTGGGCAAAGATATGAAGACCGATCCTAAAGGGTCCGAAAATAAATGGATGCAAACTGACTAAAAATCCACTATTTCGGAATTAAGCAACGATGCATATAATGAACCCAAAACTCAAAATATTGAGCCTGAGATACCCAGTAAATCGGAGCTTTATCCTTAATTTTCTTTTATTAAAATATGAGTATGTAAATATAACCTTTACTACCATTCACTTAATGAATTAGACTAAGCTCTTGCTTTTATAGGCCCTTTGATTTTTCGCTGGGTTAAAAATAATAGTTTAGTTAGAAAGTTATTATATATAAAGAAGATACCGAAATGAATGAATATTGCATGATGAATTGTCCGATTTTTATATATGTACTATTAAATTTATAAAGTGCATATAAATTACCCACTCGAAACGTTGAAGAGATTAAATCTTGAAAAACTAGTGAAGATTAAAATCGTTTTATGAAGCTGCCCGCTACTTAAAACTAGTCCTGATATTACGAGTAAGCCGCGATTGCTAAACCACAGGCACAAGTTTTGCATGGTTTAAACAAAGATTTAGGCCCATTAGCTTATTGATCTAATGAACTTTTCTAATGATATTAATAAGCAAAGAATTAATTTTGGAACTAAGTTTAGAATTATTGCTGGATGAGATTATTGCTGGATGAAGATTATTAATACAAATGCATTGATAATCAGATAGAGGATAGATTCATGGAACCCGATCATAGAGACAAAGTTTTAAAGAAAATACTTATTGCAACCGACGACTCGAAAACCGCCGAAAAAGCAGCAGATCTCGGGATAGAAATTGCGGGGCTTAGCGGGGCAAAGGTTTACGCTGTATATGTCATCGACACAACTCCTTATTATTCAATTCCGCTGGATCAAGTATGGTCAAAAGAGGTGTACGAGCAGTTTGAGCAAATTGGTCATGAAGCAGATTCTTATGTTGAAAAAGCTGCAAAAACTGCCGGAATAGAAGTTGAATCTATAGTGCTTAAAGGAGATCCGGCTGAAAAGATTCTGAATTTTGCAGAGGAGCAGAATGTTGACATGATTGTAGTAGGGTCTCATGGAAAAGGCGGATTTGAGCGTCTAGTGATTGGAAGCGTATCCGAAAAAGTTGTAAGGCATGCAAAAGTCCCGGTCCTGGTTTTTAGGGAACAGACTAAACATAAATTAATCGGATAATGGAAAATCTAACTTTTTGATTTAGATTTTTTAAATTAGACAATTAGTTTAATTTATGGAGCTACAACTGTGGAATTTGACATTTGATCAATTATTATCTTGCGCATTCTATTCGAAGAATTGTCTTTTCTAGAAGGGATTAAAAGACTGTTATTTCCAGAACCTGGTTTAGAAATTAGTAACCTTTTTCCATTGCCACAATGGAAGACGGTAAGGAAAAACAGAAGCATGTTCAATAGATACAATAATGATATTTTATTCTTAAAGCTTGATTTCCTCTACAAAATAAAAACTTGAACTGGCCTGAGTTTTTGAGACCCGAGATAAATCTTCCTCTTTGTTAATAAATTAAAAATTTTGCCTACTTTTGCCTTCATCGATGCTTCATCCTTTATTTAGAAATTATTGGATGAAAATTATTAATATGAATACATATATATTCATATTGGGAATGGAATTTGGAAATCAGGGCATGGGGAGCAAATTTTATAGATAAATTTTGATTGCGACCTATGGTTCTGAAAGTGCCAGAATCACAGTGAAATACTGGGAAAGATGATACAATTCGATTCAAGGAGCTGAGGAGAGGCAGTCTCTTATGTGGAAACCCCAGCTGAAGATGGTGGGTAAAATTTTGAAATCCAGGTTCATGATAGGGTTTATGCGATTGAATTGAGAAATCAATAGCACTAACTTTTTACTGTCTAATTTATCTACTTATAAAAGATCTTCACATATTTTATTTTGCTGCTCAAGCGTGAAGTCCTATTGTAGTCTATATAAAAAGTTAGCTGCCTTTAGTTGAGTTAATCTTTCTTGAGCAGGTCCTATGAAAATATTCTCCTATACAATAGTATGGAAAACGGAAAAGGAAATGGGAAATCAGGGGAAATGAGGTATGACGAAAGAATTTTCAGGAATATAATGGTAGCAACCGACGGTTCCGAACTAGCAAAAAAAGCAGTTGATTCAGCAATTAAAATTGCAAGGTTAAACAACGCAAAGCTTTATGCTGTAAATGTTATTGCTCCGGGAGAGACTTCGGTAACTCAACATGATCCCAGAGATGCTGAATGGCAAAAGAAAATGAAAGAGAGTCTCGAGGCACAGGGCAGGGAAGCCACACATTATGTCGAGACCTCCGGAAAAGTTCAAGAAATTGAAGTTGAACCCATAGTTCTTGAAGGAAACCCTGCGCATGAGATTGTCAAATTTGCAGAAGAAAACGATATTGAGCTTATCGTTATGGGCACACTCGGGAAAACCGGAATCCAGAAATTCCTACTTGGAAGTGTAACCGAAAATGTGGTCAGGCATTCCAAAGTACCAGTACTTGTTATAAGAGGAGAAACTGCCAAAAAGAAGGAATAAGAATTGAATTTTTCAATGAAAAATTTCCTCATTACAATTTAAATTTTCAGCAGAATTGTTTTTTTGGCTCATTAATAGCTCATTAATTAATCTTTATCTAGTATTCTTGGGTGACCAGCTAGTAAAAATTTGAAGGGATTAAAATCCATGATATAGGTATATCAAATCAGGTATGGGGATAGATATGGAAAGAAGTACTGAAATTATAGATAAACCGTACAGACAGATTTTGATCGCTACAGACGGCTCAAAAAATGCTAATAATGCAGCTACACTTGGAATAAAATTTGCGCGCCAGTATGGCGCAAAGGTCTATGTCGTATATGTCATCAATGTAACTGATGCTGATTCAATTATTATGGATGAAGCATGGGCAGTAGAAGAGTGCGAGGAATGTGAGAAAAAGGGTCATAAAGCAATCTCTTCTGTTGTGGAAAAAGCAAAATTTGCCGGACTGGAAGCTGAATCCATAGTTCTTAAAGGAAATCCGGCAGAAGAAATATTGGATTTTGCAAATGAGCATGATATTGACATGATTGTTGTAGGCTCGCTAGGAAAAAGTGGAATAGAACGTTTCGCGATGGGAAGTGTATCCGAAAAAATTGTAAGGATTGCAAAAACTCCAGTCCTAGTTGTCCGGTGATGAAGAAATAGTAAAATGACTCCAGAGCTAAACGGAAAACTCTGATCTCCAACTCTAAATACGATATCTGTCTAAAACGAGATCCTGCCAAAAAATCCTCAGCTTTGCAGAAAAACAGGAATATCAATATCATTTTTGAAGGTTCACTCGGGAAAATAGCTGCTGAACGCTTCTCTTGGAAGTGTATCCGAAAAAGTCATAAGGAACGAAAAACCGAGGTGCTTGTTGCATATGGCAGGGGACATTGAAGCTCTACATGGGGTCAAGAGAGTTCCATAAAGGAGTATATTTTATGAAACGAAAGCCTTATAGGAAAATCCTGCTCGCAACTGACGGCTCAGAAAATGCAAAAAGCGCAGCTTGTTCAGCGATTGAAATTGCAAAAAGAACTGGATCTGAGGTCTATGCTTTGTATGTTGCCAGCATTTCCTGCTGTTCTCATATCATGCCGGAAAGTTACGACTGGGAAATAGGGAAAGAAGGGAGTGAAGCCGTTTATGAAATAGAGGAAATGGGAAAAGAAGTAGCAGTCCCAGTAAAGTCAGTCCTGCTACAGGGTAACCCGGCTCAGGAGATTCTGGATTTTGCAGAGAAAAATGATATAGATATGATTGTAATGGGCACGCAAGGAACAGCAGGAATTGATAGGTTCCTACTTGGAGGAGTTACGGAAAAAGTAGTAAGACATGCAAAAACTGAGGTCCTTGTCGTC
>CAVRNH010000045.1:0-35613 GCA_963722085.1 uncultured Methanosarcinaceae archaeon | reverse complement strand
TGGCAGAAGCAAAAGGAGACATGCATTGGTACGAAACAGCCGAAGCAATAGAAAGAACTGTTGTCCGTGAACTTGTGCGAGAAAAAGGGGAAAACCAATCTATCCTAATGTGGACTTCTACTCTGCAGTTATCTACATGTATATGGACATTCCCCCACAACTTGCAACATCCATCTTTGCAATTGGCAGAGTCTCAGGCTGGATAGCTCACTGTTTCGATCAATACGAGAGAAAAAGGATAATAAGACCCAGGGCCTTCATGCTTGATGAATGTTAAAAACTCATGAAAAGTTTATCTAATCCTAAAATCGACAAAAAAGGAAGAAACATAAAAACAGGACTGAAATTAGATTAGACAGAACTTTAAATATAATCAAATTTTAAGACAAGATTAGAGTTAAAAACCAGATAGGTTTCATAGAATATATAAAATTCCGGCTCTTCGCTGTTTTGTGTGGTGTACTCTACATTTCGCCCCTAAACATTGAAGTATCATGTACATAATGTAGGAACAGTTGTTGTTGAAAATCACATTCATGCTTGATGTTTCTTTATTTAATCTGAATACTTTTGAACTAAGCAATTAATTTCAACCCACACAAAACAGCGAAGAGCCAAAATTCCTGTTTCTATCCGAAAGTCCTGGTTTTTCATCCTTTTGTTTACTTTTGAGAAATTAGCAAGTTAAAGACTTTACATTTGAGAATCAGATAATCTTTTTATCATCTGACAGCTTTTTGATATCCAGATATCCATGAGTTTTAGATCTTTCATCGACCAGTTAAAAAGAAAACGGAAAACTGGTAGAAATTCCGCAACCCGTTTCTCCCGTGTTCGAAGCATCAAGAATTGCAAAAAGAGTAAAAGACCCTGCGTCTTCATGATGTTTCAGGCTCAAAGGTTATTATGAATCTTCTTGGTCCAGGGATGACTGGCTTCTTTGTTAGAAGTTTCTAAAGAGGAAATTATAAAGAGGCTTTCGGAAGTTTCTCCTAAAGGTACAGTGATGCTGGTATGAAGAGTCTCCTACCCTGGAAGTTGTGGAAAATAAAGTTACCTGACGAAACTCCCAATTCCTACCCATTTTGAAAAAGATGGAGCCCCTTATATAACTGCAGGGATTGTGGTTTCAGAATACGGAGGAGTAATGAACGCTTCCATCCACCGCCTTATGCTTGCAGGAAAGGATAAACTGGCAGCCCGTTTGGTTCCCCCAAGACACACTTACCTTCTTCACAAAAAAGCCATCGAAAACAGCAAAGCTTTACCTGTTGCAACGTTATTGGCTGCGATCCGCTAATAATCTATGCTACTTCTACAAGAGTTCCTGTAGGAAAAGAATTCGAATATGCAGCTGCCCTGAGAGGACTCCCTGTTGAGGTTTTTGAATGTGAAAATGGAGTAAAGGTTCCTCATGCCGAAATCGTGCTTGAGGGTTATATTGATCCTGTGGAAAAGATCGATGAGGGGCCTTTTGTTGATATTACCGGGACTTACGACGTAGTGAGAAAAGAACCAGTGATCCGTATTACCCGAATTATCCACAGAAAAGACCCAATTTACCATGGGATTCTGCCAGCCGGCCCGGAACATCTCCTGATGATGGCGTGCCTTATGAGCCTAGAATTTACAGGGCTGTCGGCGAAGTTACTACGTCAAAAACGTTGTGTTGACAGAAGGGGGTTGCTGTATCTTCACGCAGTTGTTCAGATTGAAAAGCAGACGGAAGGAGACGGAAAAATGCTATTATGGCAGCTTTTGCAGCCCATAGGAAGCCTCCTAAACATGTAGTGGTCGTGGACGACGATATAAAATATATTTGATCCGAATGATGTTGAATTTGCAATTGCTACGCGGGTAAAAGGGGATAAAGATATTCTTGTTATTACCAATGTGCGCGGCAGTTCTCTAGACCCGAGAGGTGCTCCTGACGGAACAACTACAAAAGTAGGAATTGACGCTACAAAGGTCCTTGTAGAGACAGAAAACTTTGAAAGGGCAATAATTCCGGAAGAATAAATAAAAGACACCTGTCAGAGTAAAAGACAGCTTGTCAGAACAAAAGGTAGCTTGCTAGAGTAAAAGGCAGTTTGTCAGATTAAAAAGTAACTTGTTAGAGTAAAAGGCAGCTTGTAAGAGAGAAGGCAGCTTTTTAAAGTAAAAGGTAGCTTTTTAAAGTAGAAGGCAGCTTTTTAAAGTAAAAGGCAGCTTGTTAGAGTAAAAGGCAGCTTGTTAGAGTAAAAGGCACCTTGCCAGAGTGAACAAACATTAAAGACCTGAGATCAGGCATAAACAGGCTTTCAAGCACGGCAATACAGAGTGAATTTTCATGTATTTAACAAAGGAAGAAGAGCAAATTCTTAATGGAGAATCCGGAGAGACTCTCAGGCAGGCCATTCAGATCCTTGTGGCTCTTGGGGATATTTATGGTGCAGACGGGCTTATTCCCATCAAAAGCGCCCAGATAGCAGGCGTCTCTTACAAAACTATAGGTGATGCAGGTCTTCAATGGATCTCTGACCTGGAGGGCAAGGTTAAAGTTCCTGCAATTTTGAATCCTGCAGGAATGGATCTTGAAGACTGGGAGCGGCTCAGGATTTCGCCTGATTTTGCGGAAAAACAAAAATTAATTGTTCAGGCCTACGAAAAATTAGGTATTCACTGTGAATGCACATGCACACCTTATACCCTTGAGGGCTTTGATATTGGTTATGGGGACCATCTGGCGTGGAGCGAATCCTCAGCTGTTTCCTATGCAAACTCCGTGATAGGAGCCCGGACAAACCGGGAAGGAGGGCCAGCAGCTCTTTCTGCGGCTCTTATTGGAAAAACTGCAAACTATGGGTTCCACCTGAGTGAAAACCGCGTGCCTGAGGTATCAATTGATGTATCATGCACTTTGAAGGAATCGGACTATGGTGCACTTGGTTATGTGGCTGGCAAAATCGTAGGGAGCAGAGTGCCTGTTTTTCATCTAAAAAATATTCCAAAAACAGATGAATTAAAAGCTCTCGGGGCCGCAATGGCAGCTTCAGGAGCAGTCGCCCTTTACCACGTGGAGGGAGTAACCCCCGAAATTTGCAGGTTGAATTTTGATGAACCTGCAGAGAGAATCACTATTGAAAAAGAGCAGCTAGAACATGTTTATGATAGCCGGAGAAATGCTTGCAAAGAGCCTGAATTAATTACTCTCGGTTGCCCTCACTGCTCGGCAGACGAACTTGAAAAAGTAGCTAAACTCGTGGAGGGAAAAACAGTTTCAAAGGAGCTCTGGATTTTCACTTCCAGGGAACTTGCAGAACGCTATCCGGACTATATTCGGAGCATTGAAAAAAGTGGAGCGAAAGTTGTCTGTGATACCTGTATGGTGGTCTCGCCAGCTACCAACAGTTACTCCTGTGTCATGGTGAATTCAGGAAAAGCTTTTGCATACGTACCAGGAATGTGCGGGGCTGAAGCAGTATTTGGAAATATGGAGGCCTGTATCGAGGAGGCAGTCGGCACGACGGAAAAAAAGGCAGGTGGTTCCCATTAAATTGAAAGGCAGGACAATTTCCAGAGGATGCACAAAAGGAGAAGTCCTGCTCTCCAGAGACGCCATTTCTTTCCTTGGCAGTGTTGACCCTAAAACCGGAGTTGTGATTGAAGAAAAGCACATTCTTGCCGGAAAATCAATTAAAGATAAGATCCTTGTTTTTCCTAACGGGAAAGGCTCTACAGTTGGCTCTTATGTAATGTATCAACTGAAAAAAAATGGAGCTGCGCCTGCAGCGATTATAAATTTGGAAACTGAACCCATTGTGGCAGTTGGAGCCATTATTTCTGAAATCCCACTCATTGATATGCTTGAGAAGGACCCCTACGAATTTTTAAAGGACGGAGACCTTGTTATGGTGAATGGAACCGAAGGATATATCGAGCTCATTAAACGGGAAACCAAACCGGAAATTACTAAATCTAAAAACAATCAGCAAGACTGAAAAATGATACGTAAAGTTTTAAACCGGATACATAGATAAATCTGAAAACGAAATTTTAAGCTGCAGAGACATGAACCCAAGACTAACCAGGAAAGAAAGAATCATAAGAAAGGAAATGAAAAATTCGATCTCGAAGAAACGATTTCGCGTTTATATCCACTCATAGACAGAGTATTTGATGTTTATGAGATCCAGCACTCAGGAGAAGCCCTCTATTTTTACGGAACTCCGAAAATTGATGCCGAAAACGTTGAGGGAGAACTCTGGCTGCCTTTTCAATCAGTTTGGATTTGGGTGTACCCTTAAGCACGAGCTTGGAGAATATGTTCTGCTGGTTGCTCCTGAAAAGAAGGCAAAGGAAAAGACCTGGATAAATCTTGTCCTTTTAATAACGACTTTTGTTACAACCATGATTTGCGGAGCCGGGATGTTTGGAGTAGACCTCGTAAACGAACCTCTGCAGATTTTTAAAGGTCTACCTTTTACTCTTGCTCTGATGGCAATTCTCGGTTCTCATGAAATGGCTCATTATATAATGGCCAGGTACCACGGGATGGAGGCATCCCTTCCTTACTTTATCCCGTTTCCTGCCTTTATCGGCACCATGGGAGCAGTAATTCGCTATAAGGGCCCTGTCCCCAGCCGAAAAGCGCTTTTTGATGTAGGGATTGCAGGACCTCTTGTAGGATTACTGGTGTCCATTGCAGTTACTTTCATAGGATTTATGATGCCTGTGGTCAAACCCTTGACTGATTCTGTGATTCTTGATCTTGGTACGCCCCCACTTTTTTTATTTATCCAGAACCTTGTCGGTGCCGCAGATGGCAATTTGCATCCTGTAGCCTTTGCAGGCTGGATAGGAATGTTAGTAACTCTCCTCAACCTCCTTCCCGCAGGGCAGCTTGATGGGGGGCATATTCTGAGGGCTATGCTAGGTAAAAAGGCAGAAAAAGTTTCTTTTCTAATGCCGCGTCTCCTGTTCCTCTTAGGGCTCTATGTAATTTACTGGCTCAAAGAAGATGGTTTTATATGGATTTTCTGGGCTCTTCTCCTCTGGGCTCTTGCAGCAGCCGGGCATCCGTCTCCCCTTCAGGACAAAATAGAACTGGACAGAAAGACGCATCCTGATCGGGATCATTATGTTTATCCTCGGTCTTCTCTGCTTTACTCTTATTCCTTTTAAGACCGTTATCTGAAGAAAAGCCAGGGATTTTTAAAAAAGGAGAAAAACAAATGGATGTGCATTTTCGCTACAGCAAGAAAAACTCCTACAGCTTTGCAGTCCTTTCCCCCTTACTGCCGGAAGCAGGGTTTTCAGACAGGCCTTTAAAAGGGATTATGATTTACAGTTTTACATCACACCAGGCAGCAAGGGTCTTCGCGGAAGTGAAAAATGCAGACACGGACTCGATTTTTATTGCAGGAGGACCGCACCCCTCCGGGGCTCCCGAGGAAACCCTCGAATACTTTGATTATGTCGTGATCGGCGAAGGAGAAGAAACCCTTCCCGAACTTGTAAAGGTACTCCAGGAAGGTGAAGACCCGGGAAAAGTCCAGGGTATTGCATATAAAGACTCCACGACCACTGGCAAGAAAATTGTCAAAACCCCAAAAAGGCCTCATGTAAACCTTGATTCCTATCCCTGCTTTGACCCTGAAAAACTGCGTTCTCCTATTGAAATCAGTCGGGGATGCCCCTGGGGCTGTAAATACTGCCAGACCCCAAGGCTTTTCGGAAGGGAAGTCAGGCACAGAAGCATCGATTCCATCCTGAGGAATGCAAAGTACTACGATGACCTTCGTTTTATAGCCTCCAATTCCTTAGCCTACGGGAGTGACGGAATTCACCCCAGGTTTGACAAAGTAGAAAGGCTGCTTTCTGCTCTTCACGAAATACCCAACAAAAATATCTATCTTCGGGACTTTCCCTTCGGAAGTGCGCCCTGAATTTGTGACCGAGGAATCAGTCGAACTCGTAAGAAAATATTGCGCAAACGACAGTCTGGGTCTTGGAGCTCAGTCAGGAAGTGAACGTGTTCTGAAAGAAATCCAGAGAGGGCACACTGTAGAAGACCTTATTTCTGCGGTCGAGTGCTGCCTTGAACATGAAATCACTCCTGCCGTTGATTTTATTTTCGGCTTTCCGACAGAAACCGAAGAAGATCAGGAAAAAAGCCTTGAGCTTATACGCTGGATCTGCAGGAAAGGAGGGACTGTAAGGGCTCACTATCTGACTCCACTTCCCGGAACCCCGTACTCATCCGCCACTCCTGCAGAAGTAATCGGCAGAATAAATAGCGAACTTGGAAAACTTGCCCTTGGCGGTAAACTCACAGGATACTGGGAAAAATACAAGAAAACCTGAATTGATTATAAAAATTTAGAGTAAGTAGTTATTAACGTTAAATTTTGACAAAGTAAACTTTTTTTATTTTGAACAGATTTTGGAGTGCATTTTCACTTCCATCATCCATTTCTAATTTTTCTTCCGGTTTTCATCATCTTTAACACTGTAAGTTAATTGCTCGTTACAGAATTCGAAACCAAAATTCCAGAGGGGAAATGTATAAGAATTTTAAAAATGTTAATATATTAAGTTTTATCATAAGTTGCATATGAATAATTGTTGAATAACAATAAATTCAGCTTATATACCCAAAACTAAGAGATGCTCGCTCAAAATTTTCCGAAGTTATAATGGGGAGTTACACGAAAAAAATAGTAAGATCAGCTGATTATAGGATGTTTAAACATGAAATGCAGATACAGTAATGCTTTTAACAAATCATTTATCTTTTTGATCACATTTTTTCTTATATTAATAAGTGCTCCTGTTTCGCACGCTGAGACGTATAAATTTGTTACGACTTGGGGTTCTCCAGGCAGTGGCAACGGACAATTTTATTCCCCATCGGGTGTTGCCGTCGATTCTTCGGGATATGTTTATGTTGCCGATACAAATAATAATCGCACTCAGAAGTTTGCTCTGTTTCCTACTGCAAACTTCAGTACAAATGTAAGCAGTGGTAATGCACCTCTCACTGTCCTGTTTACAGATCTATCTGAAGATGCAACTGGATGGTACTGGGACTTCGGGGATGGAAACAATTCAACAGAGCAAAATCCAGTCCATACTTACTTTGTAGCAGGAAACTACACAGTTAACCTGACAGTGAGCAATGATAATGGTACAGGTTTGACAAATGCTACACTTACAATTACTGTTTTAGAGCCGGTCCTTCCTGTAGCTAATTTCAGTAGTAATGTAACCAGAGGATATGCTCCTCTCACAGTACAGTTTAACGACGGTTCAACAAACGCAACAACAGTGACCTGGGACTTTGGAGACGGGAATAACTCAACCGAGCAGAATCCAATTCATACTTACTCAGCAGCAGGAAACTATGCGGTCAATCTGACAGTAAGCAATGCAAACGGTACAAAATCAGCAGTGGGTACAATTAAAGTTTATAATACACCTGTTAAAGATTATTCTTTTGTTACTAGGTTGGGATATTTTGGAACTGGCAACGGACAGTTCAGTTCTCCGTGGGGAGTCGCAGTCGACTCGGAAGATAATGTTTATGTTGCAGATCAAAGTAATAATCGCATTCAGAAATTTAACAGCACTGGAGCATTTATAACTAAGTGGGGTTCTGCAGGAAGTGGGGACGGACAATTTCAACAAGCAACTGGAGTTGCAGTCGACTCTTCAAGTAACGTGTATGTTTCTGATAAAAGCAATAATCGCATTCAGAAGTTCAACAGTACTGGAGCATTCATAACTAAGTGGGGTTCTGAAGGAATCGGGGATGGACAATTTCAATATCCTGATGGAGTTGCAGTCGACTCGGAAGATAATGTTTATGTTGCAGATCCTGATAATTATCGCATTCAGAAATTTAACAGTACAGGAGCATTCATAACTAAGTGGGGTTCTAAAGGAATCGGGGATGGACAATTTGAATATCCTAATGGAGTTGCAGTCGACTCTGCAGGAAATATTTATGTTACTGATACTTTTAATAATTGCATTCAGATATTTGATAATACTGGAGCATTTATAACCAGGTGGGGTTCTGCAGGAAGTGGTGACGGACAGTTTGATTCTCCGTATGGTATTGCAGTCGACTCGGAAGATAGTGTTTATGTTGCAGATACTATTAATTATCGCATTCAGAAATTTAACATCACTGGGGCATTCATAACCAAGTGGGGTTCTTCTGGAAATGGTGACGGGCAGTTTATGCTTGTGAATGGAGTTGCAGTCAACTCTTCAGGTAATGTTTATGCTGTAGATTCTTTCTATAGGCACGTTCAAGTGTTTGCTCCAGTAAAACAAGTACTCCCTGTTGCAAACTTCAGCAATAATGTAACCAGCGGTCATGTTCCTCTCACAGTCCAGTTCACAGATCTTTCGGAAAACGCAACTGAATGGTACTGGGACTTTGGAGATGGAACAAATTCAACAGATAGGAATCCAGTTCACACATTCTCAACAGCAGGAAACTTTACAGTTAACCTGACAGCAAGCAACGGAAACGGTGCAAATTCAACCCTTGCTATAATAACTGTTTTAGACCCACTATTTTATACCATCGACGAAACCGTTACAAATGGCTCTGCAAGGGGATCTGAAGTAAATATAACAGCGGCAGGAGATGTAATCACCTACCAGATTAACGTGACAAATAATGGAAACATTGACCTTAACAATGTCAGCGTAAACGTTAGCAATCCACCGCTTAACCTTACAAGATCGAATTCATCAATTAATGATGACGATATTCTCAATGCGGGGGAAACCTGGGCTTATGAAGTAAGCCATACAGTTACACAGACAGACATAAACAGTAATGGGACTGAAGGAGACGGTTTCATCAAAAACACAGTAACCGTTGACTGTGACGAACTGGCCCCCAAAAACTATACTGTTCGAATAAGGATAGTACGGAATCCGCAGTATAATATATTCAAGTCAGTTATCTCACCCGATGAGGACGGAGATTGTATAGTCAATTCGGCTGGAGACGAAATACCGTACAGGATAGTAGTAAAGAATGAAGGCAATGTGGACCTGACAAATGTCACAATAGACGACCCTATGATTACGCTCACAGGACCTGCTGGAGACGATAATGATCCAGAAGTGTTGAATCCGGGAGAAACATGGGTATATACTGGAGTTTACACGTTAACAGCGCATGATATAACCGATGGAAATGGGTATATCACTAATAATGCAACTGTGAGCTGCGATGAACTTCCAGATAAAAGCAGTAATGTAGAAACGCCGATTGAACAGAAGGCGGATTTCTCAGTATACAAATCTGTAATAGGAATCGATGAAGCTGGAGACTACATGATCAACAAACCTGGAGATGTGATAAGCTACCAGGTTGCAGTAAGAAACAATGGAGACGTGAAGCTCACAGGGATTTCAATAAGTGACCCACTGGTTACACTTACAGGACCATCCGGAGACCACAATGATCAAGAAATTTTGAATCCTAGAGAGACATGGGTGTATACAGGAGATTATGAGGTAACGCAAGAAGACATAGGCAGCAATGGTAATGGGAACGGATTTATTGAGAATACAGCAACAGCCAGCTGCAAAGAGCTTAGTGATGAAAGCAGTAGCTTAGTGCTGCGTATAATTCAGACTCCACCAACCGTAGTAACTCCTGAATCTAACAACTCTAAAGTTCCTGCAGCAAATTTCAGCACCAATACTACAAGCGGATATGCTCCTCTTTCAGTCCAGTTTACCGACCTTTCTCAAAATGCAGTATCAAGGAGCTGGGACTTCAATAACGACGGAATTCCTGATTCAGGCAATGCAAACCCGATTTATACGTATACAACTCAGGGAATTTATACTGCTAAACTGACAGCCATCAATCCAAACGGCACTGACTGGAAAACGGCGACAATAACTGTACAGAAAGAAGCTAACTCCAGTATCGACAGCACCAGCGTGAGCGAACACCGCAACGGAGACAATTTCGGAGAGGCTCATGTCATCAGTAGCAGCAGTAATGATGTCAGCAGCTCAAGTGATACCGGGAATGTAACAAAACTTGAAAACAACCCTCAGGTCCCTGAACAAAACAATGAAAACACAGAAAATACTGAACAGACACCTGAGCAGGCGCAAAATGCGAGTACTCCTGGCTTTGGAATAATTTTCGGAATAACTGCCTTGATAGCTGTATTCCTGTATAGAAGAAGATAAAATGAAATAAGAAGTAAAGTTAAAAAGTTTCAAGACAGAAGAAAAAGAAAGAGGGAAATTCAATTTCTTCATATTATTTTTAAATTTTTATTTATTTACTGGCTGTCTATTTTTATTAAAAGCTGCGAGAGAATAAATAAGATTTTTGAAAAAATCTGCCATAATAATTTGCTATCTAGACCCTTTGCACCTGTTCATTGATTAGCTCGCAGAAAAATTCATTTTAGAGTTGAGAGCTTCTCCGCCCTTATAACCAGATCCATGCCTTCCTGCATGAGTTCCTCTGCCCTTTCCTGTTTTTTTGCCTCAGCAAAGATACGGAAAATCGGTTCTGTGCCAGATGGGCGGATCAGGATCCAGCCGTCTTCGTACCAAATTTTAATTCCGTCGGTAGTATCCAGCCTGTGCCCAAGTCCTGAAGCTTCATTTTTCACAATCTCCATAGTTGTCTGCGTATTTATAGAAGGGATTTTGGTTTTTGCATTGAAGTATTGAGGTACATTTTTAGCAAGCTCGGAAAGCTTTTTTCCGCCAGCCAGGATCTCAAGGACTTTGGCACAGGCCATTGCTCCGTCTCTGCAGTATTGATGTTTGGGGAAAATTAGACCCCCGTTGCCCTCGCCTCCAAATACTGCGTTTACTTCCATCATCTTTCGCGCAACATTAATAGACCCGACAGCAGTCCAGTAAAGTTCGACTCCTGCATCCTTTGCGACATCGGCCATGCGCTGAGAAGAACTAACAGGAGTGACCAGAGGACCTTTTTCATGTTCAACCATATATTTTGCCATCATGGCAAGCAGAACTTCCTCGTTTATGAAATCTCCATTTTCGTCCATAAAGACTATTCTATCCGCATCTCCATCGTGAGCTGCTCCAAAATCCGCACCTGTCATTTTTACAAGTTCGGAAAGTTCAGTCAGGGCTTCAGGTGTGGGTTCGGGATTTCGCCAGGGAAAAGTTCCGTCAGGCTGGGCTCCAAGAGTTAATACCTGGCAGCCCAATTCCCTGAGCAAAAAAGGAAGAGTAAGGGAACCTGCCCCATTCCCTGTATCAACAACTACCTTGAATCTGCGGCTGTGGATAACTTCAGCATTTACTGAGTTAACAACATTTTTTATGTAGTATTCATTGACTCCAGGATCAATTTTGAAGTTACCGGTTTTTTCCCAGGATACAATGGAATATTTTCCCGAATAATATATTTTCTCTACATCTTTTTCTCCGTCCCTGGAAAACTCCGAGCCATCACCGGCAATAAGTTTGATCCCATTATATTCCCGCGGATTATGGGATGCAGTAATAACGATCCCGGCATCGGCAAAGTCGCGCACATAATACTGGATGGAAGGAGTTGGAACAATTCCTACATCAATAACATTCAGGCCTGTTGAAAGAGCCCCGGCAATTGCTGCAGATTTCAGCATCTGGCCTGAAATTCGGGTATCACACCCTATAGCAACCGTGCCCTTTGAACCCATATAGGTACCAAGGCTTCTGGCTAAATTGACTGCCAGTTCTGGATTTACATATTCATTGGCGATACCACGTACACCGTTTGTTCCGAATAATGCCATATAAGGTCTCCTTCTTTATGATTTGAGTGAAAATTGTACTATTTTGGCAAATTTATTCTCTTCAATCAGACTATTCTTTTCTTCAATCAGATTATTCTTCTCTTCAATCAGAATATTATTGTAAATAAAGCTCTGATACAAAATAGGGCTCTCATAATAAAAATGTTTAGGACTATTCTTAAAATGCTCCTGTTAATGCTTCTGTTTAGTGATCACCTCTATGAATCAAAGGTAATGTCCACTAAAGTCACTTTAGGCCCCTCTTTTTGATCACACAAAACGTCTGATTATAGGGCTGGCAAATACATATATCTTATTACGGAAAATTCGATATTAATGGCCGTTGAAAAGATCGAAATGATAAAAGAGGCTATAAAAGCCAGAGAAAGCGCAATCATTGCATATTCAGGAGGAGTGGACAGTGCAACTCTTGCAGCGCTTGCGTTTAAGGTACTGGGAGAAAAAGCCCTTGCCGTAACTATAGATTCCCCACTTTTTCCCAGGCAGCAGCTGGAAGCAGCTGTCCAGACAGCGTGTGAAATAGGAATCAAGCATAAAATTATCCAATTCTCTCAGATGAATATTCCCGATTTTTCCGTAAATCAGATAAATAGATGCTATTTTTGTAAAAAAGCTCTACTTAAAACTCTAACAGAGTTCGCGGAAAAAATGGGATACAATGTTGTACTTGAGGGTACAAACGCCTCTGAAATGCACGGGGAAAATCGTCCTGGTTATGGAGCAGTAAAAGAAGCGGGAAAAAAGGTTTTTTCTCCTTTTGTAGAGCTCAATGTAACAAAAGAGGAAATCAGGAATATTGCCTCGGATCTCTCTCTTTCAGCAGCCCACAGACCATCTGCAGCGTGCCTTGCGACGCGTATTCCTTATGGGCAAACCATAACTCCCGGGACTCTCAAGAAAATAGAAAAGGCTGAGGAATTTCTCTTTTCCCTGGGTTTTACCCAGTTCAGAGTAAGGATTCACGAGAATCTCGCACGAATAGAAGTAATTCAGAAAGAGTTTGAAGAAGCTTTCAGGAAAAGGGAAGAAATTTCCAGATATCTGAAATCCGTGGGTTTTGATTACGTAACTCTTGATCTTGAAGGTTTTCGGAGCGGGAGTATGGACGAGCCTTATAGTAGGAAAAAAGAGTAGAAAGAATATATTAGGAAAAAGAAAAAGGAAAATAGACGAAGGAAAAAGAAAGAGATTAAATGAGGAAAGCTGATAAAGCAGACAAAAAAGAGTCGCATAAAAATTTATAAAATAGAATTGCATAAAATTTATAAAATGGAAAAAAGACAATAAAAACTGAAGAAAATGTCATGCGCATAAAACTAATTACGAAAAAATATGATTGATATTCTCATCCGAAAAGCCAGGAAATCAGATCTGCTGGCGATTCAGAAGCTTCTATCTACTTACTTTCTTGACATGGAAGAGCTTGAGCCAGAAAATTTTATTCTGGCTGAAATCGAGGGGAGAATTACAGGATGTGCCGCCCTTATAAAATCCGAATCTCAGGGAAAAGATTTTCTCGAGATTCATTCGATTGCCGTCCATCCAAACTTCCGAGGGAAGGGAATAGGAACCAGGCTTATTAAGTATCTTCTGTCAACTGTTTACGATTCAGCCTGTGACTTATATGTGAGGACGACCGCCCCTGGTTTTTTTGAAAAACAGAATTTTACAAAAATAAAGGATTCTGAAAAATCATTTCTCTGGAAGGATTGCAAGCAGTGTGAGCATTTTGAGAATTGCACTCAATATGCAATGAAATATTCCTATAATTGTAGTCTATAAACATAGATTTCCATCTTAAAAATCTCCTTGTGGCGATTGAAAAACTTCATTCAATAGTTTGAGAAAACATAGATTGAGAACTAAAAAAGATATGAAAGCTAAAAAAGTTTAAGAAAAGTAGGCATCTGATATTTGGGAATGGTTTGGGATATGGGGGGGTTTGGATTTGGGGGTGTAGACATTGGTTTGGGGAATTTAGAAAAAGATATTATCAGATGCCGTGAACCATAATATCAGCTAATAATATATAAAAGTATTGATATAATTCTTTTTGGCGTATTTTACAGATTAAGCATTAGAAAGGATCGAGAAACTAGGAAATTTGAAATTACAGGCTTTATTCTAAAACCGAGAGCTAAGCAGTAAATATTAAAATAAGCCATAAGATAATAAAGTGGAACGAATAATACAGAGAAGATCCCTGCCTGTATTTATCGAGATAGAATTTAATTAAAAATTTGGAAGCTTTTATATTTGGCTCTTCGCTATTTCGAGTGGGTAATTATACATTTACTTTCTAAATGTAGATGCAGCATGAGTAATCTTGATAAGATTATTTTTGGAAAATCAAGTTCATGTTCGATGTTTATTTATTTGGTGAGATAGCTTCTTAACTGATAAATTATTTTTAACCCACGCAAAACAGCGAAGAGCCTTATAAGCAATTTTCTCTTTGATTATTCTGTCCTTTCCTTTATTGATCTGCCTGAATATTTCCTATAGATCCATTCTGCAGAAAAGCAGAAAATGATCGTAATTGCAAGCAGTCCCAGAGTAAATCTTGAATTCAGGAACTCATAGTAAACCAGCACTCCAAAAAAAATAAGGCTACTCAGAAGCGAAGCCTGTATTATCCGAGATCTCGCCCCGGTTTCTTTTAAGAGACGTAGATGAGAAACATTGACAGCAATATAAATTATGAGTAGAGAAGCACTTGCGAGCATGCCAATCCCGTCCAAAGGGAGGAAATTAGCCAAGGCTATAACAAGGGCTGATGTGATAAAAAGCCCTTCTGTTCCCCTTTCCCAGACTTTTCTCTCAAAAAATACAGGCAAATGTCCTTCTTTTGCAAGCAGATAACTTATATTTGCCCCACCGTAAAGGGAGGCATTGATTGCGGAAGAAGTTGAAAAAAGAGCAGCTAGCGCCATAATTTTAAAACCTATGACTCCCAGAAAAGGCTTTGCTGCAGCTGCAAGAGCATAGTCTTTTGAATTTTCAATCTCGGAAATGGAAAGATTTCCTATTACTGCAAGGCTTACTGATACGTAGATAATAACGACAAGTGCAATACTCAGATAAATTGCTCTTGGAAGAGTGGTTTCTGGATTGTTGATATCTTCTGCTGCATTTGTTATCAATCCAAATCCTTGATATGCAAGAAATACCATGCCTGCACCGAAAAGAATGCTTCTGGAACCTGGCCATGTAGAAATTGAGAGATTTCCAGTATTCATGTAAGCAATACCTGCAGCTGCAAAAAGCAGCAATATGCCAAACTTTATAGAGACTATAAATAATTCCGATTTTCCTACTGCTTTTGCTCCTATAAAGTTAATGGCAGTAAAAATGAGGATAATGGCAGTTGCAAAAACTCTCTCCCATACCTGTGCCGAACCTGGAGGCAGAAAGGTTATTGCATAAGAAGAGAACCCTTTTGAATAAAGGGCAAGTGCGAAGACGTAGCTCACCCATAGTAAAAGATTTAATCCACCACTTAAAATTCCGTCTCCAAACCCCTTTAGGAGAAATTCTACAGGCCCGCCAGCAGAATGATATCTAACTGCAAGCTTTGCATAGGAATAACCATTCAAAAGAGCAACTAGCCCTGCAATAATAAAAGAGATATATACTGCATTTCCTGAGATCTTTACAGCTGTTCCGAAAATCGAAAAAATTCCGGCTCCAATCATAGCCCCAACACCTATTGAAGTGGCCGCGTAGACTCCCATTGATTTTATCCCAGTCACAAAACCCCCAAATTTAGATCTCCTTTTTCTTTTAAAAACAATTCACTGATACTGAGCAGTTTGTAGATTTTTGAATTCAGAAATTTATATTTTCATAAGCTACCTGATAAGAGCTGAATACTTATTATTATTTGAATAGGCTAAACATAGGCTCAGCCAAAATCCCATATTTTACAGTTTATCGAGTGAAGAAGTTACGTTATATCACAATGGTTTTTTACGTTATTCTTTATTATCTCTATCATGGGGGTTTGAATATGGATAGAGAAAATATTCCACCTGGTTTTAAAGATGTTCTTGATTTCAAGTTCGTAAATGCACTTTTCGGAAGAAGAGCACGTCGCTTTTTTATGGGGGCCTCGATCCCTGACGGCTACTTCAAGTATACATCAAAGTATGATCCCCTTCCTCTTACAGAAAGGGAGCAGATGATAGTCCTTTCAGCGGCAGCAGGCAATACAGGCTGGCATAACCTGATAATGCGTGCAGAGAGATATGCACCTGATCTTTCAAACTACGCATGCAGTGCAGGCGGACGCACGTTTCCATCCGCAGCAGGGTTCCATACGACTGAGCTATTTTTTACTGACGATACAGGGGTTTACTTTTTTGAGACACGAGACGCCCCGGAGTTAGTAACACGTTCAATGAACGGAACTTTTGATGTCGAAGAACTGCTTAATGCGCACAGAGCAAGAGTCCGTAAAATTGCAGATGGGAGACTGAAGATCCCTCCAGAGACCCCATATGTCGAACCTCATAATACCTGGGTCGTTAATCATCCGGGGACGACTCTGATCATTCCGGTAGCAGATCTTGCCCAGCATGTCCTTGCTGGACTCTGTTATTATACACAGAATGGTGTTTGTTTTTATGATGACATACATGGAGAAAAGATAGAGGGACTTGGCAAATTCGGGACGCTCGTGGACACAGAAAATCCTTTGCCTCTGAGTTTTCTTGAGATGTGGTCTCTTTCCGAGGTAACCGCAGAACTCTCAATTGCGTGTTATGCAGGTATGCTTATGCTGCAAGCTATGGGCCTTGGAGGCTGGATGTTTGACGGCATGGATCCATTTACCATTCTTGGAGCGAGTGGAAACCCTGATGTGCCCGGCCTCGGCTTCAGGTATGATACGAATGAAAAATGGGCGCTTCCCAATCCTACAGGGCTTCCGGGGGTTTTTGAAGGCTATACTCCTCCTCATTATAGAGATATGCGCCAGGCAGTTGACGCTCTTACTGAGAGGAAGTTCGGGCAAGGTGGGCCTTTTAATCCGGATACTCCGGGTTACTACAGGGATGCGAGGGCAGTCCGCAGCAAGGCCAGGCGCCATAATGAAGAGTTCAAGGAATGCGTTGCCCTGCAGGCCCAGCATATCTACGCTCGTTTTGGAAAGTTCCCCGGGACAGTGCCAAGCATTTTTGTTATGCCTTACCTTCAAGCTCATCACCTGGACCTTGAATTCTATGACCATTTCTATGAAAAAGGAGCCTATCTGGAATCCCATGCAAGGCATATGGAGCGCTGGCATCCAGAAAGGTAAATAAGTGCTCCTGCAAGGGGCTTCTTTACCATTTTTCTTTTTAGTTTTTAATTTTCTCAATCTTCCAAACTATCCTTCTTTAATTTCCAGTTCTTATTTAGAATGCTACTACTCTACTCATTTCCATTTTAACCAGGCATGAACCACCTGTGCTTAATTTCAGAGCGTCAGCAGCTTGTAAAGGCACTTCTGCAATCAGGGCTTTATTATGTCTGGCAAGCCTGAAAGCAATTTGCTTTTTTGGTCCTTTATTAATGATGCTGTTGATATACGCAGAGTAAGTATTATCATCATGATCTACGGAACCTGAGCCTGGAAGCAGAAAAGTTATGTTTTCCGGATGAATTCCCCAGGAGACCTTATCACCAGTATTGAGATTCCGAGCTTTTACTTTAATTCGCAGGTCTCCACTTCTTAATACTGTACTTCCGGATTCTTCATCATAGCCTTCAACCCAAGCATCGTTAAAAATGTTAGATATGCCTATGAGCTTTGCCACATGCAAGTTTTTAGGGTGATAAAATATTTCTTCTGGAGTCCCTAACTGCTGTACAGTGCCTCCATATAAGACAAGAATCCTATCAGCCAGCAGGAAAGCTTCCTCAAGGTTGTGAGTGATAAACAATATAGGTATTCCGAGTTTATTTTGTATGCTCTTTATTTTTTCTGAAAGCTCGGTTCTTATCTCCTTATCAAGTGCAGAAAATGGCTCATCCAGAAGTAGAAGCTCCGGTTTAGGAGCCAGAGCTCTTGCCAGAGCTACTCTCTGCTTCTGTCCACCTGATAGTTGAGAAGGATAACGGGTTTCCAGCTCCTCTATATGGAGAAGTTTCAACATTTCCATTGTCCTTGATTCCATGGCCTGTTTTTCCCAACCTTTAAGGCCGCATTCTACGTTCTTTCTCACGTTCATATGGGGAAACAAAGTATAGTTCTGGAAAACATATCCCAGATTGCGCTTCTGGATGGGCAGATTAATCTTTTTGTCTTTATCGTAATACACTTTATTGCTTACAGTTACTTTTCCAGCATCGGGAACCGTGATTCCTGAGATACATTTGAAGAACGTTGTTTTTCCTGATCCAGAAGGCCCGAAAAGTACGACGAGTTCATTTTCCATTTCAAAGCTGACATCTAGCGTAAAATTTTTCTTGCTTTCTTTTTTTCTACTATTTTCAGCTTCATGGTAACATTTCTCAATGTCGACCTTAACACCCAAAGCTTATACCTCGAACTTTCCTCTGCTAGCAATTTTTCCAGTAAGAGCAATGGACAGCAGGGACATAACAATCAGAACTAAAACCAGTATATTTGCAAGTTCGTTGTTACCTGCTTGAAAAGCGCTGTATATTGAAATCGACATTGTGTTCGTTTTCCCTGGAATATTGCCTGCAAGCATAAGAGTTGCTCCAAATTCTCCGACAGCCCTTGCAAAACTGAGCACAACCCCTGCAAGTATGCCCCTTTTTGCAAGAGGCAATGTGATTAGCAGAGCAGTTTCAAGCTCACTTCTTCCAAGGATGTAGGCTGCATACTCAAGTTCCTTATCTACTGCTTCTATTGCTGCTTTTGCAATTCTTATCATAAGAGGAAGAGAAACCGTATAAGCTGCAATGACTGCAGCCTGCCAGGTAAAAAGGATTCCGGTTCCCAGAATATTAAAAATCAATTGCCCGATAAATCCGTTTTTTCCTAGCAGGATAACCAGAAGATAGCCAATTACGGTAGGAGGGAGGACCAGAGGAAGGGTTACAAACAGCTCTACAAGCTCTTTTCCACGAAAATCACGTCTCGCAAATATATAACCAATAACTACACCACTGCATAGTACGAGAATAGACGATATGGCAGCTATCCAGAGCGTGATAGATAAAGGAAATAGTATTTGGTCTAGCATGGGAACCAAGCTTAATTCTATTATTTATGGTACCGTAAATCCATACTTTTTAAGTATCGTCTGCCCCTTTTCTCCAGTAACGAAATCAAGAAACTTCTGAGCTTCTTCCTTATTTTTGGAAGACGAAACCACAACTATCGGATATGTAACCGGGGTACTGACAGAGACATTTGTAACTATTTTAATAGTCCCAGGTTGGGCACTTTTTGCATCGGTCATATATACAAAACCTGCGTCCACTTCTCCCCTTTCAACGTATACAAGGGCCTGTTTGACATCATCGGCAAGTACCAGCTTCTTTTCCGTCTGGTTCCACAGGCCTGCTTCAGTTAGTGCGAGACGTGCATATTTTCCTACGGGAGCAGTTTCAGGGTTACAAGTGCTGATTTTCTCAACTTTAGGATCTGTCAGATCTTTCAGGCCAGTTATATTAAGTGTACTCATTTCGGGAACGATGAGCACAAGTGAGTTCTGAGCAAAATCTTTTCTTGAACTGTTGTCGATAAATGTTTCATTGCCAAGTTTGTTCATCTGACTTTCGTCAGCCGAAGCGAAAACATCAACCGGAGCTCCACCTTCAATCTGCATACGCAGGTTTCCCGAGCCTCCAAAGTTCAGACTTACATTCGTTCCAGGATTTTCCTCCTCAAATTGGGAGGCTATATCCGTGAAAGCTTCAGTAAGGCTTGCAGCTGCAGAGACTGTTATAACATTAGACTCCTGATTGGCAACATTTGATATTGCCATTCCTAGAACTAATATTCCCAAAATAGCGACAATAGCGTAAACGAATTTTTTGTTTTCTCCCATATTTGCTTCCTCTTACTTATTATAATAAATGTAATTAGCGAAGTGTTATGTTTAGCTAAACATAACGGTTTTTCTCTCATTACTTTAATAGTATAAGAAGATTCCCAGTTAGTTTCAAGAAAGGTTCTAAGCCAGAGGTGATTCTTCAATAAATGATTCGCACAGTATTCCAATGAAATCAAATAATTAAGAAAGCCTTTCCTTAAAATGATCTAAGATCTGAAAAAAGCATTCGGAATCCGGAATCTACCAAAATCGAAGTAAAAGAAAAATAAAAGCAAATTAAGAAAAAACAAGTCTCTTTTTGTAAAAGAATTTTAAGATTCCGAATAAACCTTTGTGAACTCTACACCAATTGTGATCATGATTGAGGAATAAAAAATCAGAAGAAATAATCCTATAATGGACCCTATTGCTCCATAGACGCTTACAGGATTACTATATGCTAAAAAAAGCCCAACAGCATATTTGCCTATTGTTATAAGAATTACTGTTACAAGTGACCCTACAAAGATAGACTTGAAATCAAGACTTGAATCTGGAAGTATCTTATATGCAAGCATAAAAAATAGCACAAGAATAAGGAAACTGGTTATAGAACTTGCATAATCAGCCATGACAGGTGAGAAAGGTAAAAATTCATGGAGTAGACTTGAACCCATATAAACAACACCCTCAATAATTATGCTCACTACGAGTAGCCCTCCAAAAAATATAACTATAACAGAGGACACGATTGCATCCATTATATAGTCTTTAATACTATTGGATTCGGAAGGTTCAATATCCCAGGCTTTCTCAAGGAAATTTTTCAAGCGTCTGAAAATATTGCTCGCAGTCCAGAGAAGTAGTAGAAAACTAACCAATGCACTTATCGAGAGGGAACTAATCTCCGGAATATGTTCGAAAAGTACAATTATCATATTAATGATGCTCTCGTCAACGACTGGCTGCAGATAATCAATTATTCTGTACTGAACATCTGTTGACTTCAAGAAAATACTTCCTATGGATACTGAAAATAACAGGAGAGCAGGAAGACTTAATACAAAATAAAATGCCAGCGCGGCACTATAAGTCATTGAATCATCTTCCAGCCATTCTTTTATTGTTGTTGTCACCAGATTTCGTATGTACTTCCAACTCATATTCTCCCCTAATCAATAATGTCCTGCACTTTTATTAAAGATGTCTTATCAAATCTTTGAAAAATTGATCAAAGCATTTCTTTCTATAAAAGTAAAACAAGAAAGTAGTAAACCACTGAAAGCTAACTCCAAGGGATAAAAATAGTAAAAATGGAGATAAAATAGAGAGAGAAGAAGATGTAAAGAAGAAGTAAACCGGAAGATAAGAAAAATAAAGCTGGAGGATATAAAATTAAAGCCGGAAGATAAAAAATTTAAAATAAAGGTAGTCTTATAGTGTAACCATATAATATAACCTGCAATACGAACATGTAGGGTTTTTAACTCTTAGCTGAGGCCTCTTTTTGCGGGAATTATTTTTTCATCAACAGTTTTTCCATAAGGACAGGCAAGGTTGCATATTGTGCATTCCATAAAGCCTCTTTCCGTAATTCTTCGGATTCTTTTTTCCCACTTCGGATCTATATCTTTCTCAAGTTCATGGGAGACCACACACTTATCATAATTCACTTTTTCACCCGGAGGCACACCCTGGGAAGGGCCGGGTATTATCGCATTGTAGGGACAAGCCTTTACACACAGGGACTCTTCCTGGCAGAGAGGTTGTTCTGCACAAAGGTTCCTGGTAAAAGGCTTATCAGATTCAAGTTCAGCCGTAGTTAGCATAGCGACCCAGCGCACTCTTGGGCCATATTCAGGGGTTATGACCAGGGTGTTGTGACCTATGAAACCCAATCCCGCAAGGTATGCAGCTACTTTTACATGCAAAGAATGTGTGGGAATAGCTTTAATTCCTTTATCTTCCCAGAGCCACTGGGCAACTCTCCATGCTCTTGTCTCGACAGTTTCATAATAGAGATTATAATATTCAGCCTCGCCCCCGCTAAAGTCTCCTGTTCCGGGCGTGCTTATAGCAGCATTCATACCCTCATCCCAGATCACCATACCCATAACTATCAGTGATTTAGCTTCAGGCATTAACTCAGACGGACGGGAAAGCCCACGACCTGCAGGAAACTCAACTTCCTCCAACTTATTGATGTCAGAAACGCCAAAAAGCTGAAACCCTCCAGTAAGGGCCTTAGTTCTAATTTCATCTTTCAAAGCCATTTTTTACCTCTCTAAATTTTACTTGTTACAAATAGAAAAAAACTTTAGGGAAAACTATTTGCAGCGAAGCCAAATTAATATAATAAATTAAATTTCAACCTATTTTTAGTTTTGTAACAAGAAAATTTTGAATTCAGGATAGGATTCCTGAGTTTTTACACAAAAAAGGATATTCGAAAGAATAAAACTTTGATGAGAATAAAACTGGTAACTTTTAAAAATTGCCCATTTCCCTGAATAATTAAAGTCCCATATTTATAATGGATTCCGCGTTTTTAAGCGCATAAGCTTCTATTGATGCCTAATTATGTGCTTATCCTTAAGCACATGAAACCAAAGCTCTAATTTCAAAACCACAATCATTTGACATTATAATTTGTGGAGCTATGTATATCGCTTAAAATATGGGAACCCAGTTATAAATTTCATGAAAAATAGAATTGCCGGCATTTCCCAAGGGAAATACTTGCCGGTCTTCCTTACTTATAGAAAGTAAATTATGCTGCACGTATTTTGAGTGCCTGAGGGATATGGATGCTTATATTATATCGAATAGATTTCCGGATCTCTGCTATCATCTTAATTTCAGTTTCATCCAGTAACTTTGCGTACTGAATAATTAAGAAATACGCAACAACAAAAGCTGCAAATTCCCAGCTTGCCCCAGAAAGTAGAAGCGCATCTTTCACTACTAGCATGGACACAACCAGAAAGGCACATATAACGGTCAACTTCCTGTACATAGGAGTAAATGGATGCATGTTTTGCTTCTTCCACAGCCTCAAGGCCATTAAGACTTCGATCGATGCGAAAGATACTGCAGATGCAATAGCTGCACCTACCATACCATATTGGGGTACGAGGACGAAGTTAAGGAAGGCATTTATTCCTGCACTTGCTACAGAGCATTTCATCAGGAAGTTAGAATCTCCAGATGCTATTATAGTCTGATAACGGAATCCGAGGTATGAATTTGTCACAAATCCCAGAGAAAGGATACGCAGGACAATAGCCCCACTTGCATATTCTGCTCCGTATAATTTCGTGAGAATTAACTCGGGGTATATGAACAACAATGCAAAGATAGGGAAGGTGAGCATGAAGCACCACTTGGTCATTATCTGGTAGATAGGGCCAATTAACTGAGTCTTGTTTTCTCCCCACAATCTTGATGCTACAGGGATGTACACAAAGCCCATGGAATTTATTATCAGGGTCAGAAATCCTATCAGTGGGATCACTGCACAATAAATTCCAACTACTTGAGTTGACTTAAAATAGCCAAGAACTATAGTATCTGTCCAGGTCATGAGGTTTATTAGAGTCGCGCTTATCAAAAGCGGAAATGAGTACCTGATTAGCTGTCTGGTTGGCTCGCTGAATTTTAAACTCCATTGAGGTTTAACTGGGGGTCTTCTGAGGAAATAAACTGACATTATTCCGAAAGTTAATATCATGGAGAGCAAGTCCGAAAACACTACTCCACGGAGGGATGAACCCAGAAACACGGCAGTTGAAGCAAATACGAGCAGGGACACCGGTCTTATGATATTGTAGAAGTACATATTGACACTCGTGCGGTCAAATCCCCTGTAGATTGCTACTGTCAGATTCAAGAGTATCGTAAACGGAATTGTAAAGATCAATATCTTGACCACGGACAAGATTTTGCCCTGCACGTCGAACCCATTTCCGGCTAAATGTTGAAACAGAACCGGGGAGACCAGCATGGCAAGCAAGCCGGCAATCAGGCCCATCATTATGGCTGAAATTATTAATTCATGAATCTTTTGTTCCTCATTGCTTCCCCTGAAAAATGCAATATACCTGGGCACTCCTTCGTTAAGTCCAAGTGTTGCAACAGCTCCTGTGATTGATATTACGGTAAGTGCAAGGGAATATGTTCCGAAATCAGCTGGAGAGAGATGCGATGTGAGCACTTTTTTAAGGAGAATGTCGAACAGCATTCCGATAAAGGTTCCTACAAGTATTACACCGGAACCTGTCACTATCCGGTTGACCGATTGGTTAACTGACATGTTAACACCGTTTTATTGCGCTCAGTTCCAATCTTCCCGGACTAACGGACAAAAACAGGGTTCTGCTGTCCAGCCAGTGATGATTTGTAAACCAGTTTCGGTCAACTCAAGCTCTAAATTAGAGGAATTATTCTCTACACTCTGCAGAAGATGTAAGCCTGAATTTTCAACTTTACATGTATTACCAGATAGGGTTCTGGTATTGGATGAGATGAGATATTTCATTTTAGGGTTTTGGGTTTCAAAGTTAGCTGTCTCAAATTTCGCTAAACAGCTGTAAATTTCAAATGCGTCGGTGTATCTGTCTTTTTGCTCAATTTTTTGTCTATTTGGCCGTGTGTTAGCTTTGAAGACAAGGTCTATCTGGGGTTTCTCGTTGACAATCTGCATAATGTTACGACCGTTTGGATTGGATCGGAGCTAGATCTTCGATTAGATCCGGGGTCAATTTCCAGATTGGGATTTTGGGTTGAATCCAGTGCTAGGTCCTGACTTCGAACCGGACCTTCGGTTAAGTCCGAATGTATCGAGGCAGGATTTTGGGTCGAATTCTGGATTGGGTCCTGACTTCAAATCTGGATCCTGGGTTGTTGAATCCAGAAAGTATTTGGAGTCGGATTTTGGGTCGAATCTGGGAGGACCCCTGTTGGATCGCAGGTTGGGTTACTTTGGGTTGGATCCCGGGTAGGACCCTGGGATTAGTGAATCTTGGGTAAGATTTAGGGTTGAATTATGGCAGGAGGATCTGGGTTTAATCCATCTGCACCTGTAATTATAATTTAGTTCGTTATTTGACAGACTTCTGGTAAGTCCGTTTTTCGAAGCAGGTAATTTATTTTTGCACTAATATCTGCTTACAAGCTTATCGAGCCTTTTAACCCCACAAGCTCGTAATCGATTAGCTACGTCAATAGTAGCAGAGTAGTCTTGAATACACATTTTCCTGAAAACTTGAGAGAATCTTACTTTTTGAATATCTTTTAGAGTTTCTCTAAGTTTTCTACGAAGTACCTCCTCGACTAGATATAAAAGCATTTCGGAATAATAATGCATCTATCATAATGAGGTAAGATGGATACCCAAAGCGAAATTGATTCAAAATGTCTCTTTCCAGAGGCCGGGCTGAATTCCAGTTCTTAGAGTTTACATCTGCGAGCATGGAGTAAAAGCCCAGAGCAATTAAGAGTTTTGAATTCCGAGAATTAAGCCTTGAGAGAGCTTAAATATAGCCTGAATATACGACTTACCTAATGTGGATAGTTCCAATGTCTTTTACTCAGTCAGGAATATTCCTGATGAAGAGGAGTTTTTGAATGATAATGCAATCCTGATCGAGGGAGTTTTTGAATGAAATATTCATATTCAGGCACAATAGAAAGGTCATTTCTGAAAAGAAGGATAAATTGAAACAAAACTTTCAAAATATACTTATTGATCATTGAACAATTTTTTTCTTTTATCAGAAAAAGTCCTTTAGAGTTAGAGTGCTCCCCAACCGGATTATTATAATACAATTATTATATAAATAGTTTATTCCTAAACCCAAGTTGACAAATATATTAGTTAAACGTTCTTTGCTTATACCAGCAAAAATGTACAAAAAAAGAAAAATGAAGGTTTGAACCTTCACCATGGATTTTATTTAGTTTTTTCTATTTTCTATCCTTACTGGATTTACGCACTGAAGTACAAAATCAAGCACATTCGGCGTTGTGACTGATTTAGTGATTTATACAGTTGGAGGTTTAATGCTATTGCTTTCTCAGTTCAACCGCGTAAGTCCTACTTACTAATTTTTAGTTTTTATCTTTTATCCTTACTTAATTTCTTTTTTTATTTCTTCTATGCAAGAATAAAGTAATTAAGGATATTATTCCGTAACATGCTTCAAATCCAGGTGATTTCGTACTTGCTTTATGTTCAAATGTCTTTTTAACCTGTGAATTGAGCGAAAGGCCATCACCATTTTTGCTAAGATTGCCAGTTTCCAAACCTGGTTGTGAGACAGGTTGTGAAGCAGGCTGTGAATTATCTACTATGTTATCTTTCGTTTCAGTCTTACCTGTTATTGCAAAGGATGAGAACCCCGGGGTTTTAGCTGTAAGATAAATGAATCCTTTATCTTCCCCTGTCAGGTTAACTGGAAGCTGCACCCATTTTCCATCGTCATACCTGTTCAAAGTGATAGAAGATCTGTCGATTTTTTTGTCCTGTATCCAGGATTTTTCAACCTTGAAAGATATGACTGCTTTTTCGATATTCTTTGAAGTTGCAAATCCACTGTTTCCAACCCAGATATTTATGTATTTGTAGACCTCGTCAGAAGGCAGCTCTGTGACCAGGATGGACTTTCCTTTCAGCATCTCGACTATGGTAGTTGTCTTCCCCGCTGTCTTCTTTGAATCAAAGCTCAGATATACGACAGAAGTAGCGTTCCTCGGGAAATCGAACTTTACAGATTTTCCGCTTAGTAACAAATGTCTGCGAAAGTTCCTTAATTCAACATTACTTTGAGGCTCAGGAGAGCCGCCGGCACCGCCTCCGCTTCCACTGCTACCGCTACTATGACTGCTGTGACTGCTATCAGAGTTACTGCTTCCACCATCATTTTCAGTCCCACTATCTCCAGTTCCACCATCTTCAGTTCCACTGCTTCCGGAGTTATCCCCACTAGCTTGCGTAACAGTTACTATGGCAGTTTTTGAAGCCGACCAATTTTCATTGGTAGCAGTGAGGTTAACGGTATAAGTTCCAGGACTGTTGTACACATAAACTGGATTTTTGTCCGTAGAATCTAATGTTCCATCATTTTCAAAGTCCCAACTCAAAGAAGCTGCATTCTCAGAATTATCCGTAAACTGGACTGAGAGAGGAGCAAAACCGTTAGTACTGTTCATTTCAAAATTTGCTACAGGAACTACTGGTTGCTGTGGGTTGGATACATATACAAGAGGTAGTTGATCAGCATAGATACTGTTTCCTAACTTAAATGCAGAATCGGCAATCCCGTCTCCATCGTTATCTAGTGCAGTTTGTGAAAACCCGGTTCCATCAGGTTTTGCCCAGACGTTACCTCCGACATAAGGCCCACCGACAATGTTAGTGCCCGCAGTTTTTGTTGTGTTATAGACATTTCCTGGTTCCGTTATAAATTAACCCATTAACGTTGTTATTAAAATAATTATTGAAAACAAGGTTGTTGTCACTCCTGGGACAGACATAAAGACCATAAACACTATTAGAAACAATGTTGTTGCCTGAGAGAGTATTGCCGTCAGAAGTACCAATATGTATACCGCGTTTGTTATTGGAAGCCGTATTGCCTGAGAGAGTATTATCATTAGCAGTAGAGAATAAGATCCCATAATCTCCATTGTTCGTAACTATATTATTTGAGAGCGTATTTCCTGTGGAACTTAGAACATTAATCCCAAATCCGTTACCCAAAAGTTTATTGTGATCAATGATACAGTTATTACACTCCGAGAGATCGATTCCTGCATGAACACTATTTGTTCCAGTGATTTCAACCCCACTGATTTTCACATTGTTTGCTTTCACAAGAGAGATTACATTATCGTTTGAGTTTTTAGCCTTAATTATTGTTTCATCAGGATTCCCTGATTCTGATTTTATTTCAAGATTATTTTTGTTTATTTTGATATTCTCGATATAAGTGCCAGGTTTTAAGATAATCACGTCACCTGAACTTGTTGCATTGTCCACTGCGGCCTGTATAGAATCTCCAGGCGGGATAAAAATCTCAGCTGTCCCGATTCCTGAGCCCAATAAGATAAGAAGAGTTGCCAATAAAATGATTAATTTGTTTATGTCGATTCCCCCGTGTGTCTAAAGGAGGTATGTTAACACTGTGACTAGTTAATTGGGGACACAAACAAACAATATAAGGATATTGGTATTGACTAATATTAGAAAAAGGATATAATATTAAACAACAGATAGAGTGTAATAATCCGCTTTCTATAGCTCTTGATTTAGCTTGAATTAGCATAGTTAAGACTAATTTAGCATTTTACTTATTTACCTAAAGAAGGCATCCCCTACAGCAATAAACTATCCGCTATTTTATAAAGAAAAATTTTACTTGATTTTACCCCATGTTGATTGCAAATAATTAAAGTCGATCTTGGAAGTAGGATGCTTGATTAAATAATTAAGGAAATGGGTTGCTAAATTAACCCAGGCAAAGAATACTTTAAGATTAAATTTATTTCAGCTCGAATAATCAATTAATGGAGTATCGAGACTCAAAATAGCTTCTTTGAAAGATGTTCTGAATTCCAATAAATAGAAAAAGAGAAATAAATTAAACTTCAATTTGACTGACAAATTAATTATAATGTGTTGCCATTTTTAACAAAATAGTCTACCTCTAATTATCTGTCTATCACCCCTAACTTATGCCCATATTATCACATAACTTGACACTTGTTCCGCTGGAAATTGCAGTCATAACAAAAATGTGATGATGGCAAGTATGATAAAAATTATGACAAGCCACTTAGCAATCTGCATAGAGAAGCCTGCAACCCCTGTGCACCCAGTATATAAGCAATCAGTGCTAATACGAGAAAACACTACAGCAAGATATATTAAATCAGCCATATTTTAGCCCCCTGTGGTATTTAATTAATAGATTAATATTAAATTTTGAGTATTTATAGTTTGACTTTCAAAGTAATCCACTTTCACATAAATCGACACTTTTTTTAATTCAAATCCATCATTCTGCTTCAGAAATTGAATCTCGTTAATTAGATTCCAACCACTTTAGCGAATACAGTTGCCTTTATAGGTGGGATATTATCTTTGAAATTCTAATAGTATGGATCAAAATTATGTATAAATAGTAAATAAAGGGTAGTTACAAAGTTAAGGGCTGAATTTACAGCCCGAGAGCAAATATTGAGAAACGAAAAAGGGAAATACGAAAGCTTTCCTTTATAAAAAAGCCTGAAGAACTGGAAAGCAGTTATGGGATCTTTTATAGATCCTTTCAATTCTGGTTTTATAAGGTTAAAATGAAGGTTAAAATCTCTCAGGGCTACTGTTTTTAAGAATTTCAGAGCATTAAGGAGGGAACAACTACTGGATTTATTTCCAGGTCAACGCAGCAAAGAAACCCTGGAAATAAATCCTTTGACGAAGTAACTCTAACCTTTAACAGTATCAATAACTGACTGTAGAATAACTTTTTGCCCTGAGAGCACTTTACCCCATGGTTTAGAAAATGTCAAAATATATAAACTTTTTCATAAAAATCTAAATGTAAAATAATGAAAGATTAAATCCTGATAAACTACTCGTTACAGGGTGAAAATAGTTTTTTAGATTTAAGTAAAAGCTCATCCTGCTACCTCTTCTTCTACCCCTTCTCCTACAATAGATACCTTTATACATTCTACCATACCTTTTACGTTTAGTTTCCTACTATAATAACCAATAACAGCTAATGCGGTGCCTAAAAGCGCTAAGAGAGTAATTGAGCGCAGAAAGGGTAAAAAGAAGAAGAAAACTACGAGCCGATGGACTTAAAACCGAAGGAAGAAAAAAGGACTATATTTTAAGGAGAATTAAAGAAACACTTTAGGAAAATTTAGGTGCTCCTGCTTAGATTCGGGTGAAAATATGGAAAAATATGATTATAGTGAACTTGGCCTGAAAGCCGGGCTTGAAATTCACCAGCAACTGGATTCGAAGGAGAAGCTTTTCTGCAGGTGTCCGACCCTTATAAGGGATATCGGAGATTCGAACTTTGAGTATTTCAGGTATCTCAGAGCTACTGAAAGTGAGATGGGAGAAAAGGATAGGGCTGCGGTAGAGCAAACCAAGATCAGGAGGAAGTATATTTATAAAGCTTACAACTCGACCTGTCTTATAGAAAATGACGAAGAGCCTCCGAGGGAACTCAATAAGGAAGCCCTGGATATTTCCCTTGAGGTTGCAAAGCTTTTCCACATGAAACCTGTTGACCAGATGCATGTTATGAGAAAAATAGTGGTGGACGGATCAAACACTAGCGGGTTTCAGAGGACTGCCTTTCTTGCAGGTGATGGATACATTGAGACTTCGGAAGGACGATGCGGAATTGATAGTCTCTGTGTGGAAGAGGAGGCTGCCCAAAAAATAGAGGAAATCGGAGATTCGATCGTTTATTCTCTGGACAGGCTGGGAATTCCTCTTGTGGAAATTGCGACTGCACCGGATATCAAGTCCCCTCACCACGCAAGAGAAGTGGCCGAGCAAATAGGGATGTATCTCAGGTCTACAGGCAAGGTAAAGCGAGGGCTTGGGACCATCAGGCAGGATGTAAATATCTCAATTGCTAGAGGCGCAAGAGTTGAAATAAAAGGAGTGCAAGCCCTTGACCTTATAGAAGATATTGTCCGCAGGGAAGTTGAAAGGCAGCTGAACCTTCTTTTCATCAGGCAGGAACTCATGGAAAGAAAGGCCTTTGTGTGTGAGGAAATATATGATGTAACGGCTCTTTTCATAGATACAAAGTCTAAAGTCTTGCAAAAAGGCTTAAAGAAAGGCGCAATTCTGGCTGCCCTTCTCAGAAAATTCAACGGGCTTGTGGGCAAAGAAGTCCAGCCCGGAAGAAGGCTAGGCACCGAATTCTCAGACAGGGCTAAGACTTCAGGTGTAGGAGGGATCTTTCACACAGACGAACTCCCTAATTACGGGATAACAGAAAAGGAAGTCCAGGCTGTGAGAGATGCAATTGGTGCGTGCCCGGAAGACTCTGTAATAATGGTTGCAGACGAGCCTGAAAAAACCAGGCTTGCAATTGAAGCAGTTATTAAAAGGGCAAAGGAAGTTATTGAGGGAATCCCTGAAGAGACTCGAAAAGCCCTTCCCGATGGAAATACTGTTTACATGCGCCCACTGCCAGGCGCTGCAAGGATGTATCCTGAGACCGATGTCCCTCAGATAGAAATATCGCAGGAATATTTTGGTTCAATTGAGACTCCTGAACTCCTGACAGACAGAGTAAAGCGCTTTGCTTCGGAAAGCGGCCTGAATAAAGAACTTGCAGAAAAAATAGCTTATTCAAAACTTCTCCCTCTATTCGAGGGCCTGATAGAAATTTACGGCAAAGATGCAAACGTAAACTCAACCCTAATTGCCAGGACTCTTGTGGGAATCGTTCCAGAAATCCGGAGAAATGGGGTTGAGACAGATAATCTTACAGATGAGCACTTTAAAGGACTTTTTGCAGCTATTTCAAACCAGGAGATTGCAAAAGAAGCTATTCAGGACCTTTTGACTGCCCTTGCAAAAGAACCTGAATTAACTGTGCAGGAGGCGATTTTAAAGCTCGGATTAAGTACCTTTGATCCTGCGGAAATTGAAAACTTTATTAAAAAAATGGTCCGAGAAAAAGGAGATTTCATAAAGCAGAAAGGTCCAGCAGCTCTTGGGCCGCTAATGGGTATTGTCATGAAGGAGTATAGGGGCACAGTAGATGGAAAAATTCTCAGCCAAATGCTGAAAAAAGAGTTAGATACTTTTATTGACCAGGGGTAAAACCCTGCTCTATTCTCCTATTGGCGTGAAAGATCTAATGAAGTGGTTTCTTAAATGTTCTCAAATATTCTTTTCCCTAATAGTCATTTCTGAATATATCTAAAGTAGCGACCTGATTCTAACGAAAGTGTGTAAGAAAATTGCTGTGATGTAAAAAAAATTGAAGTTGAAATTTATATAAAAGAACAACGAATTAAAGTTACTTATTACCTGGTTTATCCTAGTTTATCCTGGTTTATCCGGGCTTATTCTGGCTTATTACCTCGTTAGGGAAAGTTTTTGATTATTTTCCATAAGGTCCATTGAGGAAATCCTTCTTGACTTTTCTATGTAATACTCAAAAAGTTCCTTGCCCCAGTTCAGAGCACTTGGTTCTGAACTAAGAATATACTGTCCCTCAAATTTTCCTTTTTTATTAAAAAGTCCGAGAAGCAATCTATTTTCCGTAACACCGATAAACGCAGGTATTTCAACAGTTTCTTCAGCTCTCAAAAAAACAGTGGCATTTTCCTGAGCCAGAATTTTCTCTCCTTCACTACGAAAATCTCTGCAAAATATTTCAAATAAATCTTTGCTAAGAATGAGTTTTAGCTCAATGCCCTTCTTTGCAAGTTCCAGGGAAAAGGAAGGGATATATGGATCGAAATGGGAAAAGAGAATCATAGCTTTTGCAGATTCGTCGAAAGACCTGGCAGACTCGGGAAAGAGATCTGACAAATGATCGATTCCTGGTTTAATCATCTGGCAAGATTTAAGGACCCCTATTCGTTTCAGAAAAGAAAAAGGAATCGTGTCCAGTTTCCTTTGATTCCAAAAGCTCTCTTCTTCCTCGAATATACTGGTTACATCCAGCAGAGGTTGCGTTTTTTTGATTAAAATATTACCTATAACGGAAAGACGACATATGTCTCCCTCTTGAACAATTAACCCTTCCTCCTTCAGCTTTTTTATCTGTGGAAGCAGAGCAACCCTGGAAATCTGAAGTGAATTAAGAGCTTCATCAATACTCTTAGGTCCTTCAGCCAATAATAGAAGAAAGTCTCTCCTTTTATCAGAAAATAAGAGAAGATTAATAAGTTGTAATTTCATCGATTTGATCCTTCTAATAAAGAGTATTTTTCATATTATAAAAATTATAACGTTAGTATTCGTGAACAGATATAAACGTTGTCTTGGGAAAAGCAGGTAGGGAGATGAATAATCAAATGGGTAAAGATATTGATTTTAAAGCTGATTAATGAATATTATCGGAAATACAAGGGCTAAACTGGCTAATAATGAAAACAAGAAAAATCTATTTTTGAAGTAAAATAGTGAGAAAGTGCCATGATAAAAATTAGATCGGGTCAAGATAGAAATTATATTCTTTATTAGCTGTAGTACATTCTCAATTAGAGGTAGTAATTCTTGTTAGCTGTACTATATTCTCTATTAACTGTACTATATTCTCTGTTAACTGTACTATATTCTCTATTAACTGTACTATATTCTCTATTAACTGTACTATATTCTCTGTTAACTGTACTATATTCTCTGTTAGCTATACTATATTCTCCGTTAGCTATACTATCTTCAAATACTATATTTAAATTTGATCAGAGAAATTGATCCCCGATTTAGAAGGTGAGTAATAAAATGTATAGAATGCATATGAGCCCAAGAGATGGTTCTGGGAACATTTTCCGAACGGCACCTTCTGACCTGTTTGTTCACAGCAGATAAAGAGGGTTACTGGAACCGGACAGAAAAGCTCGCAACTTAGGCTCTTACCCTACAAGAGCAGAGACTACTGTTTCTGGAGGGAGAGTAAATTTTTCGCCGTATCCAGCTGTCAAATCCCAATTCCATTAGAAAGTTTTAGAAAAGAAAGTAAAGAAGGCGTATTTTAATTTTGCCTCAATTACTTTCTCTTAGGCGAACACAAGCATTCGGATGAAAAGAATCACTCTTCGTTAATACTGCCAACGTTTTTCGTTATTTTAGGAGTAGATGGGTAGTTACATCTTGCAAGCGTCTTATATACTAACTGCGTCGGAGCCATCCAAACTATTCCACTACCTTCAAAGGTCTGAAGAGCTCCATCCCCACTCGTCAGGTTTCCGACTAGATTCTTTGCAGATCTCTCGACCGTGAAATTAATAGAGGATGATCTTAAGAATACAAAATCCCCATCAACTTGCAATCTCTCGTTATGAAGCTCATATTTCAGAACTTCAGCTAGAGGGACAGGAATTGCAAGTACGCATAGGCCTGTCCCACTGATTTTAGTCTGGAACCAGCCTTCTCCCCCAAAGAGCCCCGATGATAAGTTCTTTTGAGATGAAACTTCTACACTGACCCCTTTTTCACAACAGTAGAACATACCCTTATCTACAATAATCGAATCATTACTCATTTCCATCAATATGAAATGACTGAAACTTGGCTCAAGGAAAACTTCACCGCTACCGGAATAAGTAGGAGTAAAAGCAGACTCATTTGTCAGCTTATTTTTAATTAGTTTCTTTGCAAGACCTCCAACCCCTCCGGTTTCGCATTCTGTACAGATGTTGCCTTTATGGAAATAAAGGGCTCCCCGTTCGGTTGTTATTGAACTTTCCTTGAGGGTAATTTTGACCTGCTTAAGGCTCATTCCTGCCTTCTCAAGGTAGTAAAGATTTTCTGCAAGGCAAACGTCCCTAAGCCCTCGCAGATTTTTATACTCGAGGATCTCAATCTTTATTCCATTTTTCTCAACACATTCCAGTATATTGATATTATCATAAAACTTTTGCTCCATTATGGGCTCACCACCTTTCAATGATTTGGAGAAAATTTGCAGTTCCATCTTTAGACTAAAGAAGTTTTGAAGGAACAAATTATATTTTTAAGCTGAGAGATATTAATAAATTTATTTAAAAGTATTTTCTCGCCAGCTGCCAGAAGGTACTGTAATCTCGAACCGGACGCCTTCTCCTTCAACCCCGGTTTCTTTTATTTCCATACCTGTAATGGAAAGAATACCTCTCACAAGAAAAAGGCCCAGTCCTGTGTTCTTTCCAATAGATTTCTCAAAAATCAGCTCTTTCATATTCGGAGAAATGCCTATCCCATTATCTGTTATCTCAATTACGAGCTTTCCCTCGATTTTATGAGAGATAACACATATCTTAGTAACATTTTCTCCATGAGCTTTAGAATTCTCAAAAAGGTTGTAAAAGACTTTTCTAAATAGGTGATCAGCGTATACTTCCAGCTCTCTCTCTTCAATAGAAAACTTCAATCCTTGGCCGGAAAAGGCAAATGCTGCTTCTTTTGCCACACTGCTTATAGACTGCCAGGTAGGAGAGACTACTCCAAGTTCCTGGTAATCTTTAGTAAAAGAAATCTGGTTGTGGATTGTCTCAATACCCTTATTAAGATTTTTCAGATATTTCCCTATTCGAGGATCATCCTTGATATCTTGAGGAAGCGATTCCGAGATTAGTGCAGTGTATCCGGAAAGCACATTCACCTGATTAAGAATGTCATGCCTGGTAATACTACTCATAAGGTTTATCTTCTGATTAGCCTGCTTTAAAGCCTCTTGATAGCGACATATTTCAGTGATATCATGAATCAGTACCAGCTTGCCCTGTGCATTATCCCTTGTTTTAAGGGAGCTGATACTAAGATTGAAGAATTTTGTTTCCAGACCGCTCGTCAAAGAGATTTCTTTACCCAGACTTCCTTCATTAGTATCATTAAGAAGTAATTCAATCTCTTTCCCGAAAATCTCGTTAAAGTTTCTCCCGATTACTTCCTTTCTTTCTTTTCCTGCCTTTCCTGCCAGTTCAAGAGCTGACTTATTAATATCTACGATGGAATTTTTAAAGTCTACTACAATATATCCGTCATTCATAGACTCGATCACACTTTCTCTTGCAATGGGGATAATATTGAGGAACTCATGTTCCATGATTCC